>CAUJJP010000164.1 GCA_963205525.1 Pseudomonadota bacterium | reverse complement strand
CGACACCGCCGGCACCGGCGCGCCCTCGCCCAGGGTGTAGGCGTCCACCACCTCTTCGGGCAGCATGGTGATCTTGTAGCCCGGCATGTAGACCGTGGACAGGCGCGCGCGCGCCAGCTCGTCCAGCGCGTCGCCCGGCTGGATGGCCAGCCCCGGCGCCGCGATGTGGATGCCCAGCACCACCGTGCCGGTGCCCAGGCCCTGCAGCGACAACGCGTCGTCGATCTCGGTGGTGGCCGAATCGTCGATGGAAAACGCCGCCACCGGCGCCAGCGGCAGCGCCTCGGTGATCGCCGGTGCCGCCAGCCGGGCAAAGCCCGTGCCCTGCGGGAAGTTGTCGAACAGAAAGCGCTGCCAGTGGAACTGGTAGGCCGACTCGATGGCGCCGGCGCGTTGCAGCAGCGTCAGCGGCGCCAGCTGGGTGGCGCGGCTGGCCTCGACCACGGCCTTGTACTCGGGCGCGTTCTTGTCGGGCCTAAACAGGATGCGGTAGAGCTGCTCGCGCACCGGCGCCGGGCACTGGCCGGCCGCCAGCTCGCCGGCCCAGGTGGCGATCTGGGCGGCGACCTGCTTCTTCTTCTCGATGGCCGCCAGCGCCTGCGCCACGATGTCGGCCGCCGCCTTGCGAAAGCGCCCCTTGCCCGCGCGGCGAAAGTAATGCGGCGCCTCGTGCAGCGCCAGCAGCGCGGCGGCCTGTTGCGCCGCGCCGGGGGCGCCGCCGAAGTAATCGGCCGCCAGCTCGGCAAAGCCGAACTCGTCCTCGGGCGCGAACTCCCAGGCCAGCGCCGGGTCGACCTCGGCCGCCAGCGCCTGGGCCTGGGCCAGCAGCTCGGCCGGCGCCGGCTTGTCAAAGCGCAGCAACTGGTTGGCGGCCTTGACCTTGACGCGCTTGCCGGAGTCCAGCTCCACCTGCGCCGAGGCCTCGGCCTCGGAAAGAATGCGGCCGGCAAGAAACTTGCCGGCCTCGTCGAAAAGTACATGCATGGGACGCCGATTGTCCCACTCCCGGCCGGGCGCCGTGCCCGACCGGCGGGGCGCCGGCGATCAGCCGGCCATGCGCGCCAGCACCGGCGTGTGGCCGGGCCGCTGGTGCCACAGCGCCGCCGCCACGTGGCCCACCACCAGGGCCAGCAGCGCCCAGCCCAGGTTGCCGTGCAGCAGGCCGCCCAGTCGCAGCGTCCATTCGACCTTCTGGCTGGCGTCGAAGCCCGGCATCAGCGGCAGGCCGAGCGGCGCGAAGGCGCGCCCCGAGCCCCACTGGCGCAGCAGGCCGATGGCCGGCACGGCCAGCATCAGCGCGTACAGCGCCAGGTGTCCGGCGCGCGCGGCGGCGCTGACTGGCGGCGGCTGCCGGCGCGCCTGCGCCAGCGCCCAGACCACGCGCGGCACCAGCAGCAGCATCAGCAGGGTGCCGACCGGCTTGTGCGACGGCCACAGCAGCGCGTCCAGCGCCGACTTCTCGGCCAGCGCGTGGGCCAGCGCCGAAGCGAAGATCCAGGCGAACAGCAGCGCCATGCTCCAGTGCAGCCAGCGGGTGAGGCGGCCATGGCGCGCGACGGGGGTGGGGGTCATGGGGACTTCCTTTCCTGTGATTCGGTGTGCCCCGATCCTGCCGCTCGCGCGTGAACCCCGTCCTTCTGCCGTGTCAAGGGAAGGTAAAGCGCGCTGGCGCCCGTCCGTCAAGCGCCGGCAGCTATCAAAACAGGAGTATCAGGAAAGATCGAGGAAGTCCAGCACGGCGTCCACGTGGGCCTCGAAGTCGCTCAGCGCGTGGTCGCCACCGGCCAGCACGATCTGCCGCGCGCCGGCGTGGCGCGCCGCCATTTCGCGCCAGTCCAGCAGCTCGTCGCCCTGGGCGATGACGGCCAGGCAGCACTCGGGCGCGGGCAGCGGGCCGGTCCGCAGCGCGCGCAACTCCTGCACGTGGTCGGCGCTGAAGAAGAAGCGCTCGGCCGGATCGTGCCAGGCGCTCTGCTCGCCGATGTGGGCCGCCAGGTCGCGCGCCGGATCGACCGCGGGATTCAGCACCACCAATTTGCAGCCGCGCCGCCCGGCCAGCCAGGCGGCGTAGAAGCCCCCCAGCGAGGAGCCCACCACCGCCATGCGCTCGGCGGGCCAGTCGGCCGTGCCGCGCTCGATCAGCGCGGCCGCCGCGCGGGGCGAGGGCGGCAGCTGCGGGCACCACCAGGTCACGCCCGGGTGGCCGGCCGCCACCCGCGCCGCCATCAGGCGCGCCTTGGCCGACTGCGGCGAGGAGCGGAAACCGTGCAGGTACAGCAGGTGGGTGGTGCGCATGCCCGCCATCGTATCGGCACCGCGGCCTGCGGCGCGGCGGGATAATCGCGCCATGGCCGTGGTGTTCGACAAACCTTCGCTGTGGCAGCGCCTCTGGCCGCTGCTGCGCGGCTTCGACCTGCTGCTGCTGGTGGCGGTGCTGGTGTTGGCCGGCATGGGCCTGATGGCCATGTATTCGACCGGCTTCGACCACGGCACGCGCTTCGTCGACCACGCCCGCAACATGCTGATCGCCGCCGGCATCATGTTCGTCGTGGCGCTGGTGCCGCCGCAGCGGCTGATGAGCCTGGCGGTGCCGGTCTACACCCTGGGCGTGGCGCTGCTGGTGGCGGTGGCGCTGTTCGGCATCACCAAGAAGGGCGCGCAGCGCTGGATCAACGTCGGCGTGGTGATCCAGCCCAGCGAACTGCTGAAGATCGCCACGCCGCTGATGCTGGCCTGGTGGTTCCACCGCCGCGAG
>CAUJJP010000163.1 GCA_963205525.1 Pseudomonadota bacterium | reverse complement strand
AAATCGAGAAACAAAGACTGGATGAATGTACAGTATTCAGGTCGCCTTCAAGTTCGACCTCGTCAAGAGTAATTTCACCAATCAAATCAATAACTTACGAGATAGATTTTAGCAGTTGCTGGCTAAGTTCGGTGGATTGGGAGCGCCCCCAGGACCGGGCTGCGCCCAGCCCGCCCCCCGCGGGGGTCAAGGAAACTTGGGACGGCCCGGCGTTTCCTTGGGAGCGGCCCGGCGCGCTCATCGCGCCCCCCGGCGCAGCACGATGCCGAGGAAGAAGGGCACGCCGACGAGCGCGGTGACGATGCCCACCGGCAGCACCGCGCCGGGCACGAGGGCTTTGGCCGCGATCGAGGCCAGCGACAGGATCAGGGCACCGACGAGGGCGCTCGCCGGCAGGTAGAAGCGGTGGTCCTCGCCGCACAGGCGGCGCGCGATGTGCGGCGCCACCAGGCCGATGAAGCCTATCGTGCCGACGAAGGACACCGCGGTGCCGGCGAGCAGCGCCACCCGCAGCAGGCTGGCGCGGCGCAGCCGGGCGACGTCGATGCCGAAGCTCGCGGCGCGGTCCTCGCCCAGGCGCAGCGCGGTCAGGCGCCAGGCGTCGCGCAGCGCCAGCGGCAGCACGAGGGCGAGCAGCGCCGCCATGACGCCGATCTTGGTCCAGCTCGCGCGCGTCAGGCTGCCCATGATCCAGAACACGATGGCCTGCAGCGCCTCCGCCGAGGCCATGTACTGCATCAGCCACAGCAGGGCGTTGAAGCTGAACACGAGCGCGATCCCGAACAGCACCACGCCGCCGGCACTCATGCCCAGCCAGCGCGACACCGCGTCCAGCAGCAGGGCCGCCAGCAGCGCGAAGGCGAAGGCGTTCACCGTCACCAGCACCTCCTGCGGCACCCCGGGCACGCCGATGCCGGTGACGATGGCGAGCGCGGCGCCGAACGCCGCCGCCTCCGACAAGCCGAGGGTGAAGGGGCTGGCGAGCGGGTTGTCGAGCACGGTCTGCATCTCCGCGCCGGCCAGGCCGAGCGCGGCGCCCACCAGCACCGCCATCAGCGCCTGCGGCAGCCGCAGCTCCCACACGATCACCTGCTCGGGGTCGGGCAGCACGCCGTCGAGCGCGAACGCGGGTTGCGCCAGCAGCTGCAGCAGGCGCTGCGGCGCGAGCCCCGAAGGCCCGCTGCCGAGGTCCCAGCCGAAGCCCAGCACGATCACGGCGCCGATCAGGCCCAGGGTCAGCAGCCGGCGGCGCAGCAGCGCCTGGTAGACCAGGCTCATCGCCCCCGCTCCAGGTCGACCCAGTAGGTGCCGCTGGGCGCGAAGCCGAGGAAGCGCTGGTGCAGCTCGCGCCAGGTCGCCATCGGGTCCAGGTCGGCGAAGCGCTGCGGGTGCAGCCAGCGCGCCAGCGCCTGCAGCAGCACGACGTGGTAGGGCGTGTTGTAGAAGTGGTGCCAGGCACCGTGGACGCGGCCGTTGCGCACCGCCGGCAGGGCGGCGATCTCGGGCCGGCGCGCCACCAGCGCGCGCAGGCTGGCGCGCGCCGTGGCCTCGTCGACCGCGGCGCCCACCTGCAGCCCGGGGGCGCGGCTGCCCGGCGCCTGGTAGCCGGTGGCCACGTAGACCTCGGGCCGGGCCGCGAGCACCGCTTCCAGGCTCGCCTCGCCGAGGGCGGTGGGGATCAGCTGGTCGCCGACGTTGATGCCGCCGGCGGCGACGATCAGCTCGCCGAGGTTGGCCTTGCCCGAGGTCAGCACGCCACCGGCGTCGCCGGCACGCGCGTCCAGCAGGGTGCGCGGGCGCTCGGCGAGCGGGATGCGCGCGGCGACCTCGGTGACGCGCCGGCACTGCGCCTCGTAGAAGGCGATGAAGCGCTCGGCCTGCGCCACGCGCTGCAGCGCCTGCCCCATCAGGCGCAGGCTGGGCACGGTGTTGACGAGCGGGTGGTCGCGGAAGTCGACGAAGACCACCGGCACGCCGATCCTGCCCAGCTGCTCGACGAGCGGGTTGCGCCGCCCGGGGCCGTGGCCGCTGAGGCTGAACAGGGCGACGTCGGGCGCCAGCGCCAGCACCTTCTCCGCGCTCACGCTGGCCTCGCTGGTGCTGCCGATCTGGGCGATGCGGTCGATGTGCGGGAAGCGCGCCTGGTACTGGGCGTAGGTCTGGGGGTCGAAGCGCTTGAAGTCGCCCTGCCAGCCCGTGATGCGCGCCAGCGGATCGGCCGCGTCCTCCAGCAGCGCCAGGGCGTAGAGCAAACGCCCCTCGCCGAGCACGATGCGCTCGGCCCGGGCCGGTGCCGCGACGCTGCGCCCGGCGAGGTCGGTCAGGGTCTGCGCTGGTATTTGCGCGCGCGCCGCCCAGGGCAGCAGGGCGAGCGTGGCGGCGAGCCGGCGCCGCGCGCCCGAGCGCAGGCCGGGCGTCGTCTGCGGCTGCGCGTGCTCAGTGTTCGTCGTCATGGTCGGCGGCGTCCTTCTTCCAGTAGCCGGCGGCGTAGAGCTGGCGCGCCGGCCAGCCCATGGGGCCGGCGAGCTCGGCGCGCAGGGCGCGTATCTGCGCCGATTCGGTGGCGATCCAGGCATAGCCCTGGCCGGGCGGGTGGGGCAGGGCGCGCAGCGCCCGCAGCAGGCCCTCGCCCGTGCCGGGGGCCGCACCGTCGCGCGTGATCCACTGCAGATCGAGCAGCGGGTGTGTGGGCAGGGCGATCGCGTCCTCGCGCCGGTCCACCTCGGCCAGCACGCGCAGCGGCCGGGTGGGCGGCTGGGCCTCTATCCAGCGCGCGATCGCCGGCAGCGCGGTCTCGTCGCCGATCAGCAGCAGCCAGTCCATGGGCACGGTGACGATGCGCGAGGCGCGCGGCCCGGCCACGCCCAGCCAGTCGCCCGGCCGCGCCGCCGCGGCCCAGCTCGAGGCCGGGCCCTCGCCGTGCAGCACGAAGTCCAGCGTCAGGCTCAGCGCCTGGGCATCGAAGTGGCGCGGCGTGTAGTCGCGCGCCTGCGGCCGTGGCTCGCCGGGCGGGAAGACCGCGCCCTGGTCGCCGAACTGCGGCAGCGTGGGCCGGGTCTGGCCGGGGGCGGGGAACAGCAGCCGCACGTGGTCGTCCGGCGCGCTGCTGGCAAAGCCCTCCAGCTCGGCGCCGCCGACCGTGATGCGGCGCAGGCGCGGGCTCAGGTCCTGCACCTGGCGCACCTGCAGCAGCCGGGCGCGCAGGGGGTGGCGCTGCCAGCGCCAGCCGGGATCGGGTTCGGGGGATGGGCTCGTCATGGCTGATCTTTCCTGCCGGCCGATGCGCGTGATCCCGCCCTGCCCGGACAAACCGTAGATCTTAAAATAGGAATGAGTGTGATTCTTGACATGGATCTGAAACAGCACGGGTCCGGATCGGGCTCGCGCTTGCACTCGCGGCTCGCGGCTCGCTGGCCGTGTTCTCGGCGCGGGCCGCAGCGGCAGCAGGCGCCACGAGCCACATCAGCGATATCAGCGCAATCAACGTAATCAGCGCCATCGGCGCCGCAGGGTCGGACCCGGCTGCACAGGCTCCGTCAGACCCCATCGGGCCGCAGGGGCTCGGCCGGGGCTCGGCCCTGGGGCTCGGCCCGGGCTCGACCCTCTTGGCCCTCTACACTCGCCGCCCTGTCCCCACCCCGAACCGACGCCGCCCGCGACCGCCCGCATGTTGTTCAAGAACGCCCTCGTCTACCGCATCGCCCACTGGAGCGTCCCGGCGCTGGCCGAGATCGAAGCCCGGCTGCAGGCCGCGCCCTTCGTCGAGGCCGCGCCGACCCAGGCCGAGAGCCTGGGCTGGGTGGCGCCGCGCGGCGCCGAGCACGGCGCGCTGGCGGAGGCGGTGGCCGGCCAGCTGGTGCTGCGCCAGCGCCGCGAGACGCGCAGCGTGCCCGGCGGTGTCGTGCGCCAGGAACTGGAAGCGCGGCTGGACGCGCTGGAAAAGCAGACCGGCCAGCGACCGCGCGGGCGCGGCCGGCGCGAGCTGAAGGAGGAGCTGGTGCACACGCTGCTGCCGCGCGCCTTCCCCAAGCGCGCCGACACCACGGTCTGGGTCGACCCGAAGGCCGGCTTCGTCTGGCTGGGAACGGCCAGCGCCAAGCGTGCGGACGCCGTCGTCACCCCGCTGCTGGAGGCGCTGGGCGGCGGCCTGCAGCTGCAGCCGCTGGACACCGCGCTCTCGCCGGCCAGCGCGATGGCGGCCTGGCTCGCCGAGCGCGAAGCGCCCGCCGGCTTCAGCATCGACCGCGACTGCGAGCTCAAGCAGCCCGAGGGCGAGAAGGCCACGGTGCGCTTTGCGCGCCACAACCTGGATTCGGACGAAGTTGTTGCTCACATCCGGGAAGGCAAGCGGCCGACCAAGCTGGCCCTGACCTGGGGCGGGCGGGTGTCGCTGCTGCTCAGCGAGGGCCTGTCGCTGCAGCGCCTGCAGTTCGTCGACGGGCTGCAGACCGAGGGCGGTGACGCGGGCGGCTTCGACGCCGACGTCGCCCTCTTCAGCGGCGAGCTTCGGCGCATGCTGCCCGACCTGATCGAGGCGCTGGGAGGTGTCAACGAACGCGCCCCGGCGGCGGCGCAGGCCGAAGCGGCGCCCTGATCCGCAGCTCTTGCACGCTAAGCTCGTCGGGAATGGCTGCCCGGGGAGGGCCGCTGCCGATAAGACCAAGACTTGCGAGCCGCTGGATGAACCAGGACCTCAAGAAGACCCTCTGGGCCGCAGCCGACAAGCTGCGCTCCAGCATGGACGCGGCCGAGTACAAGCACATCGTCCTCGGCCTCATCTTCCTCAAGTACATCTCCGACGCCTTCGACGAGCGCCGCACGCAGCTTCTGACCGCGTTCGCCGACGTTGACGGCGACCTCTATCTGCCCGACGCGGCCGACCACGGCCAGGCGCTGGAAGAGCGCGACTACTACACCATGGCCAACGTCTTCTGGGTGCCGGCTTCGGCGCGCTGGGAGACCCTGCGCGCGCAGGCCAAGCAGGCCGACATCGGCGTGCGCATCGACGCCGCGCTGGAAGCCATTGAGGCCGACAACCCGCCTCTCAAGGGCATCCTCGACAAGCGCTTCGGCCGCACCCAGCTCGAACCCGGCCGCCTGGGCGAGCTGGTCGACCTGGTTTCGACCATCGGCTTTGCCGGCGACGGACAGGCGGGCCACCGCGCCAAGGACCTGCTCGGCGAGGTCTACGAATACTTCCTCGGCCAGTTCGCCAGCGCCGAGGGCAAGAAGGGTGGCCAGTTCTACACCCCGGCCTCGGTGGTCAAAGTGCTGGTCGAGGTGCTGGCGCCGCACCAGGGTCGCGTCTACGACCCCTGCTGCGGCTCGGGCGGCATGTTCGTGCAAAGCGAGAAGTTCATCGAGGTGCACGGCGGCCGGGCGGACGACATCAGCATCTACGGCCAGGAGGCCAACCCCACCACCTGGCGCCTGGTGGCGATGAACCTGGCCATCCGGGGCTTCGCGGCCGACCTGGGCCGCGAGCCGGCCGACACCTTCCACCGCGACCAGCACCCCGACCTGCGCGCGGACTACGTGCTGGCGAATCCGCCCTTCAACATCAGCGACTGGGGCGGTGAGCGCCTGCTTGAGGACCGGCGCTGGGCCTTTGGCACGCCGCCGGCCGGCAATGCCAACTTTGCCTGGCTGCAGCACATCCTGCACCACCTCAGCCCGCGCGGCCACGCCGGCGTGGTGCTGGCCAACGGCAGCATGAGCAGCAACCAGAGCGGCGAAGGCGACATCCGCCGCGCCATGGTCGAGGCCGACGTGGTCGACGTGATGGTGGCCTTGCCACCGCAGCTCTTCTTCAACACCCAGATTCCGGCCTGCCTGTGGTTTCTGGCCAAGGACAAGTCCGGCTCCCTCTTCCGCCCGAGGGAGAGGGCGGGGGGTGAGGGCAGCCCCCGCCGCGCGAGCCGCGACCGCCGAGGCGAAGTGCTGTTCATCGACGCCCGCAAGCTCGGCCGCATGGCCACGCGCGTGAACCGCGTGTTCGACGACGAGGACGTGGCGCGCATTGCGACAGCAGTGCACCGCTGGCGCGCCGACGGCGAGGACGGCACGGACCAGCCCTACGCCGACCTGCCCGGCTTCTGCCGCGCCGTGAAGCTGGCCGAGATCGCCGAGCACGGCCATGTGCTGACGCCGGGGCGCTACGTGGGTGCCGAAGCGGCCGAGGACGACGACGAGGCGTTCAACGAGAAGATGGAACGGCTGACGGCGCAGCTCGCCGAGCAGATGGCGAAGGGGGCGGCGCTGGATGCGGTGATTCGGGAGAAGCTGGGGGGGATGGGGTACTCGGTGTGAGCGCGCCGGGCGCTGCGCCTGGCGGACAATCGGATCCAGGCGACGTACGAGGAATGCCATGAACACGCAGACGATCGAAGTCGAGATCGACGCCAGCGGGCAGGTACATGCCGTGCACCCGCAGGTCGTCATCCCGGCGGGGCCGGCCTTGCTGACGCTGCTTGAGCCGCGCAGCGACGAGGCCGCCCTGCTTGCGCAACAGGCACTGGCGCAGGACTGGCTGCGGCGCGAAGAGGATGAGGCATGGGCCCATTTGCAGCCGGGCAGGTGATCGTCCTGCCGTTTCCGTTCTCGGACCTCAGCGCCAGCAAATTTCGCCCCGCGCTGCTGCTGGCCGGTGCCGGGCGAGGCGACTGGATCGCCTGCCAGATCACCCGCAACCCCTACGCCGACGCGCGTGCGATCACGCTCACGCAGGCGAACTTCGACGAGGGCGGCTTGCAGCGCGACAGCTTCATCCGACCGGGCAAGCTGTTCACCGCGAACGAGGAGTTGTTCGCGGCGGTCGCCGGGCGCGTGCGCCCGGAACGGTTCGACGCGGCGCGTGCGGCCGTCGTCGCGATGATCAGGGGCGAAGCGTGAGCCATGCGCAGCCAGCGGCCACGCCGACATGCTGAGTTGGATGCGGTGATTCGCGAGAAGCTGGGGGGGGGTGTGCGGTC
>CAUJJP010000162.1 GCA_963205525.1 Pseudomonadota bacterium | reverse complement strand
AAATCGAGAAACAAAGACTGGATGAATGTACAGTATTCAGGTCGCCTTCAAGTTCGACCTCGTCAAGAGTAATTTCACCAATCAAATCAATAACTTACGAGATAGATTTTAGCAGTTGCTGGCTAAGTTCGGTGGATTGGTTCCCTTCCTACGCTCTCCGCCAAGGGTTGACGCTTGGGGTTTTGGCCCCGCTTTCGTTTGTGGTGAACGTGCCGCGCACGATCGCCGCTCCATCAGACGCGCGGGCAGGGAGAGAAGAACCGCCGATGATTTGGAACGTACTCTTTCCGGTCGAGCGGACCGTGTTGCTGCCGCAGCGCTTCAACGCCGACACTATGCTGGCGTTCTTGGCGCAGGTCGTTGACGAGCAGCGCGACGCCAAGTGCTCAACAGTCGTCTTCGACTTCAGCCGGCTCAACTTCGTCGAGCCGGTCGGCGTGGTGGTGCTGTCGAACATCATCGAGTACTTCAAGCTGTTGAGGTGCAAGGTGCGATTCCTGAACCACACCGTGCAGAACCCAGGCACGAAGTTCCTTGATGACTCGCTGTTCTTCCGGCGCTACCTCGGCAAAAAGCTGTTCGGGGAATCGCCGGTGCGTGCCACAACCATCCCGCTGAGCCTCATCCACAGTCAGCAGGCACAGGAGTACCTGCTCAAGACGTTGATGCCCTGGGTGGGCGATTCCGTCGGTCTGTCTGCGGAGTCCCTGGCCGGGGTTCGGGTGTCGCTGGAAGAGGTGTTGCACAACGTGCGAGACCACTCGGGTGTTCAAGTCGGGTGCACCTTCGCCCAGCACTTCCCCAACAAGAACCGCATCCAGATCGCCATCTCTGACTTCGGTGCGGGCATCCCGACCGTGGTACGTCGGAAGCGGCCAGAAACGTCGGACTCGGCGGCTCTCCGGCTCGCTTGCCGGGAGGGGTTCACCACGCAGAGCAACGTGCAGAACCGGGGCGCTGGCCTGCCGACGCTCATCAAGTACGTCACGCAGAACAATGGGGGCAACGTTCTCATAGCAGCTGGCTTCGGTCAGCTGTCCGCCGCGTCCACGCCTACTGGGTCCGAGCACCCGTTCAAGATTACGGCTCGAACTTCTGATGGCTTCTATCCAGGGACCTTGGTGCGCGTCATACTGCGGACGGACACCTTGGAGTTAGCAGCGAGCGATGCACAGGTTGAGCCGTTCGAATGGTAGTGAAGGTCTTGGAACACGTCAGGAGCGCCTCGTCCTACGATGACGGCGAGGTCATCTTCAATCTCATCTTGCCCGCGGTGAAGGAGGGCGAAAGCGTTGTCGTTGACTTCTCGGGCATCACATCGGTGCCGTCGGCCTTCGTCAACTCGGCATTCATCCGGCTCCTGGAGCACGTGCCGTTCAGTCAGGTCAAGGCCACTCTCTCCTTCACCGAGTCGACGCGCCAAATCAACCAGCTCATCCGGAGCCGTTTCGGGTTCGTCGCGGCACATGGCAGAGGCGACGAGTAGCGCCACCCGTCGTTCGAGCGCATACGGCTCGCTGATCGCGAGCCGTTGTCGTTTCAGGGCTGAGCGCGGACACCAGAGCATGCATGTGCCTGCCGTTGAGGTGTTCCAGCGAGGTGTGCCAAAATGTCGGTCTCGCCCATACCTAAGTCATTGATTTACTTATGTTCGCGGGGTATTGAGTTAGCTTCTCACCGCTTCCGCCAATCCCCTAGATCCTCGGCCGCCCATGCCTTGCCGTGCAGGGCGATCGATCCGACCCGAGACCGCGCCCGATGGACTACAGCCCCGTTCCCCCCGTCCCCTACGACCCCGAGCTCGAACCCGGCCTGGCGCAGTTTCTTGCCATGGTCGAACAGGTGCCGCTGCGCGCCGACACCATCCTGCAGAACCGCGAGGTCTTCGCCCGCACCCTGCCGACCATGCAGGACATCGTCGGCGACCGGGCGGTGCAGTGGGAGGACCGGGTGGTGCCGGGCCCGCCGGGGGGGCCTGATCTCACGCTGACGGTGGTGCGTCCGCGCGGCGGGGCCAAGCCGGGGGCGGCCGGGATGTACGAGATCCACGGCGGCGGCATGATCCTGGGCACGCGCCACTTCGGGATCGAGACCCTGGTGCAGGCGGCGCTGGAACACGGCTGCGTGGGGGTTTCGGCCGAATACCGCCTGGCGCCCGAGCATCCGGCACCGGCACAGGCCGAGGACTGCTATGCCGGACTGGTGTGGATGGCGGCGCACGCGGCCGAACTGGGTTTCGACCCCCAGCGCTTGCTGGTGGGTGGCTTCAGCGCCGGTGCCGGTCTGGCGGCGGCGGTGGCCCTGATGGCGCGCGACCGCCAGGGGCCGCACATCGGCGCGGTCTACATGGGCGCGCCCATGATCGACGACCGCAACGAGAGCGTTTCGACGCGCCAGTACGATGGCCGCGGCGCCTGGGATCGCAACAACAACCACACGGCCTGGACCGCCCTGCTCGGCGCGCAGCGCGGCGCGGCGGACGTGCATCCCTACGCGGCACCGGCGCGCGCCCGCAATCTGTCGGGCCTGCCGCCGACCTATATCGAGGTCGGCGCGGCCGAGATCTTCCGCGACGAGGCGGTGGCCTACGCCTCGGGCATCTGGGCCACCGGCGGCACCTGCGAGCTGCACGTCTGGGCCGGCGGCTATCACGGCTTCAATAACTTCCCCGGCCCGCAGGTGGCCGAGGCCGCGATCGCGGCCAAGCGCAACTGGCTGGGACGGGTGCTCGGGCTGCGCTGAGCGCCGGGGCGATTTCCGCCATGAGCGGGCGCGCAAGAAGAGACCCGGCGGCCCCGAGTCCGCCTGACGGCGAGGCGGGCCGGGCGCAAGCCGAGGCCGGGAGCGTTCAGAACGCTTCCTTCTCCGCCTCCAGGTAGGCCAGGCTGATGTACTTGCCGATGTTGCTGTCCCAGCCCTGGGTGCGGCCGGCGTGCGGCGCCACGCGCGGATCGGCGAGCACGCGGCGGCGCGCCGCGGCTTCGTCCTCGCCCGCCTTCACCGCCGCCAGGCAGTTCTGGTAGATGCCGGCGAACAGCTCGCGCTGCTCGACCAGCAGGCTGCGGCTGGCCTTGCCGTGGCCGGGCACCCACAGCGCGCCGGCGACGTCGCGCTCCAGCGCGTCGAAGGCCTTCAGGGTGCCCACGTAGCTGCCGTCGTCCATGTTGGCGATGCGGCCGTTCATCGCCACGTCGCCGACGTAGACCAGCTTGTCCTCCACCACCTCCACGCACAGATCGGCCTCGGTGTGGGCGCGGCCGTGATGGTGGATCCTGAGCTGGGTGTCGCCGAAGCGCAGCACATCGCCGTGGCCGGCGTCACGGTTCGGCGCAACCAGCTCGGTGCCCAGGGTCGCGCCGTTGGTCCAGCGCGCCATGGCCGAACGCCAGCTGTTGCCGGCGACACCCTCGATCTGCTTGCGCGCCGCCGGGTGGGCGTGGATGGGCATGTCCTTGCCGAAGGCCTGGACGAAGGCGTCGTTGCCCAGGAAGTGGTCGCCGTGGTAGTGCGAGTTGACGATGGCCACCACCGGCAGCGCGGTGAGCGTGCGAATGCGCCGGATCGCCATCTCGCCGATCTGCACCGATGCGCCGGTGTCCAGCATCACCACCCCGGCCGAGGTGATGACGAAGACCACGTTGGCCATCATGCCCAGGTTCTCCGGGGTCGGGAAACCCTCGGGCGCGAACACCATCCACACGCGCTGGCTCAGACGCTGCAACTCCTGGTCGGGCACCGCAGGCCCGCGGATGAAGGTCTCTGCGGCCGCGGCAAAGCGCTGCACCGGAGGGCTGAGCGCTCCACCGCCGACGCCCAGCACGGCCAGGCCTTGCAGCAGGCGGCGGCGGGACAGCGGGAGATCGGTCTGCATGGGCGCGTGCGGCTGAGGGGGCAGGCATCAATACCGTGAATTTAGACGCTAAGGCGACCGCCTGGATCGTCAACCGACCAAGGCCGTTGCACCTGCCGCAACCGGGTGCGCCCCGGCTGCGTGACCACCATCGGCCCGGCGGCCTCTGGCGTCGGGTCAATGGGTATACGGCGCGGCGCGCCCCACTGAAACACCATGTGCTGCGAGTTTCGCCGATTGACCATGCGCGGGGAGCTGCGGTTGATGGTGCGGCTGGCGCCGTCGAACCACACGCGCTTGCCGATCTTGCTGGGTTTGAGGCCGTCGCCGGCCAGCATCACACCGGCCTGGATGAGCTCCTCGTTGAACCTGCCCATGGCGGTGAGCAGTTCGAGTGTCGGCGGCGCAACGGCCTCGGAGTCGTCGCCTTCACCAGCATCATCACACGCATCGTCGTCTCCTGCGGGGTCGAGGACATTCTCGTATCCCACGACGCATGGGGTGGCGCGTCTTCGACAACGCGCGCCAGGATGCAGCATGTTGCCCCCAACCTCACTTCGTTCGCTGCCCGCGAGGGGCCGTCAGGCCCTTCGGATCGGCGGTGCGTGCCTGACCATGAAATACCTGTTCCTCGTCTACACCGATCCGCACAAGATGGCCGTGCTCGACGAAGCCGGCTTCGCCACCGAGATGCGCAGCGGCCTGCAGCACGCCGACGAGCTGCAGGCCTGCGGCACGCTGCTGGGCCACCAGCAGCTCGAACCCGTGGAGACGGCCATGGCCGTGCGCAGCCGCGGCGGCAAGCTGGCCGTCACCGACGGGCCTTTTGCCTAGACGAAGCAGCTGCTCGCCGGCTTCAACCTCGTCAAGGCCGATTCGATGGAAGAAGCGGTGAAGCTCGCGCAGAGCTTCCCGTGGATCAAGTACGGCTGCATCGAGGTGCGGCCTGTGCGCGACGTGTTGGCGGCGCGCCAGCGCGTCGGCGCATGAGCTGAAGCGCTCAGCGCTTCGCCTTCTCCAGCATCGCCACCATCGCGGCGTAGCCGTGCTGGCGTGCCAGGTCCAGCGGCTTGCGGCCGCCGCGGTCGGCCAGCGCCATGCTGGCGCCGGCATCGAGCAGCGCCTTCAGTGTGGCCTGGTGGCGCGCGCCACCGTCGCCGAGCACGATGGACTCGATCACCGCCGTCCAGTGCAGGTTGTTCACGTGATCCAGCGGCGCGCCGGCGGCAATGAGCTGGCGCACCACGCCGTCATGCCCCAGGTGCGCCGCGGCGATCAGCGCGGTGCCGTCGTAGCGGCTGGTCACGAGCTTGGCACTCGCGCCCAGCTGCAGCAGCGTGGCGAGCGTGGGCTCGTCGTCGGCCACGGCGGCGATGGTGATGGCGTCGTAGCGGTCGCGGTCGAGCAGCTGCAGGTCGGCGCCGGCAGCGGCCAGGCGGCGGATCGCCTCCCGCTGTTTCGCAAAGGCCGCCACGTGCACGGGTGTGCGGCCGTTGCCGTCGCGGGCGTTCAGCTTCTCGGCCGCGGGCTTGCCGGCCAGCAGATTGTCGAGCGCCGCGAGGTCACCCTGGTGCGCGGCCGCGTGCAGCCCGGCGTAGGCCGCAGCCTCGGCCGGGCTCGGCGCGGTCTGTGCCATGGCGGCCAGCGGCAGCAGCACCGCGGCCAGCCACAGCGCGGGGCGCTTCACTGCAGCTGCCCCTTGAACTTGTCGATGGCCGCCACGGCGCATTGTTCGTCGAGGTGGCCACCCGGCGCACCCGCCACGCCCACGGCGCCGATCACCTCGTTGCCGGCGCGCAGCGGCACGCCGCCGCCCAGCAGCAGGAAGCCGGGGATGTGAACCAGGTTGGCGGCGGCCGGGTTCTTCTGCGCCGCGTCCATCATCGCCAGCGTGTTGTTGCGCGCCGAGGCCGAGGTGAAGGCCTTGGCCTGCGCCGCTTCCACGGTGTGCGGGCCGGCGTTGTCGGCGCGCTGCAGCGCGCGCAGCTGGCCGGCGCGGTCCACCACGGCGGCCGTGACGTTGTGGCCCAACGCGCTGCAGGCGGCCACGGTGGCGCCGGCGATCTGGTTGGCGAGTTCGAGCGAGACGCTGCGCTGGCTGATCACACCCTGGGCCTGGGCGGCGCAGGCGAAGCTGGCGAGGGCAAGTGCGGTGGTGGCGGCGAGGGTCTTCACGGGCGGGCCTTTCGTTGGGCGGTTGCGGATGGGCTGAACGATAGGAACCGCGCCCCGCCGCCGCCATGCGCGCGACACCGCGCCACCTTCCGTAGAACTACGGAGCGCCTTCGCCTGCCCCGCCTTCCCCAGCTTCGACGAGCGCCGCGTAGCGAAGGATCAGCTGTGCCAGCGAGGGCGCGGCCAGCTTCTCGAACAGGTGGGCGCGGTGGGTCTCCACCGTGCGCGGGCTCAGGGCCAGCGCACGGCCGATCTCCTTGTTGGTGAGGCCGGCCACGATGAGCCCCAGAACCTCGCGCTCGCGCGGGCTGAGCTGCGCGTGGCGCTCGCGCGCATCGCGGCTGGCGGCCTGGTGCTGGCGGCGCCTGACGTGCTGGCGCACGGCGGCCTGCAGCGCGTCGAGCAGCGCCTGGTCGTCGACGGGCTTCTCCAGGAACTCGGCAGCGCCGGCCTTGAAGGCCTGGCGGCACAGGGCCACCGTGCCGTGGCCGGTGAGCAGGATCACGGGTTGATCGACACCTTCGTCGAGCAGCCGCTGCAGCAGCTGCAGGCCGCTCATGCCGGGCATGCGCACGTCGAGCACGATGGCGCCGATGGCCTCGCGGTCGAAGCCTTCGAGGAAGGCATGCGGGTGTGCCCAGGGCGCCACACGCAGGCCCACGGTGCCGATCAGCAATGCCAGGCTCTGGCGCACCGCCTCGTCATCGTCGACAAGGTGGATCAGCGGCGTGGTGATGCTGTTGTTCATGCGGCCGGCAGGGTGAGCGCGAGCAGCGCGCCGCCCTGCGTGTGGTTGGCCACCTGCAGCGTGCCGCCCATGCCGGCGGCCAGCGTGTCGCACAGGCTCAGGCCCAGGCCGAGGCCGCCGCTGCGGGTGGTGAAGAAGGGCTCCAGCGCCTGCTCGAGCGCCTGCGGCGCAAAGCCGGGGCCGCTGTCGTGCAGATGCAGCGTGGCGCGGTCGCGGTGGATTTCGGCAGTGAACACGAGCCTGCGCCGGCCCGCGGGCACGGCTTCCAGCGCCTGCAGCGCGTTGTGCACGATGTTGTGCAGCAACTGCTCCAGCGCCACCGGATCGGCCACCACGGCCACGCTGCCGAGGCCGCTGCTGTCCACGGCCACGCCGAGCTGGCGCAGCTGCGGCTCGAGCAGGTCGAGCACCGCGTGCACGGCACTCGCCAGCACGGTGCGCTGCGGCGCGGCGTCAGGGTCGGGCGGCTGTACCAGGCGGCGCAGGCGCGCCACCACGTCGGCGGCGCGGCGCGCCTGCTGCGCGCTGCGGGCCAGCGCCTCGCGCACGGTGGGCAGGTCGGGCTCGCCGTCGTCGAGCAGCCGCGCCGCGGCTTGCGTGCCGGCCAGCACCGCGGTGAGCGGCTGGTTCAGCTCATGCGCCATGCCGGCGGCCAGCTCACCCAGCGCGTTCAGCCGCGCCGCCTGCCCCAGCCGCAGCAGCGCCTGCGCGCGGCGCGCGGCCTCGCGCTGGCGCCACAGCGCTGCCGCGGCGGCGGCCAGCACGGCCGCGAACAGGCACCACAGCGCCACGCGGCCCCAGGGCAGTTCGCGCCAGGCCACGGGCTGTTCGATCAGCAGTTCGAAGGGCTGGCTCTCGGCAGCCAGCACCTTGCCCGCGCTCATGCGCCAGGGCGCGGCGCCGCTGCCGCGCCCTGGCTGCACGGGCCACGCGGCGCCACCCAGGCGCAGCTCGGCGCGTGCGCTGCCTTCACGCGGCAGCGGCCAGTCGGGCCAGGGCACCATCGCGGCGAGGTCGATCGTCAGGGCATAGGCGGCCGGCGTGCCGGCGCGCACGAGCGTGAAGCGGCCCGCGGCCAGCTCGGCCACCACCGGCACAGCGCGTGCGGTCTGCGCGGAGCGGGCTTCGGCGGCGGCCCAGCCCTGGGCCTGCGGCGTGGGCCAGGCCTCGTCCCCGGCGCGCCGGTCCAGGCGCAACACCTGCTGAGCCAGCGCCGGCAGGCGGCGGCTCTCGGCGGCGGTGGGCTGCAGCAGCACCAGCGTGGACAGCATCGCATCGTGCTGCACGGCCACCTGGCTGAGCAGCCGGTGGGCGATACGGACGTCGGTGTCGAAGGCGGCGCGGCGCTCGGCGAGCGCGGCCTGCACGATCAGCACCGATCCGGTGGTCGCCAGCAGCAAGGCCGACAAGGGCCACAGCCAGCCGGGCGGGTTGCGGTGGGCCATGGAGGCATTCTGTCATCGCAGCGCGTGGGCTCGTGATATTCAGATCGACGCCGGGTTCACCCGCCCCGCAGCGGTCCTGACCACGGCCGGAACCAGCCCAGGCCAATGCGCGTGCCCTGGCGCGGTCGATACTCGGCACCGACCCAGCCCGTCCAGCCCAACTCGTCGATCAGGGCGCACAGGTAGGCGAAGTTCAGCTCGCCGCCGTCGGGCTCGTGGCGATCGGGAACGCCCGCGACCTGCAGGTGGCCGACCCTGCTCGGCTGGCCGGGGCCGAGATGCTGGCGCAGCCTGCTGCTGAGGTCGCCCTCGACGATCTGGGCGTGGTAGAGGTCGAACTGGACCGCCAGGTTGGCAGCGCCGACTTCGGCCACGATCTCGTGCGCCTGCGCCTGACGGGTCAGGAAATAGCCCGGGTTGTCGCGCGCATTGAGCGGTTCGATCAGGAACTGGATGTCCGCGGCCTGCCCGGTGGCCCAGCGCAGGTTCTCGACCAGGGTACGGCGCGCCTGCAGTGCGTCCTGGCCGGGCGCGTGCAGGCCCGACATCAGGTGCACCCGCGGGCAGCCCAGCATCCGGGCCCAGGGCAGGGCCTGCTCCCGCACGCTGGCGCGAAATGCTGCTTCCTGCCCCGCGACGGCGGCGATGCCGCGCGCGCCGGGCGGCCCGCTCGGGGCATTGAGCAACACCAGCTCCACCCCCGCCGCCTCGCGCCGGCGCGCCA
Source organism: Pseudomonadota bacterium (assembly GCA_963205525.1). Next base: position 11,629 of record CAUJJP010000162.1, on the reverse strand, counting down.
GCAGCTCGGGCGCGTGTTCGTAGGGGAACTGGCATTCCACGGCGGCGAAACCGTCGTCCGCCGCCGCCGCGAAGCGGTCGGCAAACGGCCACTCGGTGTACATCAGGCTGATGTTGGCGGCAAAGCGTGGCATGGCGGTGGGCGGGACAGACCCGCGGGTTGGCTGGTGGGAAATGCGGCGCGGAAAAGCAAAAGGCGCCCTCGCGGGCGCCTTTGCAGTCTAGGTGCTGTGCCTGGGCTTCAGCGCACGACCGCGATCTGCTCGCGCTTGCCACCCTTGTAGGTGTACAGGGTCAGCGCGCCGTTCTTGATGTCGCCCTTCTCGTCGAAGGCGATGGTGCCGGTCACGCCCTTGTAGTCGGACGCGGCCAGCGCCGGCAGATAGGTCGCCGGGTCGGCCGAGCCGGCCTTCTCCATCGCCGCCACCATCACGTTGACGGCGTCGTAGACGTAGGGGGCGTAGATCTGCACGTCGGCACCGAACTTGGCCTTGAAGTCGGCCTTGAACTTGTCCAGACCCGCCTTCTGCTCGCCCTCGACGCCACCGGCTTCGGCGCAAACCACGCTCTCGTCGGCGATCGTGCCGGCGGCCAGCTCGGGCAGGGCGCCCGAGCAGATGCCGTCGCCGCCCATGAACTTGGCTTTGATGCCGAGCTGCTTCATCTGGCGCAGCATGGGCCCGGCGACGGCGTCCATGCCACCGAAGAAGATGACGTCCGGCTTCTCCTTCTTGATGGCGGTCAGGATGGCGGTGAAGTCGGTGGCCTTGTCGGTGGTGAACTGGGTGCTCACGACCTTGGCGCCAGCGGCCTCGGCGCCCTTGGCGAACTCCTCGGCCACGCCTTGGCCGTAGGCGGTGCGGTCGTCGACCACGGCCACGCTCTTGGCAGCCAGCGTCGTGGCGGCGTACTTGCCCAGCGTGCCGCCGAGCTGGGTGTCGTCAGCCACCACGCGGAAGGCCGTCTTGTAGCCCTGGCGCGTGTACTTGGGGTTGGTGGCAGACGGGGAGATCTGCGCAATGCCGGCGTCGAAGTAGATCTTCGAGGCGGGGATGGTGGTGCCGGAGTTCAGGTGGCCGATGACGCCGTTGACCTTGCTGTCGACCAGCTTCTGCGCCGCGGCGGTGCCCTGCTTCGGGTCGGCGGCGTCGTCTTCGGCGAGCAGCTCGAAGGTGGCCTTCTTGCCGCCGATCATCACGCCCTTGGCGTTGAGCTCGTCGATGGCCATGCGGGCGCCGTTCTCGTTGTCCTTGCCCAGGTGCGCGATGGCGCCGCTGGTCGGGCCGACGTGGCCGATCTTGACGGTGATGCCCTCCACCGCGGGAGCTGCGGCGGGCGCGGCCGCGGGTGCCGGGGCGGCCTCCTCCTTCTTGCCGCAGGCAGCCAGCAGGGCCGCCGACATCACCGAAATCGCCAGAACATGCCGTTTCATCGAGTTCGCCTTTCTGCCACGGGGGCACTGAAAAGGGCACATTGTAGGGTTGCCCTTTACGACTTCGATCAGGGGCGGCCCTGAGTCGGCGTCATCCCGCCACAGGCAGATGCTCGGGCTTGACGCCCCAGTCCTGCTCGTAGCGGCGCCAGCGTGCACGGCCGGCGCGGACTGCTTCCGCACCGTCGCCGACGAGCTCGATCACGCGGTCGACAGCGCCGGCATCGTCCCAGCCCTCGGCACCCAGGTTGAGCCGGATGCGCGGCGCCTGCAAGCGCAGCTCCGCGGGCAGAGCGGCGGCGATCCAGATCGGCGTGCGCGCCAGCAGTGCCGGCGCCGCGGGCAGGCGCAGATGGGGCAGGAAATCGCCGGGCATCGAGGTCCACAGCGCCGCGTCCAGCGCGGCCGCGGTGTCGGGTGCCGCGGTGACGAGCACGCGTGCGCGCTGACGCCAGGCCTTGCGCAGGATGCGGCAGGCAAACTGCACCGGATCCGCCAGGCCGGTGTGGAAACTCACCTGCGGCAGCGCCACGGCGACGGCGCGCGCGGCCTTCAGCCGGCCTGCGCGAGCAGGTAGTTCAGGAGCAGCGGCACCGGGCGCCCGGTGGCGCCCTTGGCGGCGCCGGACTTCCAGGCCGTGCCGGCGATGTCCAGGTGTGCCCAGCGGTACTTGCCGGCAAAGCGCTTGAGGAACATCGCCGCCGTGATCGCGCCCCCGGCGCGGCCGGCGATGTTGGCCACGTCGGCGAAGCTGCTCTTGAGGCCTTCGTCGTACTCGGCGTCCAGCGGCATGCGCCAGGCCGGATCGCCGCTGCGCTCGCCGGCGGCCAGCAGATCGGCGGCGAGCGCGTCGTCGGCGCTGAACAGGCCGCTGCGGTGGTGGCCGAGGGCGATCACGCAGGCGCCGGTGAGGGTGGCGATGTCGATCACCGCCGCCGGCTTCAGGCGCTCGGCATAGGTCAGCGCATCGCACAGGATGAGCCGGCCTTCGGCGTCGGTGTTCAGGATCTCTATCGTCTGCCCGCTCATGCTGGTGACGACGTCGCCGGGCTTGACCGCGCGCCCGCCCGGCATGTTCTCGGTGGCCGGAATCAGGCCGACGACGTTGAGCGCCGGCTGCAGCTCGGCGAGCGCCTTGAAGGTGCCCAGCACGCTGGCGGCGCCGCCCATGTCGAACTTCATCTCGTCCATCTCGGCGCCGGGCTTGAGCGAGATGCCGCCGCTGTCGAAGGTGATGCCCTTGCCCACCAGCACCACGGGCGCAGCCGACTTGGCGCCGCCGCTGTAGCGCAGGACGATGAAGCGCGGCGGCTGCGCCGTGCCCTGCGCCACCGCCATGAAGCTGCCCATGCCGAGCTTCTCGCAGTCCTTGCGGTCCAGCACCTCGGCCTTGATGCGCGGCGCCTTGGCCAGCTTGCGCGCTTCGGCGGCGAGGTGGCTGGGCGTGCACACGTTGCCGGGCCGGTTCGCGCACTCGCGCGCCAGCTCGACACCTGCGGCCAGCGCCTGGCCCTTCTTGAGCCCGGCATTTGCGGCGCCGGCCTGCGCCTTGTCCACCAGCAGGGTCACGCGCTGCAGCTTGGCCGGCGGCGGCGCGCTGGGCTTGGTCGCGCGGTAGACGTACAGCTCGCTGCGCAACACCGTCACCAGCGCGCAGGCGGCTTCGGCGTCCACCGGCGCGGCACCGGCGATGGCCACCGCGAGCTGGCTGCTGCCGCCGCCCTTGATCAGCGCCAGCCCCGCGCCCAGCGCCTTGCGCAGCGCCGCCAGCCCGCCATCGGCGGCCCAGGCGAAGACGACGCGGCGTGCTTTCACGCCCTCGACATCGGTCAGCCACGCGGTGCGCCCTGCCTGGAACGCGAAGTCGCCGCGGTCCAGCAGGCGCTGGCAGGCGCTGGCCAGCGCCTTGGGCAGCGCGGCGGGAACGGCGTCGCCACCGATGATCACGAGCAGCGCATCGGCCGCCACGCTGGCGGCGCCGCCCGCGCCAGGCACCAGGGTCCTGAAGTCCATAATCGCTCGTCCTGGCCCGAGGGGCCCTGAAAAGCGGCAGATGGTATTCGATTCGACGGTCAGGAGAGAGCTCGCGCGCGGCTTCGGCGCCACCCTGGTGGTGATCCTGACCATCGTGCTGACGATGCTGCTGATACGCACCGTGGGCCAGGCCGCCAAGGGCCAGATCGCGCCCCAGGACGTGGTGCTGCTGCTCGGTTTCGTGGCCTTGAGCAACCTGCCGACGATGCTGGCGCTGTCGCTGTTCGTCGCCGTCGTCATCACCCTCGGACGCATGTACCGCGACAGCGAGATGGTGATCTGGTTTGCCAGCGGCGTCGGACTCTCACGCTTCGTGCGCCCGGTGCTGCGCAGCACCTGGCCGGTGCTGCTGGTGATCGCCGCGCTGACGCTGTTCGTCGTGCCCTGGGGCAGCCGCAGCGGCGCCGAGCTGCGCGAGCGCTACGCCGCACGCTCCGACCTCTCGCGCGTGACGCCGGGCGTGTTCCAGCAATCAGCCGACGGCTCGCGCGTGTTCTTCATCGAGCGCGACGCGCAGGGCGGCGACGCGCCGGCCCTGGCGCGCAACGTCTTCGTGCTGGCCAACAACGGCAAGGTCGAGTCGGTGACCTCGGCCAGCGAGGGTCGGCTGCAGACCGAAGGCGAGGACCGTGTGCTGGTGCTCGAGCGCGGCCAGCGCACCGACATCGACCAGCGCAGCGGCGAGCTCGCGCAGGCCGAGTTCGCGGACTACCGGGTCGTCATCGGGGAGCGCGCAGCAAGGCTGGCGACCCAGCTGCCGCCGCGTGCCATGGCCACCGTGGACCTGCTGCGCGAGCCCGGCCTGCGCCACCAGGGCGAGCTGTCCTGGCGCCTCGGGCTGGTGCTGGGGGCGACCAACCTGCTGCTGCTGGGCATTGGCCTGTCGGCCACCTCGCCGCGGCGGCCGAGCAACTGGAACCTCCTGTTCGCGCTGCTGGGCTTCGTCGTCTACTACAACCTGATAGGGCTCGCGCAGGCCTGGGTGGCCTCCGGCCGGCTGGAGCTGGGCCTGGCCTTGCTGACGCTGCATGGCAGCGCCTTCACGCTCGCGCTGGCCCTGCTGGTGTGGCGCGACCAGGGCGCGGCTCGGCGCTTGTGGCCGCGCCGGGAGCCGCGAAGGGTGCCGGCATGAAGACGGTACGCCGGCTGCTGTACCGCGACATCGTGTCGGCGGTCGTCTTCGTCGGTCTGGCCTTCCTCTCGCTGTTCTTCTTCATCGACCTCGTCGACCAGCTCGACAGCGTGGGCCAGCGCGGACGCACGGTGGCGGTGGCGGTGCTGACGGCGCTGCTGGCGCTGCCCGGTCACGGCTACGAGCTGATGCCGATCGCGGTGCTGATCGGCACCATCTACGCGCTGGCGCGGCTGGCGCAGAGCTCGGAGTTCACCATCCTGCGCACCGGTGGCCTGGGGCCGAAGCGGGCGCTGCTGCTGCTGGCCGCGCTGGGCGCGGCGTTCGCGCTCCTGACCTTCGCCCTCGGCGACATCGTGGCCCCGGTGAGCGAGCGCCAGGCGGTGCTGCTGAAGGCGCGAGCCGGCGGCGGCCTGAACCTCTCGGGCCCTGGTGCCTGGCTCAAGGAGCGGGCGCAGACCAGCGCCGGCACGCAGTCGGTGTCGGTCAAGGTCGGCGGCCTGAACGCCGACGGCACGCTGCGCGAGGTGCGCATCTACGCCTTCGATGCCCAGGGCCGGCTGGCGCAGCGCCTGAGCGCGCCGCACGCCGTGGTGGGCGACGCGGCCTGGCGGCTGGAGGATGCGCAGTCGCTGACCTGGCCCGCGGACGGCGCAGGCGCGGTGCTGCACCGGCACGATGCGCAGCGGCAGTGGCCGACGACGCTGGATGCGCGGGTGGTGGCCGCCGCGCTGCTGCCGGCGGAAACCATGACGACGCTCGAGCTGTGGCGCTACAGCCGCCACCTGCAGGCGCAGGAGCAGGCCGCGCAACGCTACGAGCTGCAGTTCTGGAAGCGCGCGCTGTACCCCCTGGCCTGCGTCGTGATGGTGGCGCTGGCGCTGCCTTTCGCCTACCTCTCGGCGCGCGCCGGCGGGGTCAGCCTGAAGGTGTTCGGCGGCATCATGCTGGGCATCAGCTTCGTGCTGCTGAACAACGTGGCCGGCCACATCGGCCTGCTGTCCGACCTCACGCCCTGGCTGGTGTCCGCGGCGCCTGGGCTGGTCTACCTGCTGCTCTCGCTGGCCGCCTTCGGCTGGCTGGTGCGCTACCGCTGACGCCATGAAGCCCGGCATCGTGCTCCTGGCCCACGGCTCGCGCGACCCGCGCTGGGCCGCGCCGCTGCAGGCGCTGGCCGAGCGCGTGCGCACGCAGGCACCGACGGTCGAGCTGCGGCTGGCCTTCCTGGAGCTGATGGCGCCCGATCTGGCGCAGGCCGGCGCCGAGCTGGCGGCTGCCGGATGCACCGAGGTCGTGGTGCTGCCTCTGTTCTTCGGCGCCGGCAACCACCTGCGGCAGACCCTGCCCGGGCTGCTCGACCAATTGCGCGCGCTTCACCCCGGGCTGCGCTGGACGCTGCAGCCGCCGGTGGGCGAGCTGCCGGCGGTGATGGACGCCATCGCTGCCGCGGCCCTGGCCGCTCTTGGAGCGGCGCACAGCGCGGGACCGCCATGAACCTGCACCAGTTCCGCTACGTGCGCGAGGCGGTGCGCCGCGGCCTGAATCTGACCGAGGCGGCGCGCGCCCTGCACACCTCGCAGCCCGGGGTCAGCAAGGCCATCCTCGAGCTGGAGGAGGAGCTCGGGGTGCAGATCTTCCAGCGCCACGGCAAGCGCCTGCGTCGCGTCACCGAGCCCGGCACCCAGGTGGTGGCGGCGATCGAGCGCATCCTGCAGGAGCTGGACAACCTGCGCCGCATCGGCGAGGAGTACTCGCGCCAGGAAAGCGGCACCCTGTCGATCGCCACCACCCACACCCAGGCCCGCTACACCCTGCCGGGGCCGATCGCCCAGCTGCGCCGGCGCTTCCCGGCGGTACGGGTGGCGCTGCACCAGGGCAACCCGGACCAGGTGGCGCGCATGCTGCTGGACGGTGGCGCCGACATCGGCCTGGCCACCGAATCGCTGGAGGAGCACCCGGAGCTCATCACCCTGCCCTGCTACGACTGGCAGCACGTGGCGGTGATGCCGGTCGGGCACGCCCTGGCCGAAGGCCCGGCGCTCACCCTGGAGCAGCTGGCGGCGCAGCCGCTGGTGTCCTACCACCCCAGCTTCACCGGCCGGCGCCGCATCGACCAGGCCTTCGCGCAGCGCCGCCTGACGCCGGACTTCGTGCTGGAGGCGATCGACGCCGACGTCATCAAGACCTATGTCCGGCTCGGCCTGGGCGTCGGCCTGGTGGCCGAGATGGCGATGCGCGAGGACAGCGATGCGGCCGGCGCCACCGTGGCCAGCGCTGCCGAGCCTGGCAGCGCGGCGGCGTATCGCACCGGCCTGCTCGCGCGCCCGGTGGGGCACTTGTTCGGCCGCAACATCTCACGCGTGGCCTTTCGCCGCGGCGCCTACCTGCGCCACTTCGTCTACACCTTCGCCGAACTGCTGTCCGACCGGCTCACGCGCGCGCTGATCGAGCGCGCGGTGGCCGGCGGCGGCGACGACTACGCACTGTGAACCCATGACCCAGCCCAGCCCTGCCCTGCACAGCCGCCTGCCCGAAGTCGGCACCACCATCTTCACCCTCATGTCGGCGCTGGCCGCACGGACCGGCGCGGTCAACCTCGGCCAGGGCTTCCCGGACTTCGACTGCGACCCCGCACTCACGCAGCAGGTCACGCACGCGATGCAGCGCGGCCTGAACCAGTACGCGCCCATGACCGGCGTGCCGGCGCTGCGCCAGGCGGTGGCGGCCAAGATCGCGGCCTTGTACGGCCACCGCTACGACGCCGAGGCCGAGCTGACCGTGACCGCCGGCGCGACGCAGGCGATCCTGACCGCGGTGCTGTGCTGCGTGCACCCGGGCGACGAGGTCATCGTCCTCGAACCCTGCTACGACAGCTACGCCCCCAGCATCGCGCTGGCGGGCGGCCGGGTCGTGCGTGTGCCGCTGAAGCCAGGCAGCTTCCGCCCCGACCTGGACGCCATCGGCACGGCGATCGGGCCGCGCACGCGGGCAATCATCGTCAACTCGCCGCACAATCCCACCGGCAGCGTCTGGACGGCACAGGAGTGGCAGCAGCTCGCCGAGCTGCTGGCGCCCACCGAGGTGCTGCTGATCAGCGACGAGGTCTACGAGCACATGGTGTTCGACGGCCGGCCGCACGTCTCGGCGTCCAGCCTGCCGGGGCTGGCGGCGCGCAGCTTCGTCATCTCCAGCTTCGGCAAGACCTTCCACGTCACCGGCTGGAAGGTCGGTACCGTGGCCGCCCCGGCGCCATTGATGGCCGAGTTCCGCAAGGTGCACCAGTTCAACGTGTTCTGCGTCAACACGCCGATGCAGCACGCGCTGGCCGGCTACCTCGCCGATCCGGCGCCCTACATGGGTCTGGCGGCCTTCTACCAGGCCAAGCGCGACCGCTTCCGCGCCGGTCTGGCGTCGTCCAAGCTGCGTCTGCTGCCCTGCGAAGGCACCTATTTCCAGACCGTGGACTACGCGCGCGTGAGCGGCCTGGACGAGATCGCGTTCTGCGAGTGGCTGACCACCGAGCTCGGCGTGGCGGCGATCCCGATCAGTGCCTTCTACGCCGACGGCCGCCAGCAAGGCCTGGCGCGGCTGTGCTTCGCGAAGAAGGACCAGACCCTGGACGACGCGCTGGCACGCCTGGCGCGGCTCTGAAGAGGGCTGGCGGCCGCCGCGCCGTCCTGACGGTTGCCGGACGGCTCGCCCGGTGTTGCGGTTAGCCAGGGCCGCCCGGCGCAAGTGTCAGCCCAGGCGTCCGCTGCCCTCGTCGAGGTCCAGGTCCAGCGGCGCCGTGGGCTGGACCTCCAGCGGGCGGGTCTCGTCGCCGAAATACGGGCGCGGCGAGGTCTGCATGAAGCCGTCACCGTCGGCCAGCGGCAGCAGTACGTCCACCGGCTGGCCGCTGCCGGGCTCGCCGTCCAGCAGCTCGCGCGCCAGGCCGTAGAGCATGAGCAGCTCGCGGTAGGCCGGCAGATCGAACAGTTCGCCGCCATCGCGCCTGAACAGCAGCGACTCCAGGTCCGCCATCGCGTCCAGCGGTCGCGGCCAGACCCGCTGCAGCCAGCTCACGACGACCGGGTAGTCCTCCAGCACGCGGCCCGCCCCGGCGCCGATGTCCCAGGCCGGCGCGTGGGCGTTGAAACGCTGGTTGAAGCGATCACGCGTGCGCTCGTAGGCCTCGTGGTCGCCGCGCCGGTGGTAGATCTCCAGCAGCTTCAGATAGGGCAGCGGGCTGGCGCCGCCACTGTCGCGCACGTGCGCCACCAGCAAGTCGATCGCCGCCTCGTCCTGGCCGAGGACGACGAAGAACTCGGCCTGCTGCTCCAGGTCTATGAGCTCCTCGGCGCTGACGTCGCGCGGCGCCTGTGGTACCGGTGCTGCCGGCGCGCGCGGCGGCGGCGCGCCGACCAAGGGCAGGGTGCGCTGGACGTCAAGCTCGGCCTCGGCTTGCGGCTCGGCCTGTTCACTGCGCGGGAGCTCGCGCCGCGGCATGGGAGCCGGGGCGGGAAACTCGGAGGGTATGGGCTGATGAGCCGGTGCCAGCCCGGCGCCCACCCCGTTGCGCGGACGCAGCCGGCGCTCCACCAGCAAGGGCAGCTGCGAGGACGAAGGACGGTCCCCAGGTCCGGGCGCCGGCATCGGCCCGCCTGCAGTCGGAGCCGAAGGCGTCGCCTGCGCGGCAGCCAGCCAGCCCTGGCGGCGCTCGCGCTCCAGTTCGCGCAAGCGCCACCACAGCCAGGCCGAGAGCAGTGCCAGCACCGCGGCCGCGAGCAGCAGCGGCCAGAACCAGCGCGAGTCCGACTGCGCCCTTGCGGCGCGCAGACCCAGTTGCTCGACCAGGGCACGCTGCTCGCTGGCGGCTGCGGTCAGCGCCTGCACGCTGCGCTCCAGCGCCGCGATGCGCGCCTGCGATGCCGAGGCCGCCGCCAGGGCCGACTTCACCGCCTCGTTGGCTTCGTCCACCAGCGCCAGGGTCGCCGCCGAGGAAGCCGCTTCGGACGCCGACTCGACCGTGGGCGCCGAGGCCGGCGGCAGCGCTGGCGATGCTTCCAGCCGCAAGCGCGACCTTGCAGCCGGTGCCGGGTCGGCCGGCGTGGTGGCACTCGGCCGCGCGCGCGGTTTGCGACGTGGTCGCTGGGCCTTGGGGGCCGCAGGCGCGGCGGCGGCAGACGCGACGGCAAGTGCGCTGGCGGGAGCACGGGCGCCTGGGCCGGCGGGTGCCGGCGTCTGGCTCGCCTGCGCGACCCGCAGCGTCGCATCGGTGGCCGGTGCCGCTTGTAGCGCCGTTTGTGGCGCCGCTTGTTGCGATGCCTGCTGCGAGACCTGTTGCGCCGCTGGCGCGTCCTGCGCCAGCGGCAAGGCGGTCGCCGTGGGGTTGAGCTCGACCGCGGGCGGGTCGGCAAACACGGTGAAGCTGCGCGTCACGCTCGAGTTGCACCCGATCTCCAGCCGGACGGTGACGATGGGTTCGTCGATCCGGCTCTGGGTGACGACGCGCACCACCGCGGTGTCACCCGGCCCGGTGGTCACCACGCTGCTCACGGCGTGCGCCGGCAGCGTGCGCTCGCCGACGCCCACCACCGCACGCACGCAGGCAGCCTCCAGCGGCTGGCCCTCGTCCGGCCGCACCACGGCGCGGAAATCCAGGCTGCGGCCGAGCACGGTCGCGCTCGTCTGGCTCAGAAATCCCAGGGCTTGCGCCGACGTGGCCGGCAGGCCGGCGGCACAGGCGACACCGACGGCGACGAGGAGGTGAACGAACGGAATCCGCTTCTTCTTCTGCATGCTCGGCACATGTGGGAATCCGACGCCGGGCCACTCTAGCACGCTTCGTTACACGCCCCGCGGCGCAAAGCCGGGCCCTGCGCGACGCATGCCACAATGAACGCGATGGCTTCGCAAATGTGCACCGAGCGCCGGGGCCAGACCCTCGTGCTGACCCTGAGCGATCCGGCCACGCGCAACAGCCTGTCGCCGCAGGCCAGCGCCGCCGGCCTGGAGGTGGTGCAGCGCGCCGCCGCCGACCCCGAGGTCCGCTGCCTCGTCCTGCGCGGCGACGGCGAGCACTTCTGCGGCGGCGGCAATCTGCCGCGGCTGCTCGGCGTGCGCGACGGCGAGCCCGCCGCCCAGTTCGAGACCATGCAGCTGCTGCACGGCCTGGTCGAGGCGCTGGCGCAGTGCCCGAAGCCGGTGATCGCCGCCGTCGAGGGCTTTGCCGCGGGCGCCGGCGCCAGCCTGGTGCTGGCCTGCGACCTCGTGGTGGCGGCGGAGGATGCGAAGTTCGTTCTCTCCTGGGGCCGCGTCGGCCTGTCGCCCGATGCCGGCGCGAGCTGGCAGCTTGCGCAACGCCTGCCTCGTGCGCTGGCGCTGCGCATGCTGTGGCTGCCGACGCCGCAGTCGGCGCAGGCATGGCAAGGGCTGGGACTGGTGAACGAGGTCGTGGACCACGGCCAGGCGCTGACGCATGCCCTCGCGCTCGCCGACGAACTGGCGGCGATGGCGCCGAACGCGCTGGACAGCGCCAAGCAGTTGCTGAACGAGGCCCTGCACTCACCCCTGCGCGCGCAGCTCGACCGCGAGCGCGAGCACTTCGTGCGCAACCTCTTCCATGCCAACGGCGGCGAAGGCATACGCGCCTTCCTGGACAAGCGCGCGCCGCGCTTCGGCGCGGGTTGAAGGCCGGCAGCGATCCGGGGCGCTCAGCGAAGGTCGCTGTCGGGCGTATGGCTGGCGCTGAACAGGCTGGGCTGGGTGCTCGCGTGGCCGAGTTCGGCCACCTGTTCGCCGACCCGCCTGGCCTCGCGCATGGCCTGGTGGAACAGGCGCAGCCAGGCGTCCAGGTCCTGCGGCTGCGGCTCGGTCATGCCGGTGCGCAGCGTCAGCCGGCCGCGCGAGATCATCAGCACCAGGGCCTGCCAGGACACCACCTGGGCAGCCAGCAGCGAGCTGGTCAGCGGTCCGACCAGCCATTGCAGCAGCCATGGGTTGGCCTGCGCCACGCCGGCAAATCGCTCGCGCAGCGCGCCGAGCTCGCTC
>CAUJJP010000161.1 GCA_963205525.1 Pseudomonadota bacterium | reverse complement strand
TGCGCCAGAGCTCCGACCAGCACGAGCGCGTGATCGCCGAGCTGCTGGCCACCGCGCAGCTGGAGGCCGACTACGCCGGCCTGGACGAAGACGCGCGCTGCACCCTGCTACTGCGCCTGCTGCGCGACGCCCGGCCGCTGCGCGTGGTGGGCGCCGAATACGGCGAACACACCGGGGGCGAGCTGGCGATCTTCGAGGCGGCGCTGGCGCTGCGCCGCAGCCACGGCCGCGACGCCATTCGCCACTACATCATCAGCCACACCGAAACCGTGAGCGACCTGCTGGAGGTGCTGCTGCTGCAAAAGGAAGTGGGGCTGATGCAGGGCACCCTGAGCGACGACGCGCGAGGCAGAAACGCGCGCGCCGACCTGATCGTGGTGCCGCTGTTCGAGACCATCGCCGACCTGCGCCACGCCGCGCCCATCATGCGTGCCTTCTACGCCATCCCCGGCATCGCCGAGCTGGTGCGCGCCAGTGGCGGCGATCAGGACGTGATGCTGGGCTACAGCGACAGCAACAAGGACGGCGGCATCTTCACCAGCAACTGGGAGCTGTACCGTGCCGAGATCGCGCTGGTCGAACTGTTCGACGAGCTCAACCGCGCGCACGTCGGCGCGCCGATCCGCCTGCGCATGTTCCACGGCCGCGGCGGCACCGTGGGGCGCGGCGGCGGCCCCAGCTACCAGGCCATCCTGGCGCAGCCGCCGGGCACGGTGCGCGGCCAGATCCGCCTGACCGAGCAGGGCGAGGTGATCGCCTCCAAGTACGCCAACCCCGAGATCGGCCGCCGCAACCTGGAGACGCTGGTCGCCGCCACGCTGGAAGCGACCCTGCTGCAACCCACGCAAGCGGCGCCCGGCGAGTTCCTGCAGGCGGCGGAACAGCTGTCACAGGCCAGCATGACGGCCTACCGCGCCCTGGTGTATGAGACACCCGGCTTTGCCGACTACTTCTTCACCGCCACGCCGATCCGCGAGATCGCCCAGCTCCACATCGGCTCGCGCCCGGCCAGCCGCAAGCCGAGCGAACGCATCGAGGACCTGCGCGCCATCCCCTGGGGTTTCAGCTGGGGCCAGTGCCGCCTCACGCTGCCGGGCTGGTACGGTTTTGGCGCCGCGGTGCAGGCCTTCATCGGAACTGCGGGGGCCAGCCCGCGCACGCAGCTGGCCCTGCTGCGGCGCATGTACCGGGAATGGCCGTTCTTTCGCACCCTGCTGTCCAACATCGACATGGTGCTGGCCAAGAGCGACCCGGCGCTGGGCTCGCGCTACAGCGAGCTGGTGGCCGACCGCGCGCTGCGCCGTCGCGTGTTTGGCGCGATCGAGGCCGAATGGCAGCGCACCAACGACGCGCTGGCCCGGATCACCGGCAGCCGCCAGCGCCTGGCCGGCAACGCCGCGCTGGCGCGCTCGATCCGCCACCGCTTCCCCTACATCGACCCGCTGCACCACCTGCAGGTCGAGCTGCTGCGCCGCTGGCGCGCCGAACCCGGCGACGAGCGCGTGCAGACCGGCATCCACATCTGCATCAACGGCATTGCGGCGGGGTTGCGCAACACGGGGTAATCCCACTGCCTCGGTGATCCTGCTCCGATCTCATGCTCTCACGGGCTCGGCCAGGTTTTCAAGCGGCCGCGGAGCAGGCCATGCGGGGCATCCGTGGCCAGGGTCCCCCTGGACACAGGATGCGTCCCCCTTCCAGGGGGAAGACGCCGCAGGCGGCTCAGGGGGTGCCCTACAACAACACGATGTCGTACTGATCCGGCCCGATGCTGCTTTCGGCCTGCAACGAGATCGGCTTGCCGATGAAGTCCGACAGGCCCGCCAGGTGCTGGCTTTCCTCGTCCAGCAGCATCTCGACCACGGCAGGGGTGGCGACGATGCGGAACTCCTTGGGGTTGAACTGGCGCGCCTCGCGCAGGATTTCGCGCAGGATGTCGTAGGCCACGGTGCGCGCGGTGCGCACGCGGCCACTGCCGTGGCACTGCTCGCACGGCTCGCTCAGCAGCTGCGCCAGTGATTCGCGCGTGCGCTTGCGTGTCATCTCCACCAGCCCCAGCGCCGAGAAGCCGCCCACCTGCGTCTTCACCCGGTCGCGCGCCAGCTGCTTGCGCAGCTCGGCCAGCACCGCCTGCTGGTGCTCGGCCTGCACCATGTCGATGAAGTCGATAATGATGATGCCGCCCAGGTTGCGCAGCCGCAGCTGGCGCGCAATGGCCAGGGCCGCTTCCAGGTTGGTCTTGAACACCGTGTCGTCGAAGTTGCGCGCGCCGACGAAGCCGCCGGTGTTGACGTCGATGGTGGTCAGCGCCTCGGTCTGGTCGACGATCAGGTAGCCGCCGGACTTGAGGTCGACGCGCCGGCCCAGTGCCTTGGTGATTTCCTCGTCGACGTTGAACAGATCGAAGATCGGTCGCTCGCCCTTGTAGTGCGACAGGCGCTCGGCCGCGGCCGGCATGAACTCCAGGCCGAAGGCCAGCAGGGCGTCGAACTGCTCGCGCGAATCGATGCGGATCGACTGCGTGGCCTCGCCCGCCAGATCGCGCAGCACGCGCTGCAGCAGGTTCAGGTCTTCGTGCAGCAGGCTGGCCGGCGGCTGGCGCGTGGCCGCTTCGCGGATGCGCGACCAGGCCTTGCGCAGGTAGGCGATGTCCTCGGACAGCTCGGGGTCGGTGGCGTCCTCGGCGTTGGTGCGCAGGATGAAGCCACCGGTGCGGCCGCCGTCGGCCGCCTCGGTCGCCAGCGCCTGCACCCGCCCGCGCAGCTCGTCGCGCAGCGCGGCGGGGATCTTCTGCGACACGCCCACGTGGTCGTCCTGCGGCAGGAACACCAGCATGCGCCCCGCCAGACTGATCTGCGTCGACAGCCGCGCGCCCTTGCTGCCGATCGGGTCCTTGATGACCTGCACCATCAGCGTCTGGCCCTCGAACACCTGCCTTTCGATGGGTTTGGGCGGCGCGCCGGTGCGGTTGGCCGGCAGGCCGTCGCCATTGACG
>CAUJJP010000160.1 GCA_963205525.1 Pseudomonadota bacterium | reverse complement strand
GTGGCCGCGTTGCAGGACCTGCAGGGACTGGTGGCGCGCCGCTGCGATGCGCAGGCCGGCACCTGCTACCTGATCCGGCCCGACCAGCACGTGGCCGCGCGCTGGCGCAGCTTCAACGCCGCCGCGGTGCGCACCGCGCTGCGGCGTGCCGGCGGTCAATGACGGAGCGCACGATGACGACCCAACACCTGAACACCCAGCCCCACTTCGGCATCCCCGGCGAGCGCTACCGCCACCCCTACATGCCGGGCGACGCCTTCTACGACCGGCTGCTGAGCAGCCAGCGCGGCCTGAGCGACGCCCAGAGCGAGATGCTGCAGGCACGCCTGCTGCTGCTGCTGGCCAACCACATCGGCGACCTGCGCGTGCTCGAAGAGGCGATCGCGATCGCGCGCCGCGACGTCGACAAGCTCTGCCCCTGAAGCCCCGCCAACCGCTGCCCCACGCAGCCAGACGCCATGAAGCTCACCGACGCCACCCACGACCCGGCGCTGCGCAGCTGGGTCGAATCGGCCAACCGGCCCGATTGCGACTTCCCGATCCAGAACCTGCCCTTCGGCCGCTTCCGGCCGGCGCACAGCGAGCAGCCCTGGCGCATCGGGGTCGCGATCGGCGACCAGGTGCTGGACCTGAAGCTCGCGCTCGAACAATGCCCCTGGGCGGACGGTGTGGCCGAGCTGCTGCAGCCGCTGGCCGCGGGCGACCTGAACGCCTTCATGGCCCTGGGCCGGCCGGCACGCGAGCGCCTGCGCGGCGCGCTCTCGGCGGCCCTGGCCGAGGACAGCGAGCAAGGCCCCTTCCTCGAGCTGTGCCTGCTGCCGCAGGCGCAGGCCGAGATGTCGCTGCCCTGTGCGATCGGCGACTACACCGACTTCTACACCGGCATCCACCACGCGAGCGCGGTCGGCAAGCTGTTCCGGCCCGACAATCCGTTGCTCCCAAACTACAAATGGGTGCCCATCGGCTACCACGGCCGGGTCTCGTCGATTGGCGTCAGCCCGCAGCGGGTGAAGCGACCGACGGGCCAGACCGCACCCGCGGCCGGCAGCACGAGCCCGGATTTCGGCCCCTGCAAGCGGCTGGACTACGAGCTCGAGCTCGGCGTGCTGGTGGGCTGCGGCAACGCCCTGGGCGAACCCAAGACCATGGAGCAGGCGGAGGAGGACTGGTTCGGCATGGTGCTGCTCAACGACTGGTCGGCGCGCGACCTCCAGGCCTGGGAGTACCAGCCGCTGGGGCCCTTCCTGTCCAAGAACTTCGCCAGCACGATCTCGCCCTGGGTCGTCACCCGCGAGGCGCTGGCGCCCTACCGGGTCCCGTTCGCCCACCCGGCCGGCGAGCCGCAGCCCCTGCCCTACCTGAGCTCGGCCTTCAACAGCGCCGCCGGCGGCATCGACATCGCGCTCGAAGTCTGGCTGCAGACACCGAAGATGAGCGCCCCGCAGCGCCTGATGCAGAGCAACTTCCGCGACAGCTGGTGGACGGTGGCGCAGCTGCTGAGCCACCACACCGTGGGTGGCTGCAACCTGCAGCCCGGCGACCTGCTGGGCAGCGGCACCCAGAGCGGCCCGGGCCCCGGCCAGGGTGGCTCCATGCTCGAACTCACGCACGGCGGCAAGCAGCCGCTCACGCTCGCCAGCGGCGAGATCCGCAGCTTCCTGCACGACGGCGACACCGTGATCCTGCGCGCCGTCTGCAGCGGTGCCGGCCGCGCGCGCATCGGCTTCGGCGAGGCGCGCGGCACGGTGCAGGGCTGAGCGGGCGATCACCGGCCGCCAAAGCGCGTACGCGGTCATGGCGCAAGTGCCGACCCTGCTGCCGGTCATGTCATCGGTGCGGCATCGGCGGGCGTTGACACAATCGCCGGGGATCACCCCGGGGCAGCGCAAGGCCCCGGCGCCGGAACCAGACTCCGCGCTGCCGACACCGGCAGCACGGCCCGCCCCAGCCTTTTCTCAACCACGCAAGGAAGCCACGATGTCCCGTTTGTCCCTGACCCTCGCCGCACTCGCCCTCGGTGTCGCCGCGACGCCCGCCTTCGCCAACCTCGATCTGGCAAAGAAGAAGGCCTGCACGGCCTGCCATGCGGTGGACAAGAAGGTCATCGGCCCGGCCTACGTCGAGGTGGCGAAGAAGTACGCCGGCCAGAAGGACGCCGTCGACACGATCAAGCAGCACATCAAGGCCGGCGGCACCGGGCGCTGGGGCAAGGTGCCGATGCCGCCGCAGCCGCAGCTCAGCGACGCCGACCTGACGACCCTGGCCACCTGGATCGCCGGCGGCGCCAAGTGATGCAACGGACCCGCGGCGGCCTGCCGGCGCGGGTCCGGTCCGCATGGGCCTGGTCGGCCCGTGGCGCGCGCGCTGCCGCGCTGGCCGCCATCGCCCTGGCAGCCCCGCTGGCCGGCGCCGACCCGGCCGCCACGCTCAGGGACGCCGACCTGAAGCTGGGCGAGCGGCTGATCTCCGAGCACCGCTGTGCCGGCTGCCACATCCGGCGCGTCGGCGGTGACGGCAGCGCGATCTACCAGCCGCGCGGACGCATCAACACCCCGGCCGCCCTGCTCGCGATGGTGGACTACTGCAGCCAGGAGCTGAGCCTGGGCCTGTTCCCGGAGGAGATCGCCGCCATGGCGGCGGTGCTGCAGCGCGACCACTACCGCTTCGACGCCGCCCCGGCGGGACGCTGAGATCGGCCTGCAGAGCCCGGCAGCCTGTACCCCGCCTGTACCCCGCCTGTTCCCCGCCAGAACCCCGCCAGAACCCCGCCCGGGCTTGCCGGCGTCCGATGCACGACGCCGGCTCTGCGCTGCTGCCCGCGCGCACAATATCGCCGTTGCCGAATGCACGGATATGCGCATGGACTCAGCGATAGAGCGCGACGCCTCGGCTGCGACCGATTCGGACCAGGTGTTCGCCTCTGCGGCCGAGCTGTTCCGCCTCCTGGCAACACCCATCCGCCTGAAGATCATCAGCGCGCTGTGCCAGGGCGAGAAGAACGTCTCGCAGCTGCTGGCCGAGATCGACACCACGCAGCCCAACATGAGCCAGCACCTGGCCACCCTGTACCGCGCCGGGGTGCTGGGCCGGCGGCGCGACGCGACCCAGATCTACTACCGCATCGGCCACCAGGGCGCGGCCAGCCTGTGCCGGGCGGTGTGCATGCAGATCGCGCTCGACGCCGACCTCGGTGCCGATGCGACTGCCCGGCCGGGCCCGCGGCCTGACCCGCGGCGCTGAGCGGCCGATCACGTCGGCCGGGTGGCGCTGGCGGCGGCGCCTGGCGTTCGCTCAGAGCCGGCCGCTGCGCCTGAACCCGAACAGCCTGGCCAGCAGCCGCGCCGGCCATTGGTCGATCGCGGCGTCGTGGGCCTGGGCGGCTTCGTTGAAGAGCTGGCGCGCAAACGCGAGTCTGGGCTCGGCCTCGCGCAGGAGCTGCAAGGGCGCCGCCAGCGCCGGGCGCTCCGCCAGCCCGGCCTGCAGCTCGGTGAGCGAGCGCACGCGTGCCGCCGCCGCCGCCAGCAGCGCCTCGGCGTGCGCCAAGGCCTGCGCCGCCTCGGCAGCCAGCGGCCGCGCGCGCAGCAAGTCGGTGCAGGCCGTCACCTGGGCCTGCGCCGACAGCAGCGCGTCCAGCGCCGCGCCTTCGCCGACCAGGGCCTCGCGCAGCGCGCCCACCAGCGGCGGCACCGCCTGGGCGCGCTGCTGCAGCGCCTCGTCCAGCTGCTGCCAGGCGGCGGCGACGCGGCTGCGCAAGGCCACCAGGCGGTTGTAGGCGCCGACCACCCAGAACACCAGCAGGGCCGCCGCGGCCAGCGCCGCGAGCTGTCCGCGGCTCACCGGCGGATCTCGCCCTGGCCGAGCACGACCCACTTCAGCGAGGTCAGGCCTTCCAGGCCGACCGGGCCGCGGGCGTGGAACTTGTCCGTGCTGATGCCGATCTCGGCCCCCAGCCCGTACTCGAAACCATCTGCGAAGCGTGTGCTCGCATTCACCATCACGCTGGCCGAATCGACTTCACGCAGAAAACGCATCGCGCTCGGGTGGTGGGTGGTGAGGATGGCGTCGGTGTGCTGCGAGCCGTAGCGGTTGATGTGGGCGATCGCTTCGTCCAGCGAGTCGACCACCTTCACGCTGATGATGGGCGCCAGGTACTCGGTCGCCCAGTCCTCCTCGGTCGCCGCGCGCGCCTGCGGCAGCAGGGCGCGCGTGCGCGCGCAGCCGCGTACCTCCACCCCCTTGGCGGCGAAGACGGCAGCGATGCGCGGCAGGAAGGCCGCTGCCTGCGCCGCATGCACGAGCAGGCTCTCGGCGGCGTTGCAGGGGCTGTACTTCTGCGTCTTGGCGTTGTCGGTGACGGCGAGCGCCTGCTCCAGGTCGACCTCGGCGTCGACGTAGACGTGGCAGTTGCCGTCCAGGTGCTTGATCACCGGCACCCGGGCCTCGGCGGCGATGCGCTCGATCAGGCCCTTGCCGCCGCGCGGGATGATGACGTCGACGAACTGCGGCATCGCGATCAGCCGCCCCACCGCGGCGCGGTCGGTGGTCTGCACCAGCTGCACCGCGTCGGCCGGCAGCCCGGCCGCCCCCAGCGCCGCCTGCACCTGCCGCCACAGCGCCAGGTTGCTGTGCAAGGCCTCGGAGCCGCCGCGCAGGATGCAGGCGTTGCCGCTCTTGATGGCGAGCGAGGCGGCCTCGATGGTCACGTTGGGCCGGCTCTCGTAGATCATGCCGAACACGCCCAGCGGCACCCGCATGCGGCCGACCGCGATCCCGCTCGGGCGCCGCCGCAGCTCGCTGATCTCACCGACCGGATCGGGCATGGCGGCGATCTGCTCGCAGCCCTCGGCCACGGTCTCGACGATGGCCGGCGTCAGCCGCAGGCGGTCGACCAGCGGCGGCGCCAGGCCGCTGTCCTGCGCCGCCGCCAGGTCGAGCGCATTCGCCTCCATGAGGGCGCCGGCTTTGGCGCGCAGGCCGGCGGCCAGCAGGACCAGGGCCTGCGCCTTGGCCGCGCTGGTGGCGGCCGCCATCTGCGTCGCCGCCGCCCGGGCCGCGGCGCCGAGCTGCGCCATGTAGGCGCCGACGTCGTCGATCTGCATGCGCAGATTGTCGCGCAGCGGCACCGACCGAGTGATTGATCACTTGTGAGTCATCAAGTCATCACTTCGTGCGTCGATAAACGGACCTCAGCTCCATTCCAACGAGACATCGAGGCCCTCACCATGCCTGCCACCCTTCTTGCCAGACGGCCGCACGACGGCTTCTTTGCCCACCACGGCCTGTGGGCGCCCGGCGTGCGCCTGTTCCGGCAGCTGCGCTTCGGCCACAAGGCGACGCTGATCTCGCTGGCGGTCGCTCTGCCCATGCTGGCCTTGATCGCGTGGCTGCTGGAGTCGGCCTCGGCCGACGCCCTGGCGGACCGCCGCAACGCGATCCGCCAGCACGTGGAGGTGGCGCACGGCGTGCTGGAGCGTGCCCAGGCGCGCGAAGTCAGCGGCGAGCTCAGCCGCGAGCAGGCGCAGCAGCTCGCCCGCGAGACCGTCTCCGCCCTGCGCTACGACGGCAAGGAGTACTTCTGGATCAACGACATGCAGCCGCGGGTGGTGATGCACCCGATCAAGCCGGAACTCGACGGCCAGGACGTCAGCGCGACCAAGGACCCGAACGGCAAGGCGCTGTTCGTCGCCTTCGTCGACCAAGTGCGGCGCGAGGGCGCGGGCTTCGTCGACTATCAGTGGCCGCGCGCCGGCAGCGACAAGCCGGTGGACAAGCTTTCCTACGTCAAGGGCTTCGAGCCCTGGGGCTGGGTCGTTGGCTCCGGGATCTGGATCGACGACCTGCGTGCCGACGCGCAGCGCCGGCTGGCCTGGGTGGCGGCGGTGGCGCTGGTGTCGACCGCGCTCGCCGGCTACCTGTTCCTGAGCTTTTACCGAGTCATGGACGGCGGCCTGAAGGTGACCCGGCGCTACCTGCAGGCGATGACCGAGGGCGACCTGACGGTCTCGCCCACGCCCTGGGGGCGCGACGAGGCCGCGCAGCTGATGGAGGACCTGCGCACCATGCAGGGCGCGCTGCGCCAGATGGTGCAGCGGGTGCGCAGTTCGTCCGACGAGATCGTGCACTCCAGCAGCGAGATCGCCAGCGGCGCGCACGATCTGTCGGGGCGCACCGAGCAGGCGGCGGCCAACCTGCAGCGCTCGGCCTCGGCGATGGAGCAGATCTCGGCCACCGTGCGCCAGACCGCCGACCACACGGCCGAGGCCTCGACGGTGGCGCGCCACAACGCCGAGGTGGCCGCCGCCGGCGGCCGCGCCATGCAGCAGGTGATGCAGACCATGGTGGCGATCCGCGACTCCTCGGCGCGCATCTCCGAGATCATCGGCACCATCGACGGCATCGCCTTCCAGACCAACATCCTGGCCCTGAACGCGGCGGTGGAGGCGGCGCGCGCGGGCGAGCAGGGGCGCGGCTTCGCGGTCGTGGCCGGCGAGGTGCGCAGCCTGGCGCAGCGCAGCGCGCTGGCGGCGCGCGAGATCAAGACGCTCATCGGCCACAGCGTGGAGCAGGTCGAGTCCGGCAGCGAGGTCGTGCGCCGCGCCGGCGGCACGATGGACGAGATCATCCAGTCCTCGGGCCGCGTCGACGCCCTGCTCGGCGACGTCGCCACCAGCGCGCGCGAGCAGTCCGGCGGCATCGGCCAGATCGGCGACGCGGTGCAGGACCTGGACCGCATGACGCAGCAGAACGCGGCGCTGGTGGAACAGACCGCGGCCACCGCATCGGCGATGCAGGACCGCGCACGCACCCTGGCCGGCGAGGTGGCGCGCTTTCGCCTGAGCACCTGAGCACCTGAGCACCTGAGCCTCGGTATCGGCAGCGCGCACGCCGCCCGGCCACCGGCGCGCAGCCTCTGCGTCGCGGTCGCGCACCGCAGCCGACGGCGCCAGGACGACCGTTCGCGCCGGCTGCCGGCAGCCGGTCGCCTGGGCGCTGCAGGCGCACCGCCGGATCCCTAGCATCGCGGCCTGTCCGAAGGAGGCGCGATGGTCGAGATCCTGCAGGCGCAAGGCCTGCGCAAGCGCTACGGCGAACGCGAGGCGGTGGCCGGGCTGTCGCTGCAGGTGCGGGGCGGCGAGCTGCTCGCCTTGCTGGGCCCCAACGGTGCCGGCAAGTCCAGCACCGTCGGCATGCTGGCCGGCCTGCTGGAGCCCGACGCCGGCACGGTGCAGGTGGCCGGTCATGCGCTCGCCGGCAATGCCGCCGCAGCGGCGCGGCGCCGCATCGGCCTCGTGCCGCAGGAGCTGGCGCTGTTCGAGCAGCTCGGCGCGCAGCGCAACCTCGAACTGTTCGGCGCCCTGTACGGCCTGCCGCGCGCGCGCTGCCGCGAGCGCGCCGCCGCAGTGCTGGCCGAGGTCGGCCTGGCCGAGCGCGCACAGGACAAGCCGGCGCAGTTCAGCGGCGGCATGAAGCGGCGGCTGCACATCGCCTGCGCCCTCGTCCACGAGCCCGAGCTGCTGCTGCTGGACGAGCCCACCGCCGGTGTCGACCCGCAAAGCCGCATCGCCATCTTCGAGCTGATCGAGTCGCTCAAACGCAGCGGCAAGGCGCTGCTCTACACCACCCACTACATGGAGGAGGCCGAGCGCCTGGCGGACCGCATCGTCATCGTCGACCACGGCCGGGTGGTGGCCGAAGGCCGGCTGCCCGAGCTGCTGGCGCGCCTGCCGGCGTCGCGCCAGCTCCTGCTGCGTCTGGACGGTGCGCCCGCGCTGGCGCCGCTGCACACCCTGCCCGGCGTGCTGCAGGCGCAGGCCAGCGGCAGCGAGCTGCAGCTGGTGCTGCAGGACCTGGGGCCCAGCGTGGCGCGCGTGCTGGCGCAGATCGAGGCCCAGGGCCTGCAGGTGCTGCACCTGCACAGCGGCCGCGCGACGCTGGAAGACGTGTTCCTGCAACTCACCGGGCGCGCCTTGCGCGACGGCACATGAATGCCTTCATCGCCCTCGTGCGCAAGGACCTGGCGCTGTTCCTTCAGGACCGGCGCGCGCTGCTGCTCAACCTGCTGGCGCCGGTGCTGATCGGCGCCTTCTTCGGCTTCCTGTTCGGTGGCGGCGGCAACGCCGAGCGCTCTCGCATCGAGATCGCCGTCGTCGACCTCGACCACAGCCCGACCAGCCAGCGCATCGCGGCCGGGCTGCAGGCCGATCCCGCGCTGCGCGTGCAGCGGCTGGACCCCGCCGGGGCCGAGCAGGCGGTGCGCGCCGGCAGGCTCAGCGCCGCCATCGAGCTGCCGCCGGGCTTCGGCCGCCAGGCCGGGCCGGCGCTGTTCGGTGCCGGGCCCAGGCCGCGCGTGCGGCTCATCCACGATCCCTCGCAGGGCATGGTGCTGCCGCTGCTGCGCGGGCTGCTCACCGAGCAGGCGATGAAGGCGGTCAGCGCCGAGGCCTTTTCGCCGCGCGGCAGCACCCTGGCCGACCTGCGCCGCGGCGCGCAGCAGGATCCAGGCCTGAGCGCACAGGCGCGCGCCGATCTGCTGGCGATGTTCGACAGCATCGCCCGGGTGCAGGCGACAGCACCGGCAGCGCAGGCCGCAGTGCCGGCACCGGCGTCGGCACCCGGATCCGGCGCCGCAAGCCCGGCACCGCCCGGCGCAGACGGCATCAGCCAGCCCTTCGAGACCGATCTCGTCGAGGCCGGCGCCGGACCGGCGGGCAGCCCACGGGGCTACAACGGCTACGCGCACTCCTTCGCCGGCATGGGCGTGCAGTTCATCCTGCTGCTGGGCGTGGACATGGGCATAGGCCTGCTGCTGCTGCGCCGCCAGGACCTGTGGAAGCGGCTGCGCGCGGCGCCGCTGTCGCGCGCCATGCTGCTGGGCAGCCGGCTGTGCAGCGCGGCGCTGATCGCCTTCGCCCTCTTCGCCGCCATCCTGGGCGTGGGCATGGCGATATTCCAGGTGCGGGTGCTGGGCAGCGGTGCCGGGCTGCTGGCGGTGCTTGCCGCCTTCGCCCTCCTGACCGCCAGCTTCGGGCTCATGATCGCGGCCCTGGGCCGCAGCCCCGACGCCACGCGCGGCCTGTCCATCATGGCCACCTTGCTGCTCGTCATGCTGGGTGGCGCCTGGGTGCCGGCCTTCCTGTTCCCGGCCTGGCTGCAGGAGCTGACCCTGGCCCTGCCCACCCGCTGGGCGGTCGACGCCCTGGACGCCATGACCTGGCGCGGCCTGGGGCTGGAAGCCGCGCTGCCGGCGGTGGCGGTGCTGCTGGGCTTTGCCCTCCTGTGCGCCCTCGTCGCCTGGTGGCGCTTCGGCTGGGACGAGTAGCGGCGGCGACGACATCGGGGCTGCGCAGCGCCAGCCAGTTGGCCAGGCTCAAGCGCGGCCAGGGCCTGCTGCTGGACGCGCTTGAGCGTGGAGGCCGGTGTGGCGGTCAGCGCCCCTGCCAGTGGCCAAAGCGACGCCGCTGCTGAGCGATCGCGACCACGTGGACGCGAGCGTGGGCAAAGCGGTACAGGACGGAACAGGGGAACTCCGACACGACGTAGCGCCGCAGCCTCGGCGACACCTGCGGCCAGGTGGTCGGCGACGTGCCGATGCGCTGCAGCGCGGCGTCGATGCTTGATTCGAAGCGCTTGCCCAGCGCGGGTGTCACCGCGGAATTGAACGCGCGAGCGTCGAGCAGTTCCCGCCGCGCCGCCGACGACAGCTCGACGGGCGTCACTTCAGCCCGAGCTCGCCGCGGACCTGCTCCCAGGGCACGGGGGTGTCTTCACCGCGGTCGATCGCATCCAGCCGGCGCTCGGCCTCGGCCAGCCAGCTGGCATCGACCTCGGCCTGGTCCTCGGCCGGCATCAGCAGGATGCGATTGAGCAACTCCTCGCGCTCGTCGCCACTCAGGCCTTCGATCTGGCGCGCCAGTTCGTCGACGGTGGGTTGGGTCATGGCAGCCTCCTTGACAGCCTGCGCAGCTCAACGCGGCACCGCATGCGGGCGCAGCACGCGCGTGGGCAGCGCGGCGGCGAGGCGGAAGGCGCCGTCGCGTGCCAGTCCGTCGAGGGGGTGGGCCGCCTCCGGTGGCTCAGGCCGCGCCGGCGGCGGTGCCGGCCTTCTTCGCCGGCGCCTTCGTCCCCGTCTTCGCCCCCGTCTTTGCCGCCGTCGCGGTGCGCGCGGGCCGCGGCTCGAACTCGAAGCCGACCTTGCCTTCCTTGGCGTCCCAGACCATGAAGGCCTTGAACTTGCGCTTGGTGCGGTTGGAGACGAAGCCGTCGAGCAGCGCGGTGCGGCCGGTGGCGAGCAGCCGGGTCGCTTCCTCGTGCGAGATCGGCTGCTGCAGGATGATGCGGCCGGTCTTGAAGTCGCAGGTCTGCTTGGGGCCGACGGCGTGCTCGCAGACGTAGTTGCTGCCGTGCTCGTAGACGTGGCCCTTGCACTTGGGGCAGGGGCCGAGCGAGGCCTGGCCGGAGAAGTCCACCGGCTCGCCGTCGGCCTGCGCCTGCTTGGCGTCGTCGCCGAAGTCGAACTCCAGCTTCCAGTTGCCGATCTCCTCGTCGGGCACCAGCCTGAGCTCGGCCGTGAAGGGCCAGCCGGCCTTGGAGCGGAAGCCCTCCAGCGGCCCGATGCGCTTGTCGCGCAGCAAGGCGTCGGCCTCGCCGACTTCGAAGGCGCGCCCGCCCGGGATCTTGGGGATGCTGAACTCGCAGCCGCTGCCCGCACCGTCGCGGCCAACGCAGGCGTAGCGGCGGTAGTTCTCCTTCACCACCCCGCCGCACTGCGGGCAGGGCGCGCCCAGGGTGGCGTAGTCGCCGGGGATGGTGTCGCGGTCGTACTCCTTGGCCTTCATGACGATGCGCTCGGCCATCTTGGCGATCTCGGCCATGAAGTCGTCGCGCGCCAGGCGGCCGTGCTCCATCTCGGCCAGGCGGTGTTCCCAGGCGCCGGTGAGCTCGGGCTTGGTGAGGTCTTCCACCCCGAGGCCGCGCAGCAGGGTCATGAGCTGGAAGGCCTTGGCGGTGGGCACCAGCTCGCGGCCTTCGCGCAGCATGTATTTCTCGCTGATCAGGCCTTCGATGGTCTGCGCGCGCGTGGCCGGCGTGCCCAGGCCCTTCTCGCGCATGGCCTCGCGCAACTCGTCGTCGTCGATCAGCTTGCCCGCGCCCTCCATCGCCGACAGCAGGGTGGCCTCGGTGTAGCGCGCAGGGGGTCGGGTCTGCAAGGCCTTGACCTCCAGCGCCTCGGTGCGCACCACCTCGCCCGGCGCCACCGGCACCAGGTTGGCGTCCTCGTCCTGCGCCTCACGGCCGTAGACCGCGAGCCAGCCGGGGTTCACCAGCACCTTGCCGTTGGTCTGGAAGTGCTGGGTCGTGCCGCCGGCCTCGATGCGGCTGATGCGGGTGGTGACCATGAACTCGGCGCTCGGGTAGAAGACGGCGAGGAAGCGCTTGACCACCATGTCGTAGAGCTTGAGCTCGAGCTCGCTGAGCGAGCCGGGGCTTTGCAGGGTGGGGATGATGGCGAAGTGGTCGGAGACCTTGGCGTTGTCGAACACGCGCTTGCTCAGCTTCACGTAGCCCGCGTCCAGCGCCTTGCGCGCGTGCGCGGCGAGCTCGCGCATCGGCGCCAGCAAGCCCGAGTCGGCGCCGTCGGCGAGCATGGCCATGGTCTGCTTGACGGTGCCGAGGTAGTCCTCGGGCAGGGCGCGCGAATCGGTCCGCGGGTAGGTCAGGACCTTGTGCTTCTCGTACAGCGCCTGCGCGATCGACAAGGTGGTCTTGGCCGAGAAGCCGAAGCGCGAGTTGGCCTCGCGCTGCAAGGTGGTGAGGTCGTACAGCAGCGGGCTGGCCTGGGTGCTGGGCTTGGCCTCCTCGCTCACCTGCGCCGGCCGGCCGCGGCAGGCGTCGGCGATCTCCTGTGCCGCCTGTGCCGTCCACAGGCGGTCGGCACGCCGCTCGGCGTCGCCGGCGTCCTTCTTCCACGCCGGGTCGAACCACTTGCCCTCGTACTCGCCGGCGGCGGCGGCGAACTGCGCGCGCAGCTCCCAGTAGTCGCGTGCGACGTGGCGGCGGATCTTCTCCTCGCGCTCGACCACGATGCTCAGGGTCGGCGTCTGCACCCGGCCCACGGTGGTGAGGAAGAAGCCGCCGTCGCGCGAGTTGAAGGCCGTCATCGCGCGCGTGCCGTTGATGCCGATCAGCCAGTCGGCCTCGCTGCGGCTGCGCGCGGCGTCCGCCAGGCCCTGCATCTGCTGCTCGCTGCGCAGCTGCGCGAAGCCGTCGCGGATCGCCGCCGGCGTCATGCTCTGCAGCCAAAGCCGCTGCACCGGCTTGGCCACCGGCTTGGCGCCGTAGGCGTACTGGGCGATGAGGCGGAAGATCAGCTCGCCCTCGCGCCCGGCGTCGCAGGCGTTGATCAGGCTGTCCACGTCCTTGCGCTTGATGAGCTTGACCACCGCGCCCAGGCGCGACTTGGTCTTGTCGATCGGCGCGAGGTCGAAGTGCGGTGGCACCACCGGCAGGTGGGCGAAGCTCCACTTGCCGCGCTTGACGTCGTAGGCCTCGGGCGCCTTGATCTCCACCAGGTGGCCGACCGCCGAGGTGACGACGTAGTGCTCGTTCTCGAAGTGCTCGGCATGCTTCTCGAACTTGCCGCTTTCGGGGGTGAGCGCGCGCACGATGTCCTGTGCCACGCTCGGTTTCTCTGCAATGACGATCGCCTTGCCCATGGGTTGTCGGGGTCCTTGCCTACAATTCGCTGCTCTCGCGCGCACGCACACACGCGCGCGCCCACAGACTCAATGTACCGAATGAAGAAGACCGCGCAAGCCACCGCGAACCGGACCGCCGCGGCGTCGGGCCGCCGGATCGAGGTGAAGCGCTCGGGCGTGCACGGCAAGGGGGTCTTCGCGCGCCGCGCCATCGCCGCCGGCGCGCGCGTCATCGAGTACCGCGGCGAGCTCATCAGCTGGCCGGAGGCGCTGCGCCGCCACCCGCACGACCCCGCGCAGCCGCAGCACACCTTCTATTTCCATGTCGACGACGAGCGCGTCATCGACGCCAAGTACGGCGGCAACGCGGCGCGCTGGATCAACCATGGCTGCGCGCCCAACTGCGAATCCGAGGTGAGCGACGACGGCCGCGTCTACATCCGCGCCCTGCGCGACCTGCAGCCCGGCGAGGAGCTGTTCTACGACTACGGGCTGGTGATAGACGCCCGGCGCACGCGCAAGCTCGAACGCGAGTACGCCTGCCGCTGCGGCGCCGCCGACTGCCGCGGCACCATGCTGGCGCCGCGCGGGCGCTGAGCGCCGCCATGGACAGCCCGCGCATCGAGGCCGCGCGCACACGCCTGGACTGGGGCAGCGAGGCGCTGTGGCGGCAGCTCGTGCCGCTGCTGCCGGGGCTGGAGGTGGAGGTGCGCGCCCAGCTCGGGTCGACCAACAGCGTGCTGCTGGCGCGTGCGCGCGGCGAGCCGGGCAGCGGCGAGCACCCGGGGCGCCGCCGCAGCGACCTCCAGCCCACGCTGCTGGTGGCGGAGCGCCAGACCCAGGGCCGCGGGCGCCAGGATCGGCCCTGGCACAGCGGGGAGGGCGACGCGCTGACCTTCTCGCTCGCCCTGGCGCTGCAGCCGGCGACTGGCTGGTCGGGGCTGTCGCTGGCGGTGGGCTGCGCGCTCGCCGACGCCCTGGAGCCGCCCGCGCCGCCTGCGCCGACCGCACCGCCTGCGCCGCCCGAGGCGTCCGTGTCGCCAGGGTCTGCCGAGTCGCCCGCCGCCGCCCCGCGGCTGCTCCTGAAGTGGCCGAACGACCTCTGGCTGCGCGACGCCGCGGCGCCGGGCGGCGGCCGCAAGCTCGGCGGCATCCTGATCGAGACCACGCCGGTGGGCAAGCAGCGCCTGGCGGTGGTGGGCGTGGGCCTGAACGTGCGCGCCGTGGCGGCGGATGCGGGCACGGCGCCGGTGCTCACGCACGGCCGTGCCAGCGTCGACGAGCTGGACCCCGCAGCGACGCCGCCGGCGGTGCTGGCGCGCGTGGCGCTGCCGCTGGTGCAGGCGCTGCGCCGCTTTGAGGCCGAGGGCTTCGCGTCCTTCGCGCCCGCCTTCGCGCGCCGCGACCTGCTGGCCGGGCGCGCCCTGCGCACCCACGGGGCGCAGGAGCTGCAAGGCGTCGGCGCCGGGGTCGACGCCCAGGGCCTGCTGCTGCTGCGCGACGCCAGCGGGCGGCTGCAGGCGGTGGGCAGCGGCGAGGTCAGCGTGCGTCCATGCTGAGGCTGCTGTTCGTGCTGCTGCTGGCGGCCAACGCCTGGTGGTGGGCGGCCGGCGAGGGCTGGCTGCCGAGCGGCTGGCTGCCGCTGCCGGACGAGCAGGCGCAGCGCGAGCCGCAGCGCCTGGCCCGGCAGCTGCGACCACAGACGGTGACGGTGCTGCCCGCCGCCAAGGGCAGCGCGGCCCGCCATTGCCTGCAGTCGGTGCTGCTGGCCGACGCGGCGCAGCAGGCGGCCGCCGTGGCCGCGCTGCAGGCTGCCGGCATCGCCGAGCCGCGCTGGCTGCGCGTGCAGGGTGACGGAAAGAGCGGTGAAAGCGGTGAAACCAGTGAAGGCGGTGAAGGCACCCGGCTGCGCGTGAGCGACGCCAGCAGCGCCGAGCGCGACGCCCTGATCGCGCCCGTCGGCGCCGCCGCCGAGCCCTTGTTCAGCGCCTGCCCCTAGCCCGCCAGCCCTAGGCCTCGATCCGCCGCAGCACGAGCGCCGCCGCCGCCAGCGCGAGCAGCCAGCCTGCGCCCATTGCGCCGCCGCCGCTGCCAGCGGGCTTGGGCGTCGGGTTCGGGTTCGCGGCGACGTCTATCGTGCTGCGCGTGATCGCGCGGCCGCCGCCGCTGTCGCCGACCTCCAGCTCGACCGTGATCTGGCCGGCGGCGCGTGGCTGCAGGCTGGCCTGGGCGGCGTTGGTCGCGCCGCTGAAACCGCTCACGATGCCGCCGCCGTCGACGATGCGCCAGGCATAGCGGGTGAGTGTCTGCGCGCTGCCCGGCAGGCTGGCGCCGCCGTCCAGCAGCACGCTGGTGTCGGCGGTGGGCGTCGCGGTGCGCAGCGCGATGCGGGCGAAGGCGCCGTCGCTGGCGGCCAGCGCGCCGGCCGCGTCCAGCATGCCGGCACCGCACAGCCCGACCTGGCAGTAGCACTGCAGCTGCTCGCTGGCGTCGGGCGCGCGGCAGGCCGGCACCGGCGTCTCGTCCAGCGGCAGGTTGCTGGCGCCGCTTTGCGGGAAGGGGCGCGCACTGTCCTGCAGCACCTGCAGCAGTTCAGCCGGTTCCAGCGCCGGGCGGTGCGCGAACACCAGGGCCGCGGCGCCGGCGACGATGGGGCTGGCGAAGCTGGTGCCCACGCTGTAGTTGCTGCTGTCGGTCCAGCCCGACGCCGCCGGCCCCTGGGTGCCGAGGTTGCTGCCGGCCAGGATGGGGTAGCGGCAGGGCTGGGTCTCGCTGTCGAACACGCAGTTGCCGCCGGGCGCGCTGATCGCGATCTCGGGCCCGAGGTCGCTGAAGCCGACCTTGGTGCCGACGTGGCGCAGCCCGCCGACCCCGATCACGCCCGGGCAGTTGGCCGGCGTGCCCACCGCCTGGCCGGCGTCGTTGCCGGCCGCCGCCACCACCACCGCACCGGCATCGTTGATGCGCCGCACGGCGTCCACGTAGACCTGGCTGCACAGGCCGGCACCGCCCAGGCTGAGGTTGAGCACGCGCGCCGGGTTGGCGTTGGCCACCCCGGCCGTGCGCTCCAGCCCGGCCGCCCAGAGCATGCCGGCGACGATGTCGGAGTCGTAGCCGCCGCACTTGCCCAGCACCCGCACCGGGACGATGCGCGCGCCGTGCGCGGTACCGGCCATGCCGATGGCATCGTCGGCGCGCGCGGCGGCGATGGTGGCGACCTGGGTGCCGTGCCAGGAGCTGGTGCTTTCGCCGCAGCCGGCAAAACCGCCTGCGCGGTCCTCGGCGGCGCTGATCCAGTCTCCGGGGTCGCTGGGGTCGGTGTCGGCGCCGCCGCCGTCGTTCGCGGTCGCGATGTCGGCGATGGTGTCGATGCCCGCCAGCAACCGGCCCTGCAGGTCGGGGTGATCCAGCCGCACCCCGGTGTCGATGACGGCGACCACGACACCAGCACCGCTGCTGCGGTCCCAGGCCGCCTCGGCGTTTGCCGCCGCAGGGAAGCCCGCGTCGGGGGCGCGCAGGTACCACTGGCCGGCGTCCGGCCCCTGCGGCCGCGAGCCGTCGGCCAGCGCCGGGTACAGCGGGTCGTTCGGAACCCGCAGGGCACGCCGGCGCTGGTCGGGCACGGCCCAGGCGACGTCCGGGTGGCCCGCCAGGCGCTGCGCCAGGGTCTGGCTGTCCAGGCCCTCGGCCTGCACCACCTGCCAACGCTCGGTGATGCGCGCGCCGGCACGCAGCGGCAGCCCGGCGCGCGCCGCGAGCGCGTTCGCGCGCTGCTGCAGCCGCTCGGCCTGGCGCGGTGCGCTCTCCGCCGAGAGCGGGCGTGCCTGCGTCTGCAGCAGCGCCGCGTCGGGCTTGAAGGCGACGATCACGCGCGCCTGCGGCGCCGCCGCCAGCGGCAGCATGAGGACACAGGCGGTCAGGCAGCGGCGCAGGAGGTTCATGCGGCCAGTGTAGGCGGCGCCGACGCGGCCGCAGCGCCGGAAACGGGGCCGGAAACGGGGCTGGAAACGAGGCTGCAAACGAGGCTGAAGGGACGCCGGGCAAGGCGCCAGCCCGAGCGCGGAGCGCGCAGGCCACAGAACTGACAACGGGGCCCTCGGGCCCCGTGTGCTGCGCAGGCGCCGGGCGCGGCTTCAGCCGGCCATCACCTGCACCATTTCGAGCACCTTGTTCGAGTAGCCCCACTCGTTGTCGTACCAGGCCACGACCTTGACGAAGGTCTTGTCCAGCGCGATGCCGGCCTCGGCGTCGAACACGCTGGTGCAGGACTCGCCGCGGAAGTCGGTCGCCACCACCTTGTCCTCGGTGTAGGCGAGCACGCCCTTCATGGGGCCGTTGGCGGCGGCCTTCATGGCGGCGCAGATCTCGTCCCAGGGCGCTTCCTTGTTCAGCTCCACCGTGAGGTCGACCACGCTGACGTCGCTGGTGGGCACGCGGAAGCTCATCCCGGTGAGCTTCTTGTTCAGCTCGGGGATCACCACGCCGACCGCCTTGGCCGCGCCGGTGGAGCTGGGGATGATGTTCTCCAGGATGCCGCGGCCGCCGCGCCAGTCCTTGTTGCTCGGGCCGTCGACCGTCTTCTGGGTCGCGGTGGCGGCGTGCACGGTGGTCATGAGGCCGCGCTTGATGCCCCAGTTGTCGTTCAGCACCTTGGCCACCGGGGCCAGGCAGTTGGTGGTGCAGCTGGCGTTGGAGACGATGGCCTGGCCGGCGTAGCTCTTGTCGTTGACGCCGTAGACGAACATCGGCGTGTCGTCCTTGCTCGGCGCGCTCATCAGCACCTTCTTGGCGCCGGCGGCGATGTGCTTTTGCGCCGCTTCCTTGGTCAGGAACAGGCCGGTGGACTCGATCACCACGTCGGCGCCGACCTCGCCCCACTTCAGCGCCGCCGGGTCCTTCTCGGCGGTCAGGCGGATGCGCTTGCCGTTCACCACCAGGGTGTTGCCGTCGACCGCGACCTCGCCCTTGAAGCGGCCATGCACGCTGTCGTACTTCAGCATGTAGGCCAGGTAGTCGGGCTCCAGCAGGTCGTTGATGCCGACCACCTCGATGCCGGGGAAGTTCTGCACCGCGGCGCGGAACACCATGCGTCCGATGCGGCCGAAGCCGTTGATGCCGATCTTGATGCTCATGTCGGAGTCCTTTCCGGGGGGTTCAACGATTCCTGAGTACCTGGCGCAGCGTGTCGGCCACGTTGCGTGCCGTGAAGTGGAAGTGCTCGAACAGCGCCGGCGCGGGGGCGCTCTCGCCGTAGCGGTCCAGGCCGATCACCGCCGCGCAGCCGTACTTCCACCAGCCGTCGGTGACTCCGGCCTCGACCGCGACGCGCGGCAGCCCGGCGGGCAGGACGCGCAGCTTGTAGGCACGGTCCTGGCGGTCGAAGGTGGTGGTGCTGGGCATGCTGACCACGCGCACCGCGATCCGCTCGGCCGCCAGCAGGGCCTGCGCCTGCAGCGCGAGCTGGACCTCGGAGCCGGTGGCGATGATGACGGCCTGCGCCTTCTTCTTCAGCCCCACCTCGGACGGCTCGGCCAGCACGTAGGCGCCGCGCGCGATCTCGTCCAGCCCCGCCTTCGGCAGGTAGGGCAGGTTCTGCCGGCTCAGCAGCAGCGCGGTCGGGCGGTCCGTGTTGAGCAGGGCGCGCGTCCAGGCCACCGTGGTCTCGGCGGTGTCGGCCGGGCGCCAGACGTCCAGCTGGGGGATCAGGCGCAAGCTGGCGGCGTGCTCCACGCTCTGGTGGGTGGGCCCGTCCTCGCCCAGGCCGATGCTGTCGTGGGTGAAGACGTGGATCACGCGGCGCTTCATCAGCGCCGCCATCCGGATGGCGTTGCGGCTGTAGTCGCTGAAGGTCAGGAAGGTGCCGCCGTAGGGGATGAAGCCGCCGTGCAGCGCCACCCCGTTCATCACCGCCGCCATGCCGAACTCGCGCACGCCGTAGTTGATGTGACGCCCGCCGTTGGGCGTGCCGGCTTCGTCGAAGCGCAGCGCCGCGGTGTGTGCGGTGTTGGTGAGGTTGGAGCCGGTGAGGTCGGCCGAGCCGCCCAGCAGTTCGGGAAGGGCGGCGGTGAAGGCCTCCAGCGCGAGCTGGCTGGCCTTGCGGCTGGCCACGGTGGCGGCGCTGCGGTGGGCGGCGATGGCGGCATCCACCGCCACCTGGGCGAAGTTCGCCGGCAGCGCGCCGGCCATGCGGCGCTCGAACTCGGCCGCCAGCTCGGGGTGCGCCAGGCGGTAGGCCGCCAGCCGCGCCTGCCAGTCGGCCGAGGCGGCGGCGCCGGCGGCGCGCGCATCCCACATCGCGCCCACCTCGGCCGGGATCTCGAACGGCGGGTGCGGCCAGCCCAGCGCCTCGCGCGTGAGCCGCACTTCCTCCGCACCCAGCGCCTCGCCGTGCGCCTTGGCGGTGCCGGCGCGGTTGGGCGAGCCCTCGCCGATGCGGGTACGGCAGATCACCAGCGTCGGCTGCCCGCGCTGCGCCTTGGCCGCGCCCAGCGCGGCGTCGACCGCCGCCGCGTCGTGGCCGTCGACCGGGCCGACGACGTGCCAGCCGCTGGCCTTGAAGCGGCCGGCCACGTCGTCCACGAACCAGGGGCGGATCTGGCCGTCGATGCTGATGCCGTTGTCGTCGTAGACCGCGGTCAGCTTGTCGAGCTTCCAGGCCCCGGCGAGCGCGCAGGCCTCGTGGCTGATGCCCTCCATCAGGCAGCCGTCGCCGAGGAAGACCCAGGTCCGGTGGTCGACGACGGCGTGGCCATCGCGGTTGAACTCGTGCGCCAGCAGCTTTTCCGCCAGCGCCATGCCGACCGCGTTCGCCAGCCCCTGGCCGAGCGGGCCGGTGGTGGTTTCCACGCCCGGGGTGACGTCGACCTCC
Organism: Pseudomonadota bacterium; assembly: GCA_963205525.1. The sequence goes on along the minus strand of CAUJJP010000160.1, from coordinate 23,443 downwards.
GGGTGCCCGGGAGTGGCGCTGTGCAGCTGGCGGAATCGCTGCAGCTCGCTCATCGGCAGCGCGTAGCCGGTGAGGTGCAGCAGGGCGTAGATCAGCATCGAGCCGTGGCCGTTGCTGAGCACGAAGCGGTCGCGGTCGGCCCACTGGGGCTGCGCCGGGTCGTGTCTGAGGTGGCCGGACCAGAGCGCGACCGCGATGTCGGCCATGCCCATGGGCGCGCCCGGATGACCCGAATTGGCCTGCTGCACGCCGTCCATCGCCAGGGCGCGGATGGCGTTGGCCATCTGCTTGGGGTCGCGGGCGGACGATGGTGGCATGCGGACCTCGGGCGGCTGCGGGAAAACCCGTCATTCTAAGGGCCGCGCACAATGCCGTATTTCAGGCTGGACACCGGGCGGACACCGCAGGCCCGGGCCGCGCCGCCACCATGCACATCCGCACCCTCGAGATCATCCGCGACGAGCACCAGGCGCTGGCGGCCGTGCTGCGCGCGCTGTCCATGCTGCTGGCGCACGCGCGCCGGCTCGGCACGCGGCCCGACTTCGAGGTCCTGCGCGCGATGGTGTTCTACATCGACGAGTTCCCCGAGCGGCTGCACCACCACAAGGAGAGCGCGCTGCTGTTCCCGCGCCTGCGTGCGCGCGCGCCGGCGCTCGCCGCGGTGCTCGACCGGCTGGATGCCGAGCACGCGCGCGGCGAGGCATTGATCCGCGGCCTCGAGCGCGCGCTGCTGGCCTTCGAGGTGATGGGCGAGTCGCGGCGCGAGGCCTTCGAGATGGCGTTGCAGCACTACATCGGCTTCTACCTGGAGCACATGGCGACCGAGGAGGTGCAGGTGCTGCCGGCCGCGCGCGAGCACCTGGACGCCGAGGACTGGGCGGCGCTGGATGCCGCCTTCGAGGCGAATCGCGACCCGCTCACCGGCTGCGAGCCGGCCGACGAGTACCGTGCCCTGTTCGCGCGCATCGCCGCCGCCGGCCCGGCCATCGGCTACACCCTGTGAACCCGATGCCTGCCACCGCCATCATCCTCGCCGCCGGCCGCGGCGAACGCCTGCGCCCGCACACCGACCGCTGCCCCAAGCCGCTGCTGGCGGTGCGCGGGCGGCCGCTGATCGAGTGGCATCTGCAGGCGCTGGCGGCCGCCGGGGTGCGCGAGGTCGTCATCAACACCGCCTGGCTGGAGGAGCAGTTCGCCCCCGCGCTCGGCGACGGCGCGCGCTTCGGGCTGCGCCTGCACTACTCGATGGAGGGGCGCGACCACGGCGGCGCGCTGGAGACCGCGGGCGGCATCGCCAAGGCCTTGCCGCGGCTGGCCGAGGTGTTCTGGGTCGTCTCCGGCGACGTCTTCCTGCCCGGCTTCGGGTTCCAGGGTGCGCTCGCCGGCGACCTCGACTGCCTGCTGTGGATGGTGGACAACCCGGCGCATCACCCGCTGGGCGACTTCGGCATCGACGCCGCCGGCCGGCTGCGCAGCGGCGCCTGCGACCCGCGCTACACCTGGGCCAGCGTCGGCCTGTTCCGGCGCTCGATGTTCGAGGGCGTGGCGCCGGGGACGCGGCTGGCGCTGCGCCCGCTGCTGGAATCCGCCATCGCCGCCGGCCGCGCAGGCGGCCGGCGCTGGGCGGGGGCGTGGACCGATGTCGGCACCCCCGAGCGCTGGGCGGCGCTGAACGCCTGAACCTCGGCGCGCGCGCCCCACGCCCGTCTCGGGGCCGGCAAATCAGACGCGGTCGACCACCGGCGCGGTGATGGCGTCGATGCGCGCCTTGAGCTCGGGCGTGAGCTTGTCCAGCAGCGCCAGCGCGCCCAGGTTGTCGTGCAGCTGGGCGATGCGCGAGGCGCCGGTGATGACGCTGCTCACGCGCGGATTGGACGCCACCCAGGCGATCGCCAGCTGCGCCAGCGTGGCGCCGAGCTCGGCCGCGATCGGCGCCAGCTGCGCCACCGCGGCGTTGGCCGCGGCGTCGGTCAGGTCCTTGCGCAGAAAGGCCATGTGCTCCAGCGCACCGCGGCTGTCGGCCGGGATGCCGGCGACGTACTTGCCGCTGAGCAGACCGCTGGCCAGCGGGCTCCAGGTCGTGAGGCCGAGGCCGATGTCCTCGTACAGGCGCGCGTAGTCCTGCTCGACGCGCCTGCGGTGCAGCAGGTGGTACTGCGGCTGCTCGACCACCGGCCGGTGCCAGCCGTGGCGATCGGCGATGTCCCAGGCGGCGCGGATGTCGGCCGCGCTCCACTGGCTGGTGCCCCAGTACAAGGCCTTGCCCTGGCAGATGATGTCGTTCATCGCCCGCACCGTCTCCTCGATCGGCGTGTGCGGGTCGCTGCGGTGGCAGTACACGAGGTCGATGTGCTCGAGGCCGAAGCGCTTCAGGCTGCCGTCCACCGCCTGCATCAGGTACTTTCGGTTGAGGGTGTCGCGCCGGTTCACGGCATCGCCCTCGCGGTCCAGGCCCCAGAAGTACTTGGACGAGACGACGTAGTTCAGCCGCGGCCAGCCGAGCTGGCGGATCGCCGCGCCCATGATCTCCTCGCTGCGCCCGCCGGCGTAGGCCTCGGCGTTGTCGAAGAAGTTGATCCCGGCGTCGTAGGCGGCGGCCAGCATCTCGGCCGCCGACTTGACGTCGACCTGGTTGTGATAGGTGACCCAGGAGCCGAGCGAAAGCGCGCTGACGCGCAGCCCGGCCCGGCCGAGACGGCGGTATTGCATGGGGGGCTCCGGAGGAACGAAGCGGCCGAGCTTAACCGGGCCGCCGGCGCCGCGTCTGGCTGGTGCTGCGGCGCAGCACATAGCCGCAGGCCGCGAGCGTCAGCGCCGGGGTCGCGAAGCCCAGCATCGGGTCCAGCGCGTCGTCTTCGGCGAGCAGCAGCGACAGGCTGACCAGCGCCCCCATCGCCGCCAGCAGCGCCAGCACGCTGGCCAGCGCCAGATAGCTGCCGTGCCGGCTGCGCCGCGCGCGCGAGGTGTGGAACGCCAGCATCGCCAGCGGCAGCGCGCACAGCAACAGAAAGACCTGCAAGGTGGCGATGAGGGACGACATGGGCAGGCTCCCAGCATAGGCGGCGGCGCGCCGCCGCGCGCACCCCGGTTCAGGGGGCGCAGCGGGCCCGCCGGCACGCGGGGTCCGGGGCGCGCACGGAAGGGCCATGCCCGCGGCCGGTTAAGCTTGCGCCATGCGCCTCATCACCCGCTGGCTGCTGCTGGCCGCCGCCCTGCTCTTCGTGGCCTACCTCTACCCCGGGGTGGCGGTCGCCAGCTTCGGCAGCGCGATGCTCGCGGCCCTGGTGCTGGGCCTGCTCAACACCCTGGTGCGGCCGCTGCTGGTGCTGCTGACGCTGCCGGTGACGCTGCTCACCCTGGGCCTGTTCCTGTTCGTCATCAACGCCGCCATGTTCTGGTCGGCCGCGCACCTGCTGTCCGGGTTGTCGGTGGCCGGCTTCGGCGCGGCGCTCATAGGCTCGCTGATCTACAGCCTGTGCGGCATCGTGATCGACGCCGCGATCGAGCGCATCTTCGCGCCCGCGCGCGCTGCCTGAGGGCGCCCGCTGGACCTGGGTGCAGGACCGGTGCGCTACAGGCGCCGGTGGCGCAGCGCCGGCAGCCGCGCGCGCACGTCGGCCAGCCGCGCCGGGTCGAGATCGGCGCAGACCACGCCCTCGCCCTCGGGCAGCTCGGCCAGCACCTCGCCCCAGGGGTCGACCACCATGCTGTGGCCCCAGGTGCGGCGCCCGCTGGCGTGCTGGCCGCCCTGCGCCGCGGCGACCACGTAGCACTGGTTCTCCACCGCGCGCGCGCGCAGCAGCAGCTCCCAGTGCGCACGCCCGGTGGGCACGGTGAAGGCCGAGGGCACGCACAGGAGGTCGCAGGGCGGGTCCATCAGCGCGCGGTAGAGCTCGGGGAAGCGCAGGTCGTAGCAGACCGACAGGCCCAGGCGCAGGCCGCCTGCCTGCAGCGCCACCGGGGCGCTGCCGGCCTGCAGCGTGCGGCCCTCGTCGTAGCGTTCATCGCCGTGCTCGAAGCTGAACAGGTGGATCTTGTCGTAGCGCGCCGCCAGCTCGCCCGCCGGGCTCCAGACCGTGCAGGCGTTGATCGCGCGCGCCGCCACCGCGCTTTGCAGCGGCAGCGTGCCGCCGACGATCCACAGCCGGTGCCGGCGCGCGGCATCGGCGAGGAAGCGCTGGACGGGACCGTTGCCCGGCCGCTCGGCGAGCGCGAGCTTGTCGCTGTCGCGCCGGCCGATGAGGCAGAAGTACTCGGGCAGCACGGCCAGCTCGGCACCCTCGGCGGCGGCCTGTGCGAGCAGGCGTTCGGCGCTGGCGAGGTTGGCGTCGAGCTCGGGCGCGGAGACCATCTGCAGGGCGGCGATGCGGCTGGCTTTGTTCATGGCGGTCTGGCGGCCGATGCCGCGGCGGCGGGCGGCGCGTCCGCCGGCGCGGCGCGGCGGCTGGCGTCGTCGGCGCGGTCGCCGCGCGCGGCAAGGTCGGCGCGGTCGCTGCGCTGCACGCGCTCTATGAGGGGCTCCTGCCAGGGCCCGGTGACGTGGAACTCGCGCGTGGCGGCGGCACTGACCGGCTTGTTCAGCAGCCACTGGGCGACGAAGGCTCCCAGGCCGAGCGCCGGGTTCACCGCCGCCCAGGCCAGGCTGGCGCCGGCGGTGCCGAGCTCGGGCACGACGTAGACCACCAGATCCTGGGTCTGCTGCAGCAGGTCGGCCCGGCCCTCCACCAGCACCGCCGCCTGCACCCCCAGCACGCGCAGGTTGCTGGTGCGCGCCTGGCCGTCGGCGAGTGCGATCTGGCCCTCGATGCGGTCGAAGCTGGTGCCGCGCTCGAAGACGTCGCTGAAGTCCAGCAGCAGCCGGCGCGGCAAGGCCTGCAGGCTGAGGATGCCGAACAGGCGCGCCACCCCCGGTTCGGCGTCCAGGAAGCGGCCGTTGCGCAGCTCGACCTGGGCCTGGCCGCGCATGGCGGCGAGCCGGGCGGCGGTGGGCGGTCCCGGCCACGACAGCTCGCCGTGGATGCGCCCGGGCGCGCCCTGCATCGCCTTGCCGGCACCCATGCGCTCGAAGAAGGCGCCGCCGTCGGCAAGCGCGAGCTCGAAGGCGAGCGTGCTGCGCTGCCCGCTCGCCCAGCCGCCGGTCGCGCTCAGGCTGGCGTCGGGCTTGCTCAGGCGCAGGCGCTCGAGCTGCCAGACCCTGGCGCCGGGTGCCGCAGCGGCGGCACGGTTCTGGGCCTCCAGCTCGAGCCGGCCGAGGGCGCGCCCGCGCCAGCGCAGTTCGTCGACGATGACCGACATCGATGGCGGGCTGGCGCTCGCGGCGCTGTCGGCTGCGGGCGCTGCGTCCTCGACCTGCGGGATGTCCAGCCGCAGCAGGCGGGCGCGCAGGCGCGGCGCGGACTGCGGGTCGGCGGCGGGCTGCCACTCGATCCAGCCTTCGCCCTGGCGCGCGCTGCCTTCGGCGCGCCAGACGCTGTTCGGGCCCTCGGCACGCCGCTGCAGGGTCAGCGCCACGTCCTGCAGGCGGCGCCCGTCCAGGCGCAAGTCGTTCGCCTGCAGGGCCAGCCGCAGCGGGCCGGAAGGCAATCCGGGTGTGCCGCCCGGCCAGGCCGGCGCCAGCGCGCGCCAGGCGTCCAGGTCCAGCGCCGGCAGCGTCAGCGTTGCCGCCAGGCCGGTGCCGGGCAGCGCCGGCGCCGCCACGCCGACGCCCAGCGTGGCCCGGCTCGGCAGCGCGAGCGCGGCACCCTCGAGCTGCAGATGCAAGCGATCGCCGAGGTCGAGTTGCAGGCGTTCGCCCGCCGCGGCCGAGCCCGTGCCCTTGCTGCTGCGCAGCTGCAGGCGCAGCGGCCAGCTCGCCGCCGCCGGCTTGTCCAGCGGTGCCGGCAGCTCCAGCGCCAGCCCGGCCAGCGTGCTGTCGAGCTGCCACTGCGTGCGTCCCTCGCGCAGCTCGATCTGCAGGCTGTAGGCGGTCTGGCCGCGCAGGCGCGGGCTGGCCGCCCCGGCCAGCGGCGCCAGCACCGGCAGCTCGCCCGGGCGCAGCAGGCCTTCGGCGCTGGCCTGGCCTTCGGCCTTGAAGCGCAGGCTGCCGTCGGCCTGGCTGCCGCCGCTGAGGCTCAGCGCGCCGCCGAGCGCGCGCGCCTGCAGGGGCGGCAGGGTCAGGCCGCGCTCGCTGAACTCGACCCGGCCCTGGAGCTGGTTCAGCCAGGGCAGGTCCGGCTGCAGTCGCAGGCCGTTGCCGGCCAGCTGCACGCTGCCGCGCACGCGCGCCTGCGCCGGATCGGCCAAGGGGATCTCCAGCGCCAGCGTCATCGCCGCGGCCCCGCTGGCCTGCGCCTGCGCCAGCGCGCCGCCGGTCCAGCCGTCCACCGGCGTGCCACGGACGAAGCGCAGCATGTCGGCGAGCGGGCCGTCGGCCCGCCCTTGCAGCTTGAGCAGGCGCTGCCCGGCCAGGTCCTCGATGCCGCCGTTCACCGCCTGCAGGGCGACCCCGGCGAGCTCGGCCTGGGCGTCGCGGATGCGCATCGCGCCGCGGTCGAACTCCAGCGTGCCGCGCACCGCGGCCAGGGCCGGCCAGGGCGATGGCCAGCCCGGCTCGCTCGGCACGAAGGCGTAGTGCGTCTGCTGCACCTGGGCGCGGATGTGGAAGACCCCCGGCCCGCCGTCGACAAAGGGAAAGCGCCAGAGGTCGCCGTCGACCTTGAACTCGCCGCCGGTGATGCGCCCGGCGCTGAAGGCGCTGGCGACGTACTGGCGTGCCGACACGGGCAGGCCCAGCGGCAGGTAGCGCGCGACCCGAGTCGCGTCGCCGCGCAGCAGCTTGCCCTGCAGCGAGAGCTGTCCCGGCAGGTACCGGCCGGCACCGAGGCCGCTGCCGGCGCCGGTGCTCCAGCGACCGTCGAACTGCAGCGCGGCGTCGGCGTTGGCCGCCTGCGCGTCCTGCACCTGCAGCACGACGGCCGGCGGCGCACCCTCGGCGCCGGCCGCGACCGCCCACACCAGCTCGGCGCGCGCGTGGTCCAGCGCCAGCACCGGATCCTCGAACACGCCCGGAAAGACGAGCGCGCCACGCTCGATGGCCAGCGTGGCCTGGCCACCGCGCTCGCTGGCCTGCAGGTCCAGCGTCGCCCCGCGCAGGCCCGGGCGGCCGGCGGTCTGCGGCACATCGGCGCTCGCCGGGCCGGGCGCACCGGCGGCCAGCGCCAAGTCGCTGATGCGCGCGCCCAGGCGGTAGCGCTGCGGCTGGCGCGGCGGGCCGTTCCAGGCCAGGCTGAGGCCGGTCACCTCGCCCTGCGGGTCCAGGCTTGCGAGCGCGGCATGGCTGGCCGGCGGCAGCGGCAGGCGCGCCGCCAGCCGCGCCAACGGCGCCAGCGACAGCCGGTCCAGCCGCAGTTCGCCGCCGGCCCAGGCCTGGCCGGTCCAGGCGTCGTCCGCGCCCTGGGCGCGCTGCAGGTCCAGCTGCAGCGCGCCCGGCGTCCAGCGGTGACCGTCGTCGCTCAGGAAGTCGAGTTGCTCGACTTCCAGCCGCAGGCTGCGCGCGTCCTGCCGGCCCTGGACGCGGCCGCGCAGCTCGCTCAGCGCCAGCGGCGGGAGGTCGGGCGCGAGCTGCGCCACCACGCGCGTGAGGGCGAGGTCGGCGGTCAGCGCCACCGGCCGGCCGCCGTCCCAGCGCGTCCAGCTGCGCAGTGCGCCGCGCCCCTCCTGGAGCGCAAACGGCAGGCTGAGGTGGCGGCCGAGCCGGGACAGGTCGACCTGCGGCAGCATGGCGTAGAGCTCGCCCTGCCAGCGCCGCAGCTCCGACGGCCGGGCCGCCAGCGGCTGGCGAAACTCGCCGCGCAGCGCCAGGCGCTGGCCCCAGTCCGGCGGCGGCGTGGCGTCCAGGCGCAGGGCGTGGCGGCGCGCGCCGTTGCGCAGCACCAGGTCGACGTCGCTGAGCACGAGCGGCGGCGCACCGCGCGTCTCGTCGGTCCAGCGCAGGCTGCCGTGGCGTATCACGAACTCGTGCTGGCGCAGGAACCAGTCCAGCCAGGCGTTGTCGGTGCGGGCCGCGTCCAGGTCCAGCCCGGCGACGTGCAGCCGACCGTCGGCGCTGCGCCGCAGGTCCAGCGCCACGCCTTCCAGGTGCAGCTGGGCGAAGCGCGGCTCCAGGGCCCAGATCGAGCTCGGCGAGAGCGCCGCCGAGACCCGACCCAGGGCGAGCGCGACCCGGCCCTGGGTGTCCAGCAGGCGCACGTCGCTGAGGCTGAAGCTGGGCACCCAGCCGCTGCTGCGGACCTCGATGCGGCCGATCGACAGCGGCACCCCCAGCGCCTGCCCGACGCGGCGCTCGATCTGCGGCCGCCAGTCGTCCAGGCGCGGCAAAATGCCCCAGTGCAGCGTCAACCACGCCACCAGCGCGACACTCCACACGGCCCACAGGGCGCCGGCGAACAGGCGCACCGCAGGGCGGAGGAACACCATTGAGGACATGCAGACGACCCGGGCAGACAGAGGCCGCGTGCAGCGGCCCGGCGGCCCGCTCCCCGCGCGCGGCCGTCGGTGACGCGGATCAATCTAGCACACGCCGATGAGTTGCCACGCCCCGGCGCGCGCCGACCACAGCCGTTTCGTGCAGCGCGTGCGCCGCCGCTATGCCGACGTCCTCGGCGCCCTGGGCAGCGAGGCGCCGAACGCCGCCGTGATCGACGCCCTGGTGCAGCGCCTGCTGGACGGCGGGCGCGACCTCGCGAGCGCGCTGCGCGTGGCGCGCCACCTGGTGATCGAGCGGCTGGTGGTGCGCGACGTCGAGCAGGGCGCGCCGCTGCAGACGGTGACGCTGGCGATGACGGCGCTCGCCGAGGTGGCGCTGGAGCGCGCGCTCGCGCAGGCCCTGGCCGACGCCGACGCGCGCCATGGCGTGCCGCGCGACGCCAGCGGCCAGCGCATCGACTTCTGGGTCGTCGGCATGGGCAAGCTCGGCGGCCGCGAGCTCAACGTCTCCTCCGACATCGACCTCGTCTACGTCTACGAGGACGAGGGCCAGACCGACGGTGCGCAGCCGGTGTCGGCGCACGAGTATTTCGCGCTCGTCGCGCGCCGGCTCTACGCCCTGGTGGGCGACACCACCGACGACGGTTTCGTGTTCCGGGTCGACCTCGCGCTGCGGCCGAACGGCAACTCCGGCCCGCCGGTGGTCAGCCTGGGGATGCTGGAGGAGTACTTCCTGGTCCAGGGGCGAGAGTGGGAGCGCTTCGCCTGGCTCAAGAGCCGGGTCGTGGCGCCGCGCGCGGCGGTGCAGAGCGGGCGCGCGCTGCAGCTGCGCGCCCTCGTCACCCATTTCGTCTACCGGCGCTACCTGGACTACGGCGTCTTCGAGGGCCTGCGCCAGCTGCACCGCAAGATCCGTGACGAGGCGCAGCGCCGTGCCGCCGGGCGCCCCGAACGCGCGAACGACGTCAAGCTCTCGCGCGGCGGCATCCGCGAGATCGAGTTCATCGTCCAGCTCATGCTGGTGGTGCGCGGCGGCCAGTTCCCCGAGCTGCGCACGCGCTCCACCCTGCGCGCGCTGCAGCGGCTGGTGGCGCACGGGCTGATGACCGAGGCCAACGCGCAGGCGCTGGCGCAGGCCTACGACTTCCTGCGCCGCGTCGAGCACCGCATCCAGTACCTGGACGACCAGCAGACCCACCTGCTGCCGCAGGCCGACGCCGACCTGCACTGGATCGCCACCAGCCTGGGCCTGAGCTGCCGCGCCGACGCCTGCGGCCTGCTGGACCGCCTGGGCGAGGTGCGCGAGCTGGTGGCCTCGGAGTTCGACGCCCTGCTGCACGATGGGCGCACGCCGGCAGCCGGCGAGGGCGGCTGCAAGCGCTGCGGTTCGCAGGCGCTGGCGGTGGACCACGAGGCCCTGCCCGACAAGCTGCCGCCGGAACTCGGCACGCGGCTGCGCGCCTGGGCGCAGCAGCCGCGCGTGCTGGCGCTGCGCGACGAAAGCCGGCTGCGCCTGGGCCGCCTGATGCTCAACGCCGGGCAATGCATCACCGACGGCACCTGCACGCCCGAGGCGGCGCTGCGTTTCGTCGACTGGGTGGAGCCGCTGCTGCGGCGCGAGAGCTACCTCGCGCTGCTGGCCGAGCGCCCCGCAGTGCAGCGCCGGCTGCTGCGCCTGCTCGGGCTGGCGCGCTGGCCGATGCGCTACCTGATGCGCCACCCCGGCGTCGTCGACGAGCTGGCCGACGCGCGCCTGGTGCACCAGCGTTTCGACCGTGAGGCCTTCGCCGCCGAGCTCGGCGACCGCCAGGCGGCGCTGTCGCGCGGCGGCGAGGCGGACGAGGAAGCGCTGCTGGACACCTTGCGCCGGGCCCACCACGGCGAGGTCTTCCGCACCCTGGTGCGCGACCTGGAGGGCGACCTCAGCGTCGAGCAGGTCGCCGACGACCTGTCGGCGCTTGCCGACGTGACGCTGGAGGTGGCCATCCGCTGGGCCTGGAGCCGGATGGCCAGACGCCACCGCGAGCAGCCGCGCTTTGCCGTCATCGCCTACGGCAAGCTCGGCGGCAAGGAGCTGGGCTACGGCAGCGACCTCGACCTCGTCTTCCTCTACGACGACGGCGACGAGGCCGACGCCGACCGCGCACAGGAGGTCTACGCCGCCTTCGTGCGCAAGCTCATCACCTGGCTGACCCTGCGCACCGATGCCGGCGAGCTGTTCGACATCGACACCGCGCTGCGGCCGAACGGCAATTCCGGGCTGCTGGTGACCTCGATCGCCTCCTTCCGCCGCTACCAGGAGGGGCGCGGCAGCAACACCGCCTGGACCTGGGAGCACCAGGCCCTCACGCGCGCGCGCTTCGCGGCCGGCGACGCCGCCATCGGCGAGGCCTTCGAGGCGACGCGGCGCGCCGTGCTGGCGGCGCCGCGCGAGCCCGCGGCGCTGCGCCAGGAGGTGCACGCGATGCGCGAGCGGCTGCGCCAGGCGCGCCCGGTGCCGGCCGGGCGCTTCGACGTCAAGCACAGCCCGGGCGGCATGATCGACGTCGAGTTCGCGGTCCAGTACCTGGTGCTCGCGCACGCGCCGACGCACCCGGCACTGCGCGACAACGCCGGCAACATCGCCTTGCTGCAGCGCGCCGAGGCCGCCGGGCTGCTGGCGCCGGGGATCGGACGCGCGGCCGCCGACGCCTACCGCGAACTGCGGCGCGCCCAGCACGTGGCGCGCCTGGACGAAACGCCGACCCATTTCGATCCCGAGCGCCACGCCACCCAGCGCGCCGCCGTGCTCGCCCTGCAGCAGGCGGTTTTTGGCTGAGGGCCTGTGAAGGTATGACTCATGCCGGGCATGATGCATATCTTCCAGGCTCTGAGACGCCAGCCGCCGCGTTTCCCATCGGCGGCCGGATGTGGCGCGCGCTGTGTGCGCTGGCCGCCGTCGGTGCCCTCGCGGGCTGGCTGCTGCCGGCGGCCTGGCTGGACTGGCAGCCGGCGCTGGCGTGGCGCCAGCCCTGGCGCTGGTGGAGCGCCGCCTTCGTCCACTGGAGCGCGCTGCACCTGGGTGCCAACCTGGCCGGCTGCGCCGTCCTCGCCGCGCTGGGCACTGCGGCCAGGCTGCCGCCGCGCGCCGCCCTGGCCTGGCTCGCGGCCTGGCCGCTGACCCACCTGGCCTTGCTGGCGCAGCCGACGCTGGCGCACTACGGCGGCCTGTCCGGCGTGCTGCACGCCGGGGTGGCGGTGGTCGCGATCGAGCTGCTGGCCCGGCGCGGCGCACAAGGCGCGGTCGGGCTGGCGCTGTGCCTGGGCCTGCTGCTCAAGCTCGCGCTGGAGCGTCCCTGGGCCGGGCCGCTGGCCCATCCTGCAGGCTGGGACATCGCGCTCGCACCGGCTGCCCATCTCGCCGGAGCCGTCGCCGGGGCCCTGGCCGGGGTGGCCTGCAGCCTGATGCTGCGCGGCGCGGCGCGCCGGCACCGATCAGGCGCCGCCACCGATGGCCCGACAATGCCGCCCCGATGAGCGACCGCCACCACAGCCTGGACCCCCGCGCCATCGCCCTCGTCGTGCTGTGCACGGTGCTGTGGGGCGTGAACCAGGTGGCGACCAAGGTCGCGCTGGCCGAGATCCCGCCGCTGCTGCAGGCCGGCGTGCGCTCGCTCGGCGCGGCCGCCTTGCTGGTGGGCTTTGCGCGCTGGCGCGGCCTGGCGCTGTGGCAGCGCGACGGCAGCCTGGGTGCCGGCCTGCTCGCCGGCCTGCTGTTCGCGGCCGAGTTCGGCTGCATCTTCGTCGGTCTGCAGTACACCAGCGCGTCGCGGATGGCGGTGTTCATCTACCTGGCGCCCTTCGTCGTCGCCCTGGGCATGCCCTTCATCGCCGCCAGCGAGACGCTGGACCGCTGGCAGGCCGCTGGCCTGGCGGCGGCGTTTGCGGGCGTGGTCTGGGCCTTTGCCGGCGGCTTCAGCGCCCCCAGCGCCGGACCTCGGCAGTGGCTGGGCGACGCCCTGGGCATCGCCGCTGCCGTGCTCTGGGGCATGACGACCCTGGTGTTGCGCGCCAGCCGGCTCGCGGTGGCGCTGCCGGAGAAGACGCTGCTGTACCAGCTCGCGGTGTCCGGCTTGGCGCTGGTCTTCGCCTCGTTCGTGGTCGGCGAGCCCTTGCCGGTGCGCCTGAGCGCCGCGTCGCTGTGGCCGCTGGCGTTCCAGACCGTGGTCGTCAGCTTCGCCAGCTACCTGGCCTGGTTCTGGCTGCTGCGCCACTACCCGGCGACCCGGCTCTCGGCCTTCACCCTGCTGACGCCGGTGTTCGGCCTGCTGGCCGGCGTGCTGCTGCTCTCCGAGCCGGTGACGCCGCGTCTGCTGGTCGCGCTGGCCGCGGTATCGTTGGGCATCGCGCTCGTCAACCGGGTCGGGCGCAGCGGTAGGACTTGAATCCCTGGAGGGAGAACCATGCTGACGCTGTGCGGCTTCCCGATCTCGAACTACTACAACAAGGTCAAGCTGGTGCTGCTGGAGAAGGGCCTGCCCTTCACCGAGCAGCTGGTGATGACGAAGAGCCGCGACGAGTCGGTGCTCGCCTGCTCGCCGCTGGGCAAGATCCCCTTCCTGCGCACCCCGCAGGGGGCGCTGTGCGAGAGCCAGGTCATCAACGACTGGCTGGAGGCGGCCTACCCGGAGCCGGCGCTGGTTCCGAGCGATCCCTTCGAGGCGGCCAAGGTGCGCGAGCTGGCGACCTTCGTCGACCTGCACCTGGAGCTGGTGGCGCGCGAGCTGTACGCGCAGGCCTTCTTTGGCGGCACGGTGGACGAGGCCACCCAGGCGCGCGTGCGCCAGACCCTGCAGCGCCACATCGCCGGCTTCCAGCGCCTGGCGCGGTTTGCGCCCTATGTCGCGGGCGAACGCTTCACCCTCGCCGATGCCTCGGCCTACGCCAGCCTGCCGCTGGTGGCGCTGGCGACCAAGCTGGTGCTGGGTGAGGACATGCTGGCCGCCGCCGGCGTGGACTGGAAGGCCTACGTCAAGCAAGTCGGCGAGCGCCCCAGCGCCCAGCGCGTGGCCGCCGACCGCAAGGCGGCGGAGGCGGCGATGGCGGCGAAGAAGTCCGAGAAGACCTGAACACAGGCTGCGCGGCGGGTCCGGTGCCGCCGCCCGATGCGCAGCGGCACGGAACGGCCCGGCACGGAACGGCCCGGCCCGGGCCGGGCCGGGCCGGGCCGGTGCGGATGGCGGAACTTTTCGCCGCCAGCGGGATCACAAGCCCCATGTTTGGCATCGACCGCGAAACGCGGAAAGATGTCAAAATCAAGTTTCTCCTGTTGCGCAGACGACCCGAAGCATCGGCAGGAATCCTGGGGTGTCTCTCCTCCTCCTCCCTCCCTCGTTCACCCCGGGGCGCTGCGCGACAGACTTTTTCCCAGCCCAGCCTCACCAGTGCGACGTCCGCCGCACCGGTGAGGTTTCGAGCGCTCAGGAACGGCAGTCCCGTCCAGCCCTTCAAGCGCCTTCGGCGCCGGGCTTCTAGCGCTGGCCTTCTGTCAAGGTATCGACCTGGAAGGCGCCGGAGCGGTCCACGAGCCAGATCTCGAGCACGGTGGCCTCGCCCATGCGCACCGGCGCCGGGTAGGGCCCAGCGCGTTTGATGAGCTGGACGATGAAGGGGGCCACGGCGTCCACCGCGGGCTTGCGCACCACTGCCACGTCGACCACATTGCCCTGGGCGTCCAGCCTGACCTCGGTCAGCATCACGCTGTACAGCAGCGGCGGCAGCTTGCCGCGGAAGATGCGGCTTGGATAGGACTTGTAGACGTGGGTCGCGAAGTCCTTCTTGTAGGCCTGTGGGCTGTCCGCCTGCGAGGGTTCAGCGGCCCCCGCCTGCGGCGCAGGCACGACCGAGAACTGCGCGTGCACCGGGCTGGCGACGAGCAGCGCAGCGGTCAGGGCGATGGCGAAGATCTTCATCGAAGCGGGGTCTCTGGGCCAGCCTGCAATCTAGCCGCGACACGGTCGCCGGCACCGGCAACCATGGGTATCAAGGGCAAAGAGCGCGACAAATGCAACGCGATCAACGCAGCCAGCCCTTGCGCCGGAAGTACAGAAAGGGCGCGGCCACCGAACACACCATCAGGGCAAGCGCGAAATAGTAGCCGTAGCTCCAGCGCAGCTCGGGCATGTGCTCGAAGTTCATGCCGTAGACGCTGGCGATCAGGGTCGGCGGCAGCAGGGCGACGCTGGCGACCGAGAAGATCTTGATGATCTTGTTCTGGTTGATGTTGATGAAGCCGACCGTCGCATCCATGAGGAAGTTGATCTTGTCGAACAGGAAGGCAGTGTGCGAATCGAGCGAGTCGATGTCGCGCATGATCTGGCGCGCCTCCTCGAACTGCTCGGCGCCGAGCAGCCGGCTGCGCATCATGAAGCTCACCGCGCGCCGCGTGTCCATCACGTTGCGCCGGATGCGGCCGTTGAGGTCTTCCTCGCGCGCGATCGCCGACAGCGCGTCGCCCGCCGCGCGGTCGTCCACGTCCTGTCGCAGGACGCGGCCGCTGACCGCCTCCAGCCGGTCGTAGATGCCCTCCAGGGCGTCGGCCGAGTACTCGGCGTCGGCGTCGAACAGCTTGAGCAGCACGTCCTTCGCGTCCTCGATCAGGGCCGGGATGCGCCGCGCACGCAGCCGCAACAGGCGGAACACCGGCAGGTCGTCGGCATGCACCGAGAACAGCACGTTGTTGAACAGGATGAAGGCCACGCGCACGTTCTGCGCCAGGGCGCCGTCGGGTTCGCTGTCGCCCTCGATCAGGAAGTCGCTGCGGATGTGCAGCTCGCCGGCGTCGCCCTCGTAGAAGCGGGCCGATTCCTCGAGGTCCTCGTCGGCGATGTCGGCCGGGATGGTGAGCTCGAAGCGGCTCTGGATCCAGCCCTTTTCCTGCGCCGTGGGCGCCTGCAGGTCGACCCACACCGGCTGCAGGCTGGCCAGCGCCGACGGGTCGTCGATTTCATGCTGGATCAGCCGGCCGTTGGCCAGCGTGAACACGTTGAACATGGTCCGCTCTGGAGGTGATGCCGCCCCGGGGCGCAAGGGGGCAACAGGGCGCGCGGATTATCACACCCGCCTCCTGCGCGTCAGGCACCTGCAGGGCCTGCGGTTCCCTCGCGGCGGGACGGCGGGACGGCCGGTGGCAGACTGCGGCATGCCTGCACACCGCGCCCTGGTCGCACCGCCCGCCGTCTTCTGGTGGGTGCTCGCCGGGCGCGCGACGGCCCTGCTCGGCGCCGCGCTGGCGCTCGCTGCGGCCACGCTGTGGCTGGCGACCGAGCCGGCACCACGCGTGATTGCCCGGGCCAGCGCCATCGGAGGCGCCAGCCAGCTGCAGCGCTGGCTGCGCCAGCACGATCCGCGGCGCCACCGCGACGGCCAGGTCCTGCGCCTGGTGGCCAGCGCCGACGAGCTGAACCTGATCGCCAGCCAGGCCGCCCAGCTCGTTGGAGGCGTGGCTCGCACGCAGCTGGGCAAGGGTCGGCTGCGCCTGCAGGCCAGCCTGCCGCTGGCGCTGCCGGGGCGGACCCCCTGGCGCTGGCTGAACCTCGATCTCGAGCTGGGTGAGGGCCAGGCGCTGGCCGCGCTGCCGCAGTCGCTGCAGGTCGGACGCTTGCGCCTGCCGGCGCCGCTCACCGGCGCTGCGCTGCGCGTGGCGCTGTGGTTCTGGGACCCCGGGCAGGTCGACGCGCCACCGCTGCACACCGCCTTCGACGACTTGCAGCTGCAGCCACAGCGCGTGCTGCTGCGCTACCGCTGGCGTGCCGACCTGCCGCAGCGCCTGCTCCGGTGGCTGATGCCGGCCGATCGCCTGCGCGGTCTGCAGCCCTATCGCGAGCTGCTGGCGGCCGAGCTGCGGCATTCGCCGGGGCGCCACACGCCAGTTGCGCTGCCGGGACTGATGGCGCCGCTGTTCAAGCTGGCGCAGCTGCGCAGCGGCCAGGGCGCCGACCCGGTGCACGAGAACCGTGCCGCGCTGCTGGTGCTGGCGGCCTATACCAGCGGCCAGCCGGCCGCGCGCTGGTGGCCGCAGGCGAACAGCGTGCCGGTCCTGCCGCGCCGCCCGGTGGAGCTGGGCGGGCGCGGCGACTTCGCCCAGCACTTCGCGCTGTCGGCGGCGCTGGCGGCAGAAGGCGGGGGGCCGCTGGCCGATGCGCTGGGTCTGATGAAGGAGCTCGGTGACACGCGCGGCGGCAGCGGGTTCAGCTTCACCGATATCGCCGTCAACCGGGCCGGCAGCCGCTTGGGCGAGATGGCGGTGCGCCAGCCGCAGCGCGTGCAGGCCCTGCTCGCGCACGACCCAGCCGCGGCCGACCTGCTGCCCGCCGTGTCCGACCTGCCGGAGTTCATGAGCGCGGCCGAGTTCCGCGCCCGATTCGGCGCCGTCGGCGCCCCGGCCTACGAGGCCATGCGGGCCGACATCGAGGCGCGCATCAGCGCCCTGGCGCTGTACCGCTGAGGCCTCGGCATGCGGCCGTGAATCCGTGGATCCTGCCGCGAATGAGGGCGCCGCGCAAGCTTGTCAGGGGGGGGCTTCCGTCGCACACTGGCCCTGTCGGTCCGATTGACAACCGGCCCGACGCGAGACCTCCACGACTTGAAAGGAATCCCTGATGAACCTGACGATCAGCGGACATCATCTCGAAGTGACGCCTGCTCTTCGAGAGTATGTGCTCACCAAGCTCGATCGTGTCACGCGCCACTTCGACCAGGTGGTCGACGTGACCGTGCTGCTGACCGTGGAGAAGATGAAGGAGAAGGAGCGACGGCAGAAGGCCGAGGTGACCCTGCGTGTGAAGGGGCGGGACATCTTCGTCGAACAGTCGCACGAGGACTTGTACGCCGCGATCGACCAGTTGATGGACAAGCTTGACCGCCAGGTGGTGCGCCACAAGGACCGCCTGCAGGAGCACCACCACGCCACCCACAAGCGGCTGGACGCGGAAGTCGGCTGAGCTCGCGCCGGCTCTCCCAGCCCGATGCGGCCTGCGGGCCGCATTTTGCTGCGCTGCTGTTGTCCGGCTGCCGCGCTGTCGTTGACTTCCACCGACATCGGTGGTGCAGTGCACACAAACCGCAAACGTCGATTCCTATAATCTTTCCTCTTGTCACGACGTTCCGCGGTGGCGAAGGAATCACCGATCCATGAACCGTCTTGCCGCCATCCTGCCGCCCAGCAATGTCCAGGTGAACGTGGAGGCGAGCAGCAAGAAGCGCGTGTTCGAGCACGCCGGGCTGCTGTTCGAGAACCTGCACGCGATCGCGCGCGGCACCGTGAGCGACAACCTGTTCGCGCGCGAACGCCTGGGGTCTACCGGCCTCGGCCACGGCGTGGCGATCCCGCACGGCCGCATCAAGGGTCTGAAGAACCCGCTGGCGGCGGTGCTGCGCGTGCAGCAGGCGATCCCCTTCGACGCCCCGGACGACGAGCCGGTGCAACTGCTGATCTTCCTGCTGGTGCCGGAAGCGGCGACCCAGCGTCACCTGGAGATCCTGTCGGAGATCGCCGAGATGCTGTCCGACCGCGAGCTGCGCGAGCGCCTGAAGACCGAGCCCGACGCGGCCGGCGTGCACAAGCTGATCTCGGACTGGGAACCGCTGAAGACGGCGGTCTGATGCGGCCCGCCGCCAGCCGCAGGGTGAGCGCTCCATGAAGCCGACCTCGATGAGCGCGGAGGCGCTCTTCGAGCAGTTGCGCGCCTCCCTGCGCTGGGAGTGGGTGGCCGGGCATGCACAGCCCGATCGCCGTTTCGACGAGGCCGCGGTGCGCGACGCGCGTTCCGCGGCCGACCTCGTCGGCTACCTCAACTACATCCACCCCTACCGGGTGCAGATCGTCGGCCGGCGCGAGGTGGCCTACCTCAAGGCCTCCTCGCCCGAGGACCAGGAGCGGCGCATCTCGCGCATCGTCACCCTGGAGCCGCCGGTGCTCATCGTCGCCGACGGCGAGCTGCCGCCGGACCGGCTGGTGGCGATCTGCGACCGCGCCGACATCCCGCTGTTCGTCACCGACGGCTCCGCCGGCCACGTGATCGACGTCGTGCGCGGCTACCTGGCGCGCCTGTTTGCCGACCGCACGACGCGCCACGGCGTGTTCATGGACATCCTCGGTCTGGGCGTGCTGCTGACCGGCGAGTCCGGTCTGGGCAAGAGCGAGCTCGGGCTGGAGCTGATCAGCCGCGGCCACGGCCTGGTGGCCGACGATGCGGTGGACATCTACCGCACCAGCCAGACCGCGCTCGAAGGCCGCTGCCCGGAGCTGCTGCTCAACCTTCTGGAAGTGCGCGGCATCGGGCTGCTGGACATCAAGGCCATCTTTGGCGAGACCGCGGTGCGGCGCAAGATGCGGCTGCAGCTCATCGTCCACCTGGTGCGCACCGAGACCATGGAGCGCGAATTCGAGCGCCTGCCCTACGAGCCGCTGCACGAGGAGGTGCTCGGCATCCAGGTCCGCAAGGTGGTGATCGCGGTCGACGCCGGGCGCAACCTCGCGGTGCTGGTGGAAGCGGCGGTGCGCAACACCGTGCTGCAGCTGCGCGGTATCGACACCTACCAGGAGTTCGTCGCCCGCCACCAGCGCGCGATGGAGCGCGGCGAGCCGCTGGGCTGAGAGCTTGTTCTGAGCGCCCCCAGGGCCGGGCTGCGCCCAGTCCGCCACCGGGCTTACAGGCCCGATGGCCCTCGCCAGGCGAATCACCGTCCGCAGTGGACGGTGCCTCGTCCGCCCCCTCCGCGGGGGTCAAGAAAACTTGAGACGGCCTGGCGTCTTCTTGAGAGCACCGCCCGGCGGCGGGCTACTTGTTGCCGCGGTGCTCGCAGTCGGCCTTGGTGCAGTTGGCGTACAGCGCCAGCGAGTGCTCTTGCAGCTTGAAGCCGCGCGCATCGGCCACCGCGCGCTGGCGGACCTCGATCTCGGGGTCGTAGAACTCTTCCACCCGGCCGCAGTTCAGACACACCAGGTGGTCGTGGTGCTGGCCCTCGTTCAACTCGAAGACCGCCTTGCCGGACTCGAAGTTGCTGCGCGAGAGCAGGCCCGCCTGCTCGAACTGCATCAGCACCCGGTAGACCGTGGCCAGCCCGATGTCCGAGCCGTCGGCGAGCAAGGCCTTGAACACGTCCTCGGCCGTCATGTGCCGGCGCGCCGCGTGCTGGAAGACCTCCAGGATGCGGATGCGCGGCAGCGTGGCCTTCAGACCGCTGCTCTTGAGCTCTTCAACTTGCGTCATGGTGTGTCCCGCGCGCCTTGCGGCGGACGACGGCCCGCTAGAATGGGCCGATCATATCCAGCATTGCGCGCCGGCCTGCGCCGTCGGCCGTCGTATCCATGCGTCGAGTCCCGTTGTCCGCCGCGGCCGTTCTTGTGCTCGGCGGCTGCGCGTCCCAGCTCCAGACCAGCGAGACGCTGTTCGGCCTGATCACGCCCTACCGCATGGAGCTGGTGCAGGGCAACGTCATCACCCAGGAGCAGATCGTGCGCCTGCGCGTGGGCATGAGCCGGCGCCAGGTGCGCGACGTGCTCGGCACCCCGCTGCTGGAAGACGTGTTCCATGCCGACCGCTGGGACTACCTGTTCACGCTCGCGCGCCAGGGCACCGAGCCGCAGCGCCGCAGCATCGTGCTGCACTTCGACGGTGACGTGCTCAGGGCGATCGAGTCCGGCGAGCTGCCGACCGAGCGCGAGTTCGTCTCCTCGATCACGCGCGAAGCCAAGTACCCGGACCGCAAGCTCGAGCTCAGCCCCGAGGAACGCGCGGCGCTGCCCAAGCCGGCGCCGCGGGCGGCGTCGGCGCCGGAGGCCAGCGGCCCGCTGCGCCCCTACCCGCCGCTGGAAGGCGAGTAGGTCACGCCACCCGCTTCACCACAGGCTCTGCGATGAAGTTCTGCATCGCCGGTGCGTCCGGCCGCATGGGACGCATGTTGATCGAGGCCGTGCTCGCCAGCCCGGGCGACGAACTCGTGAGTGCTCTCGACCTTCCCGGCAGCCCGGCCCTCGGGCAGGACGCGGCAGCCTTCGCCGGACGTCGCAGCGGGGTCGCGATCGGCGCCGACATCGCGCGCGCACTCGCCGGCGCCGAGGTGTTGATTGACTTCACGCGCCCCGCGGGCACGCTGGCGCACCTGGCCGCCTGCCGCGCCGCCGGGGTGCGCATGGTGATAGGCACGACCGGTTTCGACGCCGCTGGCAAGGCGGCGATCGAGGACGCGGCGGCGGCGATAGGCATCGTCTTTGCCGCCAACATGAGCGTGGGCGTGAACGTCACCATCAAGCTGCTGGAGCTGGCCGCGCGCGCGCTGGCGGGCTACGACGTCGAGATCGTCGAGGCGCACCACCGGCACAAGGTGGACGCCCCCAGCGGCACCGCGCTCGCGATGGGCGAGGCGATCGCCGCCGCCCAGGGCAAGCGGCTCGCCGACTGCGCGGTCTATGCGCGCGAGGGCCACACGGGCGAGCGCGCCGCCGGCAGCATAGGCTTTGCCACCGTGCGTGGCGGCGACATCGTCGGCGACCACCTGGCGATGTTCATCGGCGAGGGCGAGCGCATCGAGATCGCGCACCGCAGCAACAGCCGCCAGGGCTATGCGCAGGGCAGCCTGCGCGCGGCCCACTTCCTGGCCGGCCGCGGGCCGGGGCTGTACGGCATGGACGACGTGCTGGGCCTGCGATGACCGGCTGGCAGGCGTTCTGGGATGGCAGCGACGGCATCGGCCGCATCGTCGCCCTCATGCTGCTGACGATGTCGGTCGCCTGCTGGGTCGTCATCCTCTGGAAGGCCTGGGTGCTGCGGCGCAGCGCGCGCGACATCGGGCGCGCGGTGCCCCTGTTCTGGGCCGCGCCCAGCATGGTCGACGGCCGCAAGCGGCTCGCGGCCATGGACCGCGAGCGGGTGCTGCTGCCGCTGCTGGACGCAGCCCTCACGCAGCCGGTGGCGGGTTCGCTGGAAGCCACCGGCGCGCGCGAGGACCAGCTCACGCGCCGCCTGCGCGACGGCCTGCACCGTGGCCTGCGCCACCTTCAGTTCGGTCAGGTGCTGCTCGCCTCGGTCGGCGCCACGGCGCCCTTCGTCGGCCTCTTCGGCACCGTCTGGGGCGTCTACCACGCGCTGGTCGGGATCGGCGGCGACAGCGGCTTCGGCATCGACCAAGTCGCCGGGCCGATCGGCGAGGCGCTGATCATGACCGCCGCCGGCATCGCGGTGGCGGTGCCCGGGGTGCTGGCCTACAACCTGTTCGGCCAGTGGATCGCGGCCAGCGAGGCCGAGCTGGAAGGCTTCGCGCACGACCTGCGGCAGATGGTGCTGCAGGCCCTGCGGCCACAGGACGGCGCCTGATGGCCTTCGGCCGGCTCGAGCGCGCGCCGGCCTCGCGGCCGATGAGCGAGATCAACATGACGCCGCTGATCGACGTCATGCTGGTGCTGCTGGTGATCTTCATCGTCACCGCGCCGCTGATCGGGCGCAGCCTGAAGCTGAACCTGCCCAAGACCGACGCCGGCAGCGCGAGCGCCGCACCGCGCTTCGTCGCCCTGGCGCTGGACGCACAAGGCGGCCTCTTCGTCGACGGCCGCCCCGCCAGCACCGATGCGGTGCGCGACGCGGTGCGCGACGCCGCGCGCCGCGACCCCGACACCGAGGTCCAGCTGCGCGCCGACCAGACCGTGCCCTACGGGCGCGTCGCCGAGCTGATCGGGCTGGTGCAGGAGGCGGGGCTGAACCGGATCGGCTTCGTCACCGAGACGCCGGCCGCAGCCGCCAGCCCGTCCGCCGGCACCGTGCCGCCCCGCTAGGCGCTCCCTACAATCCGGCGGATGAACGAGAAATACGTCCCCGCCGAGATCGAATCCGCGGCACAGGCGCACTGGAACGCGACCGACGCCTACCGCGTCACCGAGGACGCGAGCCGGCCCAAGTTCTACGCCTGCTCGATGCTGCCCTACCCCAGTGGCAAGCTGCACATGGGGCATGTGCGCAACTACACGATCAACGACATGCTGGCGCGCCAGCTGCGCATGAAGGGCTGGAACGTGCTCATGCCCATGGGCTGGGACGCCTTCGGTCTGCCGGCGGAGAACGCGGCGATGAAGAACAAGGTCCCGCCGGCGCAGTGGACCTATTCCAACATCGCGCACATGAAGGCGCAGATGCAGGCCATGGGGCTGGCCATCGACTGGAGCCGCGAGGTCGCCACCTGCACCCCGGACTACTACCGCTGGAACCAGTGGCTGTTCCTGAAGATGCTGCAGGCGGGCATCGCCGAGCGCCGGACCCAGGTCGTGAACTGGGACCCGGTGGACCAGACCGTGCTCGCCAACGAGCAGGTCATAGACGGCCGCGGCTGGCGCTCCGGCGCCATCGTCGAGAAGCGCGAGGTCCCGGGCTACTACCTGAAGATCACCGCCTACGCGCAGGAGCTGCTGTCGGCGGTGACCGACCCGGCAGACCCGAACTACCTCGCCGGCTGGCCGGAGCGCGTGCGGCTGATGCAGGAGAACTGGATAGGCAAGAGCGAGGGCCTGCGATTCGCCTTCACGCACGACATCCGCGACGCCGGCGGCGCCCTCATCGGCGACGGCCGGATGTGGGTCTTTACCACCCGCGCCGACACCATCATGGGTGTGACCTTCTGCGCCGTCGCGCCCGAGCACCCGCTGGCGGCGCAGGCCGCCGCCGGCAACCCGGCGCTGGCGGCCTTCATCGCCGCCTGCCAGGCCGGCGGCAACACCGAGGCCGAGCTCGCCACGCGCGAGAAGGAGGGCATGGCGACCGGGCTCACGGTGACGCATCCGATCACCGGCGAGGCGGTCGCGGTCTGGGTCGGCAACTACGTGCTGATGGGCTACGGCGACGGCGCCGTGATGGGCGTGCCGGCGCACGACGAGCGCGACTTCGCGTTCGCGAAGAAGTACGGCCTGCCGATCCGCCAGGTCATCGCCGTCGACGGCGAGACGTTCAGCACC
>CAUJJP010000159.1 GCA_963205525.1 Pseudomonadota bacterium | reverse complement strand
AAAACCCACTTCGATGCGGTCGTGCGCGGCATGCTGGATCACCGCAGCAACGCCTTCGTCGAAGCCATGAACGGGCTGATGCAGCAAGCCAAGCGTGCAGCGCGTGGCTTCAGAACTGCAGCCAACTACATCGCCATCGCCAACCTGCGCCTGGGCAAGCTCACACATCTGCCAGCCTCCCCGTTCGTGCCGGCCTCGGCCTTGTCAGCAGGCGTCACGACACATCGGATGTGAAGTCAAGTTCCACACGGAACGGCATAGAGCCAGCAAAAGCGCATCTACGCGCGTGCCGTGAGCGGCTGGTTCGCCGGCTGGCGCTGGGCCCTGGTGTGGGCGACCCAGCTCCTCTTCTACGGTCTGCCCTGGCTGGAGTGGAACGCGCGCCAGGCGGTGCTGTTCGACCTCGCGGCGCGGCGCTTCTACATCTTCGGGCTGGTCCTGTACCCGCAGGACTTCATCTACCTGACGGCGCTGCTCATCGTCTGCGCCTACGCGCTGTTCCTGTTCACCGCCATCGCCGGCCGCCTGTGGTGCGGCTACGCCTGCCCGCAGACGGTCTACACCGAGATCTTCATGTGGGTGGAGCGGCGCATCGAGGGGGATCGCGCGCAGCGCATGAAGCGCGACGCCGGTGGCTGGACCCTGGACCGCGGCTGGCGATTTGGCGCCAAGCACGGCGCCTGGGTCGCGATCTCGCTGTGGACCGGGTTCAGCTTCGTCGGCTACTTCACCCCCATCCGCTCGCTCGCGGCGTCGGCGCTGCACCTGGGATTCGGGCCCTGGGAGTGGTTCTGGATCCTGTTCTACAGCCTGGCCACCTATGGCAACGCGGGCTGGCTGCGCGAGCAGGTGTGCAAGTACATGTGCCCCTACGCGCGCTTCCAGAGCGCGATGTTCGACCGCGACACCCTGATCATCAGCTACGACGCCGAGCGCGGCGACCCGCGCGGCACGCGCGGCCGCAAGACCGACCTCGCGGCCGCGGGACTCGGCCACTGCATAGACTGCCGGCTGTGCGTGCAGGTCTGCCCCACCGGCATCGACATCCGCGACGGCCTGCAGTACGAGTGCATTGCCTGCACCGCCTGCATCGACGTCTGCAACGGCGTGATGGAGAAGATGAACTATCCGCGCGGCCTGATCCGTTACGCCACCCTCAACGGCATGGCCGGGCGCTGGTCGCGTGCCCAGATGCTGCGCCACGTGCTGCGCCCGCGCGTGCTGGCGTACTCGGCCATCCTGCTGGCCATCGTCACGGCGCTCGGGATCAGCCTGTGGCAGCGCTCACCGTTCAAGGTCGATGTGGTGCGCGACCGCGCCGCGCTGGCGCGGCTGGTGGAAGATGGCTGGATCGAAAACGCCTACACCTTGCAGGTGATGAACACGACCGAGCGCCCGCAGCGCTACCGCGCCGAGGCCAGCGGCCTGCCCGGCATCCGGGTCGACCGTGGCCAGACCTTCACGCTCGGACCGGCGGAGAACCGCTGGGTGCCGCTGGCCCTGCGCCTGCCGCCCGAAACCGCGCAGCCACTGGGCGCCGGCGCGCACAAGATCATGATCCGTGTCGAGCAGCTCGATGCTGGCCATGTGCTGGAAGAGAAGACCACCTTCATGGTGCCAAGATGATGCGAGACGAAGACCTGGGACCCCCGCAGCGCCGCTGGTGGCGTGAACCCGTGATGTGGCTGGTGGTCGGCGGCCCGGCGGTGGTGGTGCTGGCGGCCATCGTCACCGCCGTGATCGCCATCGACGGCGCGGACCCGGTGCTCGACACGCGCGAGCCGACCGCCATGCAGTCGCGCAACCATGCGGTGACACCGGGCGGTGCACCCCATCCCGGCTCGGCGGCGACGCCCTGAGCCCGCAGGGCTGCGGTCGGATCGCCGAGGCGCCGGGGCGTCGGGTCGCAGCGACTCGCGTGCGCTCAGCAGCTCGCGCCGTTGACCAGCTTCTGCAGTCCGTCCTGATCGACGATGCGGACCTGGCGCTGCTTGACCTCCAGATAGCCCTCGTCCTGGAACTTGGAGAAGGTGCGGCTGACCGTTTCCAGCTTCAGCCCGAGGTAGCTGCCGATCTCCTCGCGCGTCATGCGCAGGATCAGCTCGCTGGCCGAGAAGCCGCGGCTTTGCAGTCGCTGCGTCAGGTTGAGCAGGAAGGCGGCGAGCCGTTCTTCGGCGCGCATGCTGCCCAGCAGCAGCATAACGCCGTGGTCGCGCACGATCTCGCGGCTCATGATGCGGTGGAACTGGCGCTGCAGGTCGGAGACCTCGCGCGACAAGTCCTCCAGCTGGTGGTAGGGAATGATGCAGACCTGCGAGTCTTCCAGTGCCACCGCGTCGCAGGTGTGGCGCTCGGTGCCTATGCCGTCCAGTCCAAGCAGTTCGCCCGCCATCTGGAAGCCGGTGACCTGGTCGCGCCCGTCCTCGCTCGCGACACAGGTCTTGAAGAAGCCGGTGCGTACCGCGTACAGCGACTGGAAGGCCTCGCCGCTGCGAAACAAGGTGTCGCCGCGCTGTACGCTGCGCCGCGTCGAGACCAGCGAATCGAGCTTGAGCATCTGCTCGTCGGACATGCCGACCGGCAGGCACAGCTCGCGCAGGCTGCAGCTCGAGCAGGCGACCTTGAAGGGTTCGAGTCGGAGAGGTGCGGCGGCAGACATCGAAGCGTTGGGGGTCGGGGCGCCCGGATTGTGGATTGTCAAGCGGAACTTGGACGATAACGCCAATTGAGGCAAGTCAAGCGGGCCGGTTCGACCTTTGGCACAGTGCCGCCATGCCCCATGTCGTAGATGCCGGTCAGGCCCTGGTCGTCCCCGAGGAGACCCTGCGCCGCCTGGATGTTTCCGGACCCCGTTACACCTCCTACCCGACCGCGGACCGCTTCGTCGAGGCCTTCGGCCCCGCCGCCTACCGGCAGGCCTTGCAGGAGCGCGCGCAGGGCGCGCGCGTGGGCGGGGCGGCGGCACTGTCGCTGTACGTGCACATCCCGTTTTGCGAGCACGTCTGCTACTACTGCGCCTGCAACAAGGTCATCACCCGGCATCACGAGCGCGCGCCGGAGTACCTGGACGCGCTGGACCAGGAGATCGCGCTGCACGTCGCGGTGCTCGGCCACGGGCAGCAGGTGTCGCAGCTGCACCTCGGCGGCGGCACCCCCACCTTCCTCACCGACGCCGAGCTGACCCGGCTCATGGACAGCCTGCGCGCGGCGTTTCGGCTCATGCCCGGCGCCGAGGTCTCGATCGAGGTCGACCCGCGCACCGCGACGCCGCAGCGCCTGCAGGTGCTCAGGTCGATCGGTTTCAACCGCATCAGCTTCGGCATCCAGGATTTCGATGCCGAGGTGCAGCAGGCGGTGCACCGGGTGCAGAGCTGGGAGAGCGTGCGCGACCTCGTCCTCGCGGCGCGCGAACTGGGCTTCGAGTCGATCAACGCCGACCTCATCTACGGCCTGCCCAAGCAGAGCCCGACCTCGTTCCAGCGCACCATAGACCAGGTGCGCGAGCTGCGGCCGGACCGCATCGCGCTGTACGGCTACGCCCACCTGCCGACGCGCTTCAAGCCGCAGCGGCGCATCCACGCCCAGGACTTGCCGAACGCCGACGGGCGCATCGGCATGCTGGGGGCGGCGATCTCCGGCTTCACCGGCGACGGCTACACCTACATCGGCATGGACCACTTCGCGCTGCACGACGATGCGCTCGCGGTGGCCAAGCGCCAGGGCCGTCTGCACCGCAACTTCCAGGGCTACAGCACGCAGCCCGACTGCGACCTGATCGGCCTGGGGGTGTCCTCGATCGGCCGCATGGGCGCCACCTACAGCCAGAACGCCAAGACCCTGCCCGAGTACTACGACGCCCTGCAGCAAGGCCAGTTCCCGACCGTGCGCGGGCTGGCGCTGACGCGCGACGACCTCGTCCGGCGCGCGGTCATCATGGCGCTGATGTGCCAGGGCCGGGTCGAGTTCGAGTCGATCTCGCTCGCCCACCTGATCCGTTTCCAGGACTACTTCGCGGCCGAGATCGAGGCGCTCGCGCCCTTGGTCGACGAAGGCCTGGTCGAGGTCGACGCCGTGGGCATCAGCGTCACCGCCAGTGGCTGGTTCTTCGTCCGCGCCGTGGCCATGGCCTTCGACCGCCACCTGCGCGCCGACCAGAACCGCCAGCGCTTCTCGCGCATCGTCTGACCTCGGCTGCATGGAGCTGGCGCTGCTGTTGGGCGCACTGGCCCTGGGCCTGGCCGGCGTGCCGCACTGCGTGGCGATGTGCGCCACCCCCTGCGCCGCGGTCTGCGGGCCGCGCGCGCTCGGTCCGGCCGGGATCGCGTTTCACGCCGGCAGGTTGCTCTCTTACGCCGCCGCCGGCGCGCTGGTGGCCGGCGGCGTGCAGTTGCTGGGCAGCCTGAGCGCCTGGAGCCCGCTGCTGCGCCCGGCCTGGACCCTGCTGCACGCCGCTGCCCTGGTGCTCGGGCTGTGGCTGCTGTGGCAGGGCCGGCAGCCGCTGTGGCTGGAGACCCTCGGGCGCGGGAGCGCCCGCGCCGCGGCCCTGCACGGCGGCGGCCGGATGCGCCTGCAGGCACCGCTGCGCCGTGCTGGTGCCGCCGGGGCTGCCGGGGCTTTGTGGGCGGCCTGGCCCTGCGGGCTGCTGCAGTCGGCGCTGGTGCTGGCGGCACTCGCCAAGGGGCCGGGGGGCGGGGCGCTGGTGATGGCCGGCTTTGCCGCCGTCACCGCCGGTGCGCTGATGCTGGGGCCGGCGTTGTGGTCGTGGCTGGGCGTGCGTGGCATGTCGGCGCAGGTCTCGCGCTGGGCGGTGCGGGCCTCGGGCGGCCTGATCGCGTTGGCCGCCCTCTTCGCGCTCACGCGCTCCACCTGGGCCGATTTCGTCGCCTGGTGCGTGGGCTGACACCGGGGCCGGCGGTCCGACTTGCTTGTCCGGGCGGGAGCGCGTACTACCAAGGCCCACTGTCAGGGCGCCGACAGTGTCCACCGTAGAATCCCCCATGTCCGGCGAGACCCCCTCGCCCTGTGGAGACCCGATTCCATGTACCAGCACATCAAGGTGCCCGCCGCCGGGCAGAAGATCAGCGTCAATGCCGACGGTTCGCTGAACGTTCCCGACGAACCGGTGATCCCCTACATCGAGGGCGATGGCACCGGCATGGACATCACGCCGGTCATGCTCAAGGTGGTCGACGCCGCAGTGGCCAAGAGCTACGGCGGCAAGCGCAAGATCCACTGGATGGAGGTCTACGCCGGCGAGAAGAGCACCCGCGTCTACGGCCCGGACGTCTGGCTGCCCGAGGAGACCCTGCACGCGGTGCGCGACTACGTGGTCAGCATCAAGGGTCCGCTGACGACGCCGGTGGGCGGCGGCATCCGCAGCCTGAACGTGGCCCTGCGCCAGGAACTGGACCTGTACGTCTGCCTGCGCCCGATCCAGTACTTCAAGGGCGTGCCCAGCCCGCTGAAGGCGCCCGAGAAGACCAACATGGTCATCTTCCGCGAGAACAGCGAGGACATCTACGCCGGCATCGAGTACGAGGCGCAGACCGACAAGGCGCGCAAGGTCATCAAGTTCCTGATCGAGGAGATGGGGGTCAGCAAGATCCGCTTCCCCGGCAGCAGCGGCATCGGCATCAAGCCGGTGTCCATCGAAGGCACCGAGCGCCTGGTGCGCAAGGCGATCCAGTACGCGATCGACAACGACAAGCCCAGCGTCACCCTGGTGCACAAGGGCAACATCATGAAGTTCACCGAAGGTGGCTTCCGTGACTGGGGCTATGCGCTGGCCAAGCGCGAGTTCGGCGCGGTCGAGATCGACGGCGGACCGTGGTGCTCGCTGAAGAACCCGAAGACCGGCAAGGACATCGTCATCAAGGACAGCATCGCCGACGCCTTCTTGCAGCAGATCCTGCTGCGCCCGGCCGAGTACTCGGTGATCGCGACCCTGAACCTGAACGGCGACTACATCTCCGACGCCCTGGCGGCGCAGGTCGGCGGCATCGGCATCGCACCGGGCGCGAACCTGAGCGACACGGTGGCCATGTTCGAGGCCACCCACGGCACCGCGCCCAAGTACGCCGGCAAGGACTACGTCAACCCGGGCTCGGAGATCCTCTCCGCCGAGATGATGCTGCGCCACATGGGCTGGACCGAGGCCGCCGACCTCATCATCGCCAGCATGGAACGCTCCATCGCCAGCAAGAAGGTCACCTACGACTTCGCCCGCCTGATGGAAGGCGCGACCCAGGTGTCCTGCTCGGGTTTCGGGCAGGTGATGATCGACCACATGTGAAGCCGCTCCACAGCGTCTCATGACGCCCCGTAAGCCCCTGATTTTGTTGAAGAAATCAGGGGCTTCGTCTTTTCAGAACGTCTCACGGCAGACCACGAA
>CAUJJP010000158.1 GCA_963205525.1 Pseudomonadota bacterium | reverse complement strand
CCGCCGCCCTGCACTGCCTGATCGGCGAGCGTGAAGCGCTGGCCGCAGCCGGCGTGCAGCGCCTGCGCCTGTCGCCCTGCAGCCGCGGCTTCGCGCGTGTCGCCGAGCTGTTCGACGCCGTCATGAACGCCGGCATGCCGGCGCACGAGGCGCAGGCCGGGCTGGCCGCGCTGGACCTGCCCGGCGCGCTGGTGGCCGGCTTCGCCCACGGCCACGCCGGCAACGAGGAGATCACCGCATGAACGCGAGCACGCTCGGATCCCAGGGCCATGGCGCCGCCGCCGGCGACCGCACGCGCGACGGCGCGCTCGTGGATCTGCCGCCGCCGCTGCGCGCGGTCGCACTGCAGCTTCGCGGCCTGGTGCGCCGCCTGCCCACCCAGCCGCCTTCGATGGTGGTGGCCAGGCTGCTGGACCGCTGGCTGTGGCCGCAGCTCGACGCATCGCAGCGCCAGGCGCTGGCGCAGCGCTGCGTCGAGGTCGAGGTCATCGAGACCGGCGTCCGCGTACGCCTGCTGCTGGGCGCGCGCGGCTTCCAGGTCGCCCCCGCGTCCGCGCCCACCGCGGTCACCGTGCGCGCCCAGGCCGCCGCCCTGTGGCGCCTGGTGCGCGGCGAGGACGACGCCGACCGCCTGTTCTTCGAGCGCGCGCTGGTGATGGAGGGCGACACCGAGTTCGGCCTCATGCTGTAGAACTCGCTGGACGCAATCGGGCCGCTGTGGCGCTGAGACGCCGCTGATCGCTCCTCGGCGCGGGGCCCGGCGGCGCCCGCCCATCGCGCTGCAGCGGGCTGGTGCGGGCTGCCGCGGGCCGCATCGCAGGGCTGCGGCAACGTCGTGCGCCGCCCCCGCCTTTCCCTAATTTTGAGGATGCGCCGCCCACTGCGCACGACCAACATCGCGCAGCGCTGGGGGCTGGACGGCGGCCCGCAGCGCCGCGCGAGCTGCCCCCAGCAAGACCGCAGCCGCGCCACCCGACGCCGCCGGACGACATCCCGACGCAGGAGGTGGCTCATGCGACAAATCCCCCGGTGCATCCCCCGGTCCATCCCCCGGTCCGTGCCCCTGGCACTCAGGCTCGTCGCTGCGGCGGCGGCGGCGGCCACGGCCTCGTTCAGCGCGCAGGCGCTGATCCTGGCCGACGGCAACACCCACGTCTGGCCGGCAGACCTGCCGATCGGGCCGGGCGACACCGATCTGGGCAACAACGGCCTGTTCGTCGGCAACGGCGGCCCCGGCAGCCTGCTCGCGGACGGCGGCTCCTGGCTGCGCAGCGGCTCGCTGCTCATCGGCGCCGGCGCCAGCGGCAACGGCAACGGCAGCACCCTCATCAGCGGCAGCGGCACCCGGGTCGAGCTGACGGGCGACGGCTTCGCCCCGGGCGTCGTCAACCGGCTTGGCGTCGGCGAATGGGGCCGCGGCGAGCTGACGGTGGCCGACGGCGCCCTGCTGGACGGCCGCGCCAACGCCAGCGCCTGCCTGGGCGAGGCGCACTGGTGCAACAACTTCGTCGCCAATGCGGCCGGCTCCGACGGCAGCTTCACCGTCACCGGCAGCGGCAGCCGGGCGCAGTTCCTGCGCGGCTTCTACGTCGGAGGCGTTGCAGTGTTCCGGCCGCCGGTGGACAGCGGCACCTTCGGCACCCCGGGCGCCAGCAGCACCGGGCGGGTGCAGGTGCTTGCCGGCGGTGAGCTGGTCACCGACGGGGTCACGCTCGGCCTGGCTCCAAACACTGCCAGCGCCACCGGCGCCGAGCGCAGCTTCGCGCAGGCGACGATAGACGGCGCGGGCTCGCTGTGGCGCGTCACCGGCGGCACGCTGGAGCCCGAGCGCTACGCGCGATGGGACACCGCCACCCACGCCAACGCCTGGGCGCAGGTGGACATCAGCAACGGGGGTGAGCTGCGCATCGAGGGCGACGGCAGGCGCTACACCTTCGTCAATCTCAGCAGCGGCGGCGGCCGCACCGAGATGCACATCGCCGGCAGCGGATCGCGCCTGCATTTCGAGGGCGAATCGGGCGTGCTGCAGGTGGCCAACAGCGGCGGTGCCAGCGCCAGCCTGCGGCTGCAGGACGGGGCACTGGCCGACGGCATGTTCTACCTGGCCGTCGGGCGCAACGGCGGCACGGGCACGCTGGAACTCGACGGCGGCAGCACCCTGCTGCGCGTGGACGGCAGCGCCAGCGCCGAAGCGCGCGGCAGCGGCGGCAACGCCGCGGCCTACGTGCACATCGGCCGCGACGGCGGCAACGGCCGCGTGAGCCTGCGCAACGGCGCCCGGCTGGAGGTGCTGAACACCAGCAGCACGGTCTACGGCACCGGCATGACCCTGGGCGTCGGCGCAGCCTCGGCCGGGACGCTGGAGATCCTCGATGGCGCTCAGGTGCTGCTGCGGACGAGCTCCGTCGCCCCCGGCAGCAGCACCGAGGCCTGGAACCCGGAGCTGAAGGTCGGGCGCGAGGGCAGCGGACGGCTGCTCATCGCCGGCGGTGGGCAGTTGCACCTCGAAGGCGGCGCCGCCTCGACCCCGGACTTCGGGCGCGGCACCGCGCTGCTGATCGGCGGCGACTACAGCTGGGCACCCGGCGGCGGCACCGGCCTGGCCACGGTGGAGGGCAGCGGCTCGCTGCTGCAGGTCGGCGGCGCGGATGCCCTGGTGGGCATAGGCTACGGGCCGCAGGCCATGGGTCGGCTCACGGTGCGCGACGGCGGGCGCCTGCAGAGCACCATCCTGGTGGCCGGCGAGGGCGGCGGCACCGGCGTGCTGAGCCTGCAGGGCGCCAGCCTGGCCCTGGCCGGCCGCCACAGCGGCGGCTTGCAGTCGGGCGCCGCGCTCGTGCTCGGCACGGGCATGGGCAGCGTCGGCCACTTCAGCGCCAGCGACGGCAGCCTGATCACGGTCAGCAACCCCGGCAGCGGTGGCGGCGGGGTGACCATAGGTGGCTCACGCAGCACCGCGGGCGGCGACGGCACGATGACGCTGCAAGCCTCCACCCTGCGGCTGGACATCGCCGGCGACATCGGGGCCATGTCGGTCGGGCGCTCGGGCAGCGGCCTGCTGCGCCTGCAGGACGCGGCGGTGCTGGACCTGGGCGCCAACGCCTTGTACGTCGGGCGCGAGAGCGGTGCCGACGGCACCCTGATCGCCAGCGGTGGCTCCACCGTCACGGCCGGCTGGGTCGGCATCGGACGCCAGCGCGTGGGCAGCGCCGACGTCGACGGCGGCACCGCCACCATGGTGCTCAACGGCGCCAGTCTGTTCGCACAGGACGTGGTCATCGGCAGCAACGGCTACCTGGGCGGCAGCGCGGGCGCCATCCACGTCAGCGGCAGCCTGGTCAACCACGGCATCTTCTCGCCCGGCAGTTCGCCCGGCAGCTTCGAGCTGGACGGCAACTACGTGGCCGGCGACGGCGCCCGCCTGTTCCTGGAGGTCGCCTACGAGAACGGCAGCTTCCAGACCGACCTTGTGCGCTTCGGCCAGGGCCTGGCGCTGGGCAGCAGCCGGATCGAATTCCGCTTCCTGGGCGATGCCGACCCGAATGCGTTCCAGGCCAGCGGCGGTTTTGCCCTCGCCAGCTTCCTGCAGCAGGCCGACGGCAGCGGCGGCTGGACCGTTCCCGACGCGGCGCTGTTCGACGCCGTGCAGTTCCGTGCCCGCGCCGACGCCTACATCTTCACCTCGTTCAGCTTCGACGCCGTGGACGGCGCGGTGTTCACCGCGATCCCGGTGCCCGAGCCGGGCAGCTGGTGGCTGTGGCTGGCCGGCCTGGGCCCGCTCGCCGCCCGCCTGCGCAGGCAGGGCCGGCCCGCTGCGACCTGAGAGCCTGTGAAGATATGCATCATGCCCGATTCATTTTTTCACAGGCTCTGAGCCCACGTCACCGGCCCGGGCCAGGCCCCGGGCCGGCAGGCGCGCTCAGGCGCCGCCGTCGCGGGCGGCTCCGCCGGGTTCGGTCCCGCCCACGCCCGGCGCGGGTTGCCCCAGCAGCTGCCCGATCAGCTCGTCCTTCTCGTACCAGACGCCCAGCAGCCAGCGCTGCACGCGCTTGCGGTAGCCGGGTTCGGCGCCGTAGTCGCCTTCGCGCACCTCGGTCGGCAGGGGACGGCGCTGCGCGCGAACGACGATGCGCGGCACCTGTCCGCTGAGGAACTGCCAGAAGCTGGGCACGCCGTCGGGGTAGACGATGGTGATGTCGAGCAGCGAATCGAAGCGCGCGCCGAGGACGTTGATCGCCATCGCCAGCCCGCCCGCCTTGGGCTGCAGCAGGTGGCGCAGGCGGCCGTGCTGGCGCGCGTGCTTGGCCGGCGTGAAGCGCGTGCCCTCGACGAAGTTCATCACGCTGGTGGGCACGAGGGCGAACTTGGCACAGGCCGCGCGCGTGGTCTCGATGTCCTGCAGGCGCTTCTCGGGGTGGCGGCGCAGTTCGGCGTCGGAGTGCCGGCGCATGAAGGGGAAGTCCAGTGCCCACCAGGCCAGCCCCATCACCGGCACCCAGATCAGCTCGCGCTTGAGGAAGAACTTGAGCAGCGGGATGCGCCGGTTCAGCAGGTGCTGCAGGACGAAGATGTCGACCCAGCTCTGGTGGTTGCACACCACCAGGTACCAGGCCTGCAGCGGCAGCTCCTGCAGCCCCTGGACGTCCCAGCGCGTGGGCTGGGTGAGCCGCATCCAGCCGCTGTTGCCGGCGATCCAGGCGGTCGCGACCCGGTTCAGCCAGGGGTCGAGCCGCCGCCGCACGGCGCCCAGGGGCAGCAGCAGGCGCAGCAGCGCGAGCGCGAACAGCAGCGTGCACCAGAGCACGGTGTTGAGCCCCAGCAGGGCGACGGCGACGAGGCCGCGCAGCGGTGCCGGCAGCGCCGCCAGGGCGCCACCGCGTGGCGGCAGTGAAGGTTCAGCAGCAGGCATGGAACCCGGCACGATAACCCAGCGCCTGCGACAGCCGCAGCGCCTTGCCCGGCACCCGCGCCGTCGCCAGCCGCCGCTCAGGGCCGCGCACGGCGTGGCTCAGGGCCGCGCACGGCGCGGTGCACGCTGCATCATGGACAGCATGGTCGCCACCGTGATGGAGCCGAAGGTGGCGATCGCGGTCTCGTCGATCTCGGTCAGCACGTCGTTGAGCGCGCGCTCCACCGGCGTGCCCACCGGGGTGTCCGAGAGCTCGGGCCGCAGGTCCGCGCCCAGGTCCTCGAACAGGCGTATCACGTCCAGCAGGGTCAGCCGGCGCGGATTGGCGACGAAACGGTAGCCGCCGCCGACGCCGCGCACCGACTCCACGATGCCGGCGCGCACCAGTTCGGCCAGCACCTTGGCCAGGTGGTGCGCCGACTCGCCGTAGCGCCCGGCGACCTCGGCCGCGGCCACCAGTTCGCCCGGCCGGGCGGCGAACTCGAGCACCGCGTACAGCGCCAGCCGCGAATTGGTCTGCAGCCTCATGCCTCGGGTCCGATCTCGAGCTCCAGCGGCAGCAGGCGGCCGGCGGTCAGGCCCTGGCTGCGGAAGAAGGACAGGATGAGCTTGTTGTCGCGCGCCAGCATGGTGCGCAGCACGCGCACGCCGGCGCGCTCGAAGCGCTCGCGCATCGCCGCCAGCAAAGCCGCGCCGACGCCGCGCTGGCGCACCCGCGGGTCGACGTCGATCGCGAACACCCAGCCGCAGGGCGGCGAGCCGAACTCCCAGTCGCGCACCTCGCCGATCAGGAAGCCGACCACGCGACCCTCCAGCTCGGCGACCAGGAAATGGCGCAAGCCCTGTCCGGACACGCCGTAACGGCGGAAGATGCGCTGCCAGTAGTCGGACTTGTGGACACCGGTGACGGTGGCATCGAGCGCAATCACGGTCGTCAGGTCGGCCTGGCGGACCGGGCGCACGCGCACGGCATCGTCGTTTTCGGCAGCGTGCGCAGGGCGCGTTATCGGGGTTTTCCCGGTCATTCGTGGTGACTGAAATTAGCCGCAAATCGTACGGTCAATCGAGTCCGGAAAAAGACGAACCAGATCAAGTGAAAAATCGTACCCCATTACCAGAATGACCCGAACCGATCGGATCCAGGCCGCGCAGAGGGTCCCGCGGCGGCGGAACGATCACCCCCACAGGAGACAGCATGCGCATTCCCCAATTCTTTCGCCGGGCGGTGCTGCCGTTCGCGCTGCCGCTCGCGGCCCTGCTCGCAACGCAGGGTGCGGCGGCCCAGGAGCCGATCCGCATCGGCAGTTTCCTGGCCGTCACCGGCCCGGCCTCCTTCCTCGGCGACCCCGAGCTGAAGACCCTGCAACTGGTGGTCGACCAGGTCAACGCAGCCGGCGGCGTGAACGGGCGCAAGCTCGAACTGGTTCACTACGACTCGGCGGGCGACGCCGAGAAGGCGCGCACCTTCACCAAGCGCCTGATCGAGCAGGACAAGGTCAGCGTCATCCTCGGCGGCTCGTCCACCGGCGAGACCATGGCCGCGGTGCCGCTGGTCGAGCAGGCCGGCGTGCCCTTCATCTCCATGGCCGGCGCGGTGGTCATCATCGAGCCGGTGAAGAAGTGGGTCTTCAAGACCCCGCACACCGACCGCATGGCCTGCGAACGCATCTTCGCCGACATGAAGACGCGCGGCGCGAGCAAGATCGCCCTCATCTCCGGCAGCGGCGGCTTCGACAAGTCGATGCGCGCCGAATGCCTGAAGGTGGCACCCAACTTCGGCCTCCAGGTGGTGGCCGACGAGACCTACGGCGCCGCCGACACCGACATGACGGCGCAGCTCACCAAGATCAAGGGCAGCGGCGCGCAGGCGGTGCTGAACCCCGGCTTCGGCCAGGGCCCGGCGATCGTGACCCGCAACTACCGCCAGGTGGGGCTGACCGCGCCGCTGTACCAGTCGCACGGTGTCGCCTCCAAGGAGTACATCAAGCTCTCCGGCCAGGCTGCCGAAGGCGTGCGCCTGCCGGCCGCCGCCCTCATGGTGGCGGACCTGCTGCCCGCGGGCGACCCGCAGAAACCGGTCGTCAGCGGCTACAGCAGCGCCTACGAGAAGCGCTACGGTGCCGAGGTCTCGTCCTTCGGCGGCTACGCCTACGACGCCGCGATGCTGTTCGTGAACGCGGTGAAGACCGCCGGCAGCAGCGACCGCGCCAAGGTGCGCGACGCGCTCGAGGCGACCAAGGGCTACATGGGCACCAGCGGCCCGGTGACCATGTCGCCGACCGACCACATGGGCCTGACGCCGAACGGCTTCCGCATGCTGGAAGTGAAGAACGGCGACTGGTCGCTGGTCCCCTGAACGCGGTCACAAGGCAGGAATCAGCAACATGGATGGCGCCTGGCTCCAGTTCGTCGCCGGCGGCGTGACCGCCGGGGCGATCTACGCCCTCGTCGCACTCGGCTACTCGATCATCTACAACGCCTGCCACGCGATCAACTTCGCGCAGGGAGAGTTCGTGATGATCGGCGGCATGGCGGCGGTTTCCCTGGCCGCCGGCGGCCTGCCGCTGTGGGCCGCCGTGCCGCTGGCGGTGCTGGCCGCTGCCGCGGTCGGCATCGCGGTGCAAAAGCTCACCATCGAGCCGGCGCAGCGCAAGTCCGGCACTGACGTGGTGACGCTGATCATCATCACGATCGGCGTCTCGCTGTTCCTGCGCGGCGCGGCCCAGGTGCTGTGGGACAAGCGCATCCACCCGCTGCCCGCGTTCAGCGGCACCAACCCGATCTCCATCGGCGCGGCGACCATCGTCCCGCAAAGCCTGTGGGTGCTCGGCGGCGCGGCGCTCGCGGTGCTGGCATTGCACTGGTTCTTCACCCGCACCCTGTTCGGCAAGGCGATGCTCGCCACCGCCCACAACCCGCTCGCGGCACGCCTGATGGGCATCCACACCGGGCGCGTGATGGCGGTCAGCTTCGCGCTCGCGGCCGGCCTCGGTGCCCTCGGCGGCGTGCTCACCGCGCCCATCACTTTCACCAGCTACGACATCGGCGTCATGCTCGGACTCAAAGGATTTGCCGCCGCCATGCTCGGCGGACTGGGCAGCTTCGGCGGCGCGGTCGCCGGCGGCCTGGTACTCGGCCTGATGGAGGCGCTCGGCGCCGGCTTCATCTCTTCCGCCTACAAGGACGCGATCGCATTCGTCGTCATCCTGGCGGTCCTGTTCCTGCTCCCTGGAGGATTGTTCGGTGCGCGCCGCAGTGAACGCGTCTGAGCCGCGCGCGCTCGCCGCGCGCCAGCCCTCGGCCTGGTCGCGCCACCTGCCGCTGGCGCTGCTCGCCCTCGTCCTGCTGGCGCTGCCGGTGGCGATGCCCAACGACTACTTCTACGAAGTGGCGATCCTGGTCGCGATCAACGCCATGGTCTGCGTCGGGCTGAACCTGCTGATCGGCTACGCCGGTCAGATCAGCCTCGGCCACGCCGGCTTCTTCGGCCTCGGCGGCTACGGCAGCGCGGTGCTCGCCGCGCAGTACGGCTGGCCGGTGTGGCTGTCGCTGCCGGTGGCGGTGGCCGCGGTCGGCGTGCTGGCGCTGCTGGTCGGACGCCCCACGCTGCGCCTGAAGGGCCACTACCTGGCGATGGCCACCCTCGGCCTCGGGGTCATCATCTCCATCGTCCTCACCAACGAGGACCGCATCACCGGCGGCCCGGACGGCATGTCGGTGCCGCCGCTGGTGCTGTTCGGCGCCACCGTGCAGGGCGAGCAGACCTGGTACGCGGTGAGCGCGGTCGCGCTGCTGCTCACGGTCTGGCTGGCGTTGAACCTGATCGCCTCGCCGCAGGGCCGCGCCCTGCGCGCGCTGCACGGCTCGGAGATCGCCGCCAGCACCCTGGGCATGGACGCGGCGCGGCTGAAGCTGCGCGTGTTCGTGATCTCGGCCGTGGTGGCGGCGGTGGCTGGTGCGATGACGGCCCACTACAGCGGTTTCATCACGCCGTCCAAGTCCACCTTCCTGCACTCGGTCGAGCTCGTCATCATGGTCGTCTTCGGCGGCATGGCCTCGGTCTGGGGCGCGGTCATCGGCGCCGCGGCGCTGACCCTGCTGCCGCAGTTCCTGACCGTGTTCGAGGACTACGAGATGATGGTCTTCGGCGCCGTGCTGATCGTGACCATGATCTTCATGCCGCGCGGCATCGTGCCGACGCTGGCCCGCTGGAGGCGCTGAGATGGCCGCAGTGCTTTCGGTCGAAGGACTTTCCAAGGGCTTCGGTGGCATCCGCGTCATCGAGAACCTGAGCTTCGAGGTCGAGCGCGGCAGCGTGTACTCGGTGATCGGCCCCAACGGCGCCGGCAAGACCACGCTGCTGAACATGATGACGGGCATCTACGTGCCCGACGCCGGCCGCGTGCGGCTGGACGGGCGCGACGTCACCGGCCAGCCCACCCACCGCTGGGCCGCTGCCGGACTCGGGCGCACCTTCCAGAACCTGCAGATCTTCTTCAACATGAGCGCGCTCGAGAACGTGATGACGGGGCGCCACCTGCGCGAAGGCACGGGCCTGTGGTCGGCCCTGCTGCACCTGCCCGCGCTCAAGCGAGAGGAAGCGCTCACGCGCGACCGCTGCGCCGAGCTGATGCGCCGCGTGGGGCTGGAGAACTGGCTCGATGCGCAGGCCGACGCCATGCCCTACGGCGCGCTCAAGCGGCTGGAGATCGCGCGCGCGCTCGCCGCCGAGCCGCAGGTGCTGCTGCTGGACGAACCCGCCGCCGGCCTCAACCACACCGAGGCGCGCGAGATCGACACCCTGATCCGCAGCATCGCCGCCGAGGGCACGACGGTGGTGCTGGTGGAACACAACATGCGGCTCGTGATGGAGGTCTCGGACCGCGTGCTCGTGCTCGACCGCGGCGGGCGTCTGGCCGAAGGCCTGCCGCACGAGGTCGCCGCCGACCCGAAGGTGATCGAAGCCTATCTGGGCGCCGAAGCCGGCGCCGCCGCGGAGGCCGCCCATGCTTGAAGTCAAGGCCCTGGGCAGCCGCTACGGCCGCATCCCGGCGCTGCAAGGCATAGACCTGCAGGTCGGCGCCGGCGAGTTCGTCGCTCTGGTCGGCGCCAACGGCGCCGGCAAGACCACGCTGCTGCGCACCATCTCGGGCGTGCAGCCGCTCAGCGGCGGCAGCCTGCACTTCGACGGCGCCGACATCGGCCGCGAGTCGGCGCGCCAGCGCGTGCGCCGCGGCATCATCCAGGTGCCCGAGGGACGCCAGGTGTTCGCCCCCATGAGCGTGGAGGACAACCTGCTGCTGGGCGCCTTCGCGCGCGGCTCCAGCGCCCAGATCGAGCGCGTGTGGGCGATGTTCCCGGTCCTGCGCGACAAGCGCGCACAGCCCGCGGGCATGCTCTCCGGCGGCCAGCAGCAGATGCTGGCGATCGGCCGCGCGCTGATGGCCGAGCCGCGCCTGCTGCTGCTCGACGAGCCCAGCATGGGTCTGGCGCCGCGCCTGGTGGCCGAGATCTACGGCCACGTCGCGGCGCTCAAGGGTCAGGGCACGACGGTGCTGCTGGTGGACCAGAACGCGCGCGCCGCGCTGTCCATCGCCGACCGCGGCTATGTCATGGAAACCGGTCGCATCGTGCTGCACGGCGCGGCCGCCGACCTGCTGCGCGACCCCCAGGTGCAGCAGGCCTACCTCGGCCACTGAGGCGCCCGGCGATGAACGCGCTGCGGCCCATCGCCATGCGATCCGACGCGGTGCCGGCTGCCCGGCGCGCAGGAGCGGCGCGCGCGGCCCGGCCCTGAGGAGCAGTCACGCCATGGCCGCCGCCGTCCGCACCGTCCCGACCTGCTGCCATCAGTGCCTCGCCGGCCCCGACCTGAGGATGGTCGGGCGCGTCGACGGACCGCCACGGAGGGCGCCATGATCGTCCTGGCCGACCGCGACACCCCGCTGCCCGACGCACCCGGGCCGGCCGCCGACCCGGGCGCCGCCGTGGCGCCGCTGGTGGTCCAGCGCTGGCGCGGTGAGCGCGTCGAGTCGGCGCTGGACTGGGCGGCCGAGGAAGTCCCGGTCAGCCTCGAGTACAACGGCGTGTCGCACGCGGTCATGATGGCCACGCCGCAGGCGCTGGACGACCTGGGGGTCGGTTTCAGCGTCAGCGAGGGCATCGTCGAGTCCGCCGCCGAGATCCTCGACCTTGATCTGCTGCCGCACGCCCTGGGCTGGCGGGTGGCGATGCGCATCACCGCGCGCCGCTTCGCCGCCCTCAAGGAACGTCGGCGCAGCCTGGCCGGGCGCACCGGCTGCGGGCTGTGCGGCGTGGACGACATCGAGCAGGCGCTGCGCCCGCTGACACCGCTGCCGGCGCCCGGACCGGGCCGCCTCTCGGCGCCGCTCATCGGTGCCGCGATGACCGCGCTGGACGGCGCGCAGCCGCTGCGCGAGCGCACCGGCGCCACCCACGCCGCAGCCTGGATGGACGCCGACGGCGCCCTGCATGCGGTGCGCGAGGACGTCGGCCGCCACAACGCGCTGGACAAGACCCTGGGTGCGCTGCTGCGCGCCGGTGTCGATCCCAGCGGCGGCGCGGCGCTGCTGACCAGCCGCGCCAGCGTGGAGATGGTGCTCAAGGCGGTGGCTGCCGGCGTGCCGGTGCTGGTGGCGCGCTCGGCGCCGACGGCGCTGGCGGTGCGCCAGGCGCGCACGCTGGGCCTGTGCCTGCTGGGATTCGCACGCGAGCGTGGGCATTCGGTCTACACGCACGCCGAACGCCTGCACGGCGGCGCCTGAGACTTCGGAACGAACACATGCATCTCGATCCCCAGACACTCGGCAACGCCTTGCATCCGCAGGCCGAGTTCATGTCGCGCGACGCCTTGACGGCGCTGCAGACCGAGCGTCTGGGCGCCACCCTGCGCAACGCCTACGAGCACGCACCCTGGCAGCGCGCGCGCATGCAGGCCGCCGGCATCCGGCCCGAGGACGTGCGCGATCTCTCGCTGCTGTCCAAGCTGCCGTTCACGCACAAGTCGGACCTGCGCGACAACTACCCCTTCGGCCTGTTCGCGCGCCCGGTCTCGGGCCTGGCGCGCATCCACGCCTCCTCGGGCACGACCGGCAAGCCCACCGTCGTCGGCTACACCGCGGCCGACCTGGACCGCTGGGCCGACCTGGTCGCGCGCTCCTTCTACTGTGCCGGCGTGCGCCCGGGCGACCTGGTGCACAACGCCTACGGCTACGGCCTGTTCACCGGCGGCCTGGGCGCGCACGACGGCGCGACCCGGCTTGGTTGCCCGGTGCTGCCGATGTCCGGCGGCGGCAGCGAGCGCCAGATCGCGCTCATGATGGACTTCCATCCGCGCGTGCTCTGCGCCACCCCTTCCTATGCGCTGGCGCTGGCCGAGGTGGCCGAGCAGCAGGGCGTGGACCTGCGCACCAGCGGTCTGAAGATCGGCATGTTCGGCGCCGAGCCCTGGAGCACGGCGATGCGCGAGGAGATCGAGCAACGCATCGGGCTGCGCGCGGTCGACATCTACGGCCTGTCGGAGATCATGGGCCCGGGCGTGGCCTGCGAGTGCGAGTGCCGCAACGGCCTGCACGGCTGGGAGGACGCCTTCATCTTCGAGGTCATAGACCCCGAGACCGGCGCGCCGCTGCCCGACGGCCAGGCCGGCGAGCTGGTGATCACCACCCTGGCCAAGGAAGCGCTGCCCATGCTGCGCTACCGCACGCGCGACATCACCCGCGTCACGCGCGAGACCTGCGACTGCGGGCGCACCCACGTGCGCATCCTGCGCGTGACCGGGCGCAGCGACGACATGCTGATCATCCGCGGCGTCAACGTCTACCCGACGCAGATCGAGTCGGTGCTCGTCGGCCGCCCCGGCATCGCGCCGCAATACCAGCTCGTCGTCACCCGCCACGGCCACATGGACCGGCTGCGCATCGAGATCGAGG
This sequence comes from Pseudomonadota bacterium, assembly GCA_963205525.1. Next base: position 18,180 of record CAUJJP010000158.1, on the reverse strand, counting down.
CCTTGCCTGGCGTGCCGCAAGCGAACTTCGGCGCCATGGCGGCGGACGCGGTGCACCACGTCAAGTCCATCATCGGCATCAGCGCCGAGATCGTGGTGCAGGAGGCCGGCAGCCTGCCGCGCTCGCAGGGCAAGGCCCAGCGCGTGCGCGACCTGCGTCCGAAGGAGGTCTGAGATGAGCCATCGCGTGCTGCAGATCCTCGTCAACGGGCGCCAGCGCCGGATCGCCGCGCGCGATGGCACCACCCTGCTGGAGCTGCTGCGCGACGCGCTGCAGCTCACCGGCACCAAGCAGGGCTGCGACGGCGGCGAGTGCGGCGCCTGCACCGTGCTCGTCGACGGCGAGCCCAAGCTGGCCTGCATCACGCTCGCGGCCAGCGTCGAGGCGCGCCACGTCGAGACCATAGAGGCGCTCGCCGACCAGGGCCGGCTGTCGGCCCTGCAGCGCGCCTTCCACGAGAAGCTGGGCGCGCAGTGCGGCTTCTGCACCCCGGGCATGGTGATGTCGGCCGAGGCCTTGCTGCGCCGCAACCCCAGCCCCAGCGAGGCCGAGATCCGCGCCGCGCTGGCGGGCAACCTGTGCCGCTGCACCGGCTACGTGAAGATCTTCGAGTCGGTGCAGTCGGTGTGCGCCAGCGCGCCGGGGCAGCCATGAAGTTCGAGCACGTCAAGCTGGCGAAGGACCCGGCGCCGCCGACGCACTCGGTGGGCGTTCCGCGTCCCCTGGTCGACGGCATCGAGAAGGTCAGCGGGCGCGCCCGCTACACCGCCGACCTGCCCTTCCCGCACGCGCTGGTGGGCCGCATCGGGCGCAGCGCGGTGGCGCACGGCCTCATCCGCCGCATCGACGCCAGCCGCGCGCTGGCGCTGCCCGGCGTGCGCGCGGTGATCACCGGCGAGGACTTCGCCGCCCCCTACGGCGTGATCCCGATCGCGCAAAACGAGTGGCCGCTGGCGCGCGACCGCGTGCGCTACCGCGGCGAGCCGCTGTTTGCGGTGGCGGCCGACGACATCGACAGCGCCGAGGCCGCGCTGCACGCGGTGGTGGTCGAGATCGACCCCCTGCCGGCCTACTTCGACACCGACGCCGCGCGCGCCCCGGGCGCGGTCGCGCTGCACGAGAACAAGCCCGACAACATCGAGCGCCTGGTCGAGCAGAGCTTCGGCGACCTGGACGCCGGCTTCGCCGCCGCCGACCTGGTGCTGGAGCGCAGCTACGACTGCGACGAGGTCGCGCACGGCCAGATCGAGCTCAACGCCAGCGTCGCCCAGTGGGACCCGGAGCGCGCGCAGCTCACCATCCACTCTGTGACCCAGGTGCCCTACTACCTGCACCTGACGATCGCGCGCACCCTGGGCCTGGACAGCGCCGCGATCCGCGTCATCAAGCCCTTCGTCGGCGGCGGCTTCGGCCACCGGGTGGAGCCGCTGAACTTCGAGATGGTGACCGCGGCCCTGGCGCGCGCGGCCGGTGGCACGGTGAAGCTGGAGCAGACGCGCGAGGAGGCCTTCCTCACCCACCGCGCGCGCCCGGCGACCCGGACCCGGCTCAGGATAGGCCTCACCAAGGACGGCCGCATCACCGCGGTGGACGCCCAGGTCGTTCAGCGTGGCGGCGCCTACGCCGGCTACGGGCTGGTCACCATCCTCTACGCCGGTGCCCTGCTGCACGCGCTGTACCGGCTGGGCGCGTGCCGCTACCGCGGCGAGCGCGTCTACACCAACCTGCCGCCCTGCGGCGCGATGCGCGGCCACGGCGCGGTGAACGTGCGCTTCGCCTTCGAGGCCATGCTCGACGAGATGGCCACCGAGCTCGGCCTGGACCCCTTCGCGCTGCGCCGCGCAAACCTGATCGAGCCGCCCTACCGGACCCTCAACGAGCTGCAGGTCAACTCCTACGGCCTGCCTCAGTGCCTGGACGCGGTGGAAGCCGCCAGCGGCTGGCGCGAGCGCCACGGCAAGATGGAGCCCGAGGGCGCGATCCGGCGCGGCCTGGGCATGGCCTGCTCGCACTACGTCTCGGGCTCGGCCAAGCCGGTGCACTGGAGCGGCGAGCCGCACGCGGTGGTCCAGCTGCGGCTGGACTTCGACGGCGGCCTGACCATACTCACCGGCGCGTCCGACATCGGCCAGGGATCGAACACCCTGCTCACGCAGATCGTGGCCGAGGTGCTGCTGCTGCCCATGGGCCGCATCCGCGTCATCGCCACCGACAGCGCGCTCACCCCCAAGGACAACGGCTCCTACTCGTCGCGCGTGTCCTTCATGGTCGGCAACGCGGCGCTGAACGCGGCGCAGGCGATGAAGACCGCGCTCGTCGCCGCCGCCGCGACGCGGCTGCAGGTGGCGCCGGAGGATGTGCAGTGGGAAGGCGAGAGCTGCCACGCCGGCGACCAGGTGCTGGACTTCGCCCAGGTCGTGCAGGCGGCGCTGGTCGAGGGTGGCGCGCTCAGCATCAAGGGCCACTGGTCGACGCCGCCCGAGACCCAGGGCGGCAGCTTCCGCGGCGCCGCAGTCGGCTCCTCGGCGGGCTTTTCCTACGCCGCCCAGGTGGTCGAGGTCGAGGTCGACACCGACACCGGCGAGGTGCGCGTGCCGCGCGTGTGGGTGGCGCACGACTGCGGGCGCGCGATCAACCCGCTGGCCGTCACCGGCCAGGTCCAGGGCGCGATCTGGATGGGACTCGGGCAGGCGCTGCACGAGCAGAACGAATACCGCAACGGGCTGCCGCTGCGCCCTAACTTCATCGACTACCGCATGATCGACCCGGTGATGACGCCGCAGATCGCGGTCACCCTGGTCGAGAGCATGGACCCGCTGGGGCCCTTCGGCGCCAAGGAGGCGAGCGAGGGCGGGCTGCACGGCACGCCGCCGGCGGTCGCCGCCGCGATCCACGACGCGCTCGGCCTGCGCCTGCACGCCACCCCCATGACCCCCGACCGCGTGCTCGAGGCGCTGCAGCAGCAGCGCCGCGACGCCAGGCGCGCGCAGCGCCGCAGCGCCACCCCCGAAGGAAGCTGAATCGTGCGCCCGATCCACGACATCGAGCTGCTGCGCCCGGCGCAGCCCCTGGACGCCGCCCTGATGCTGGCGCGGGCCGAGTCGCGCCTGATCGCCGGCGGCACCGACCTCATGCCCAACCTGCGGCGCGGCATCGGCACCCCGGCGGTGCTGGTCGACCTCGGCGGCGTGGCCGGCATGCGCGGCATCGAACTGGGCCACGACCAGTGGCAGATCGGCGCCGGCGTCACCCTGGCCACGCTGGCGCGCCACGCCGGACTCGCCGCCTCGCTGCCCGCGATCACCCAGGCCGCGGTGGCGGTGGCCGGACCGGCGCACCGCACCTCGGCCACCTTGGGCGGCAACCTGTGCCAGGACACGCGCTGCGTCTACTACAACCAGAGCGAGTGGTGGCGTGCCGCCAACGGCTACTGCCTGAAGCTGCTGGGCGACACCTGCCACGTCGCGCCGCAGGGCAAGCGCTGCCACGCCGCCTACCAGAGCGACCTCGCGGCGGCGCTCATCGCCTGCGACGCCAGCGTGCAGGTGGTGGGCATCTCCGGCGAGTACCGGCGCCCGCTGGCCGAGATGTTCCGCGACGACGGCGCCGCCCACCTCGCCCTCGGTCCACAGGAGTTGCTGGTGGCGGTGCACGTCCCGGTCGGGCGCGCCGGCCGCGTGTGCGGCTTCCACAAGGTGCGCGCGCGTGGCGCGATGGACTTCCCGCTCGCCGCGGTCGGCGTCGCGCTGCGCATGGAGGACGGCCTGCTCGCCGAGCTGACGGTCGGCATCAGCGGCACCCAGTCCTACCCGCTGCGGCTGCAGGGCACGCATGTGCTGCTCGGCCGGCCGGTGGACGACGCCCTGCTGGTCGAGCTCGGCCGGCTCGTGCAGCAGCAGGTGCAGCCGATGCGCAGCACCGCCACCCCGGCGAACCACCGCCGGCTGGTCGCCTCGGCAGCGGCGCAGCGGCTGGTGCGCCAGCTCGCCGAAGGCTGAACGCGATGGCACAGATGGTCGCCGATCCACGCGAGGGCACCGCACCGCGGTGGCACTGCGCCGGCTGCGACCAGGTGCACGAGGGCTTCGCCTTCGCCTTCGGCCGCTGCCCGCACTGCGGCGCGCCGCTGCGCCTGCACTCGGCGGATTCCGGGCGCCTGAGCGCGCTGCGCCAGGCCTTCGAGATCGAGCTCGGCGCGCGCGCCTTCTACCAGCAGGCGGCGCTGGCGACCGACGACGAGTCGCTGCGCGCCCTGTTCCAGCGCTTCGCGGTGATGGAAGGCGAGCACATGGAGCTGCTGTCGCGCCGCCACGGCGTGGCCCTGCCCGACCCCCTGCCCGGGCTGAGCCTGGACGCCGCCGGCCTGCACGCGGGCGTGCCGCCGGTGCCCGGCGACGCCGACTCGCTGTTTCGCATCGCCCAGGCGCTGGAGGAGCGCGCCGCGAGCTGGTTCGACAGCCAGGCGGCGAGCGCGCCGCTGTGCTCGCCCCTGCACGCGCTGTACAGCGAGCTCGCGGCCGAGGAGCGCGCCCACGTGCGCCAGATCGGCGACGAGTACCTGCTGTGGCAGCAGGGCCGCGCGGGCGCGCTGCCGGCGGCCCGCCCGGCGAGCGCGGGCGCGCCCATGAACGCCGCCGAGCTGCTGCTCGACGGCCAGCCGGACGCCGACATCGCGCTCGAGTGCGAGGGCCAGACGCTGAGCTACGGCGAGCTGCGCGCGCGCGTCGCGCGCGCCGCCGGCGCCTGGCAGGCCTTCGGCCTGCGCCCCGGCCAGCGCGCCGCGGTGCGCCTGAACGACGGCATCGACTGGGTCGTGGCCTGGCTGGGCGTGCTCTGGGCGGGCGGCGTCGCGGTCGGCGTGAACCCCCGCGTTCCGACCCCGGAATGGCTGTTCATCCTCGGCGAGGCCGGCTTCGACCTCATCCTCGCCGAAGACGGCGACGACACCCCGCCGCCCTGGCGCGAGCGCGTGATCCTGCTGGAGGACGGCCGGCGCCGGGTCGACGCCGCCCCGCCCATGGCGCCGGTCCGGCTGGCGCCCGAGACGCCCGCCTTCTGGGTCCATTCGTCGGGCACCACCGGCCACCCGAAGGCGGTCGTGCACGCGCAGCGCTGCGTGCAGGAAATCGGCCTCGTGCCGCACAAGCTCCTGGGCGTGCAGCGCGGGCAGCGGCTGTACTGCAGCTCGCGCCTGTTCTTCGCCTATGCGCTGACCAACCTGCTGCTGGGCGGGCTGCGCAACGGCGCCACCCTGGTCCTGGACCCACGCTGGCCGACCGCCGCGGTGATCGCCGACGTCGTCACCCGCCGCCGCCCGACCATGCTGTTCAGCGTGCCCTCGCTGTACCGCGACCTGCTGCACCAGGGGCTGGCGGCCGACCTCGCCGAGGCCGGTCTGCAGCGCGCCGTGAGCGCCGGCGAGACCCTGCCGGCCAGCCTGCGCCGCGCCTGGCGCGAATCCACCGGCGTGCCCATGACCGACGGCTTCGGCGCCTCCGAGGTGCTGGCCCTGGTGCTCAGCGCAGGCGACCACGAGCCGGCTTTGCGGCTCACCCCTGGCACCGAGGTCGAGCCGCTGGACCCCGAGGCCGCCGCCAGCGGCGGCCCGACACGGCTGAAACTGCGCTGCCCGACCACCGCGCTGGGCTACCTGGACCGTCCGGCCTCGCAGTCCGACGCCTTCCGCGACGGCGCCTTCTGCCCGGCCGACCTGTTCGTGCGCCACGGCGAGGGCTGGCGCTTCGCCGGCCGCGAGGACGCGCTGGTGAAGATCCGCGGCCGCTGGGTGAACCTGATCGAGCTCGAGGAACGGCTCGCCAGCGGCGTGCCCGGCATGCGCGAGGCGGCCGCGGTCTGCGTCCCGGACGCCGACGGCATCGACTCGGTGGTCTTCTTCTACGCCGGCAGCGACGACGACGCCACGCGCGCCGAGCTTCTGGCGCGCGCCGCCGGCCTGCCGCCCTACCAGCGGCCGGCCGCGATGTGGCCGGTGCAGGCGCTGCCGCGCACCCCCACCGGCAAGCTGCTGCGGCGCAAGCTCAAAGAGCTGTACCGCGCGACCCAGGACTGAGAGCCAAACCACCCCATGCTGCAAACCCAAAAGCTCGGCCGCGTCCTGCAGGCCACCCTGGACCGCCCGCCGGTCAACGCGCTCGACGAGGGCCTCGTGAGCGCGCTCGAAGGCGCGCTCGCGCAGGCGGTGGCCGACGATGGCGTCAGCCTGCTGCACCTGCGCAGCAGCCAGCGCGCCTTCTGCGCCGGCGCCGACCTGGCGCTGATGCGCGAGTGCTTCGCCAGCGCCGCCGGCACCGAGGCCATGCTGGCCCTGGTGCGCCGCATGCAGCAGCTGTTCGAGCGCATCGAGGCCGCGCCGGTGCTGGTGCTGGCCGAGATCGGCGGCGCCGCGCTCGGCGGCGGCTTCGAGCTCGCCCTCGCCTGCGACCTGCGCATCGCCGCGGCCGAGGCGCGCATCGGCCTGCCGGAGGCCGGTCTGGGCCTGCTGCCGGGGGCCGGCGGCACCCAGCGCCTGTCCCGGCTGGTCGGCGCCGGAGTCGCCAAGCGGCTGATCCTGGGCGCCGAAACCCTGGACGGCGCGCAGGCGCTGCAGCTCGGCCTCGTGCAGTGGGCGCCACCGCGGGCCCAGCTCGCGGCCGAGGCCGCCGCCCTGGCCGAGCGGGTGGCGGCGCTGCCGCGCGCCGCCCTGGCCGAGAACAAGGCCTGCATCGCCCTCGCCGGCCAGCCGGGCGGCGCCGGCTATGCGGCGGAGATCGAAGGCACGCGCCGCCTGTACCAAAACCCCGAGTCGCGGCGCCTGGTCGCCGCTTTCCTGGATCGCCAACCACGCTGACGGAGAAACCACCATGACCCTCGAGAACCGTACCGCCGTCGTCACCGGAGCCGCTTCCGGCATCGGTGCCGCCATCGCCGACAAGCTCGCCGACGCCGGCGCGCAAGTCATCGTCGCCGACCTCCAGGCCGACCGCGGCCAGGCGCAGGCCGACGCCATCGTCGCGCGCGGCCAGCGCGCGCTCTTCATCCAGGTCGACCTCACCGACCGCGCCTCGATCGACGCCTTCGCCGCCGCCGTCGCGCAACGCGTGGGCGCGGTCGACGTCCTCGTCAACGGCGCCGGCTGGGGCCGCACCGCGCCGTTCTGGGAAGGCACGCCCGAGTTCTGGGACAAGCTGGTCGCGCTCAACCTGATGGGCCCGATGCACCTGGCCAAGGCGCTGCTGCCGGCGATGATCGAGCGCAAGAGCGGCGCCATCGTCAACATCGCCAGCGACGCCGGGCGCGTCGGCAGCCTGGGCGAAACGGTCTACGCCGCCGCCAAGGGCGGCCTGATCGCCTTCACCAAGTCGCTCGCCCGCGAGACCGCGCGCTACGGCATCCGCGTGAACTGCGTCTGCCCCGGCCCGACCGACACCCCGCTCATGGCCGCGGTGCCGGACAAGGTCAAGGAAGCGCTCATCAAGGCGGTGCCGATGCGCCGCCTGGGCCAGCCCGGCGAAGTGGCCGACGCGGTGGTCTTCTTCTCCGGCGACGGTTCAGCCTACGTCACCGGGCAGGTGATCAGCGTCAGCGGCGGCCTGACAATGGCCGGCTGAGCGGACCCGGGAGCAACGACATGGACATGAAACTGCCGGAATTCCTGGCGCACGCGATCGCGCTCGAGCGCGAGGCCGCCGAGCGCTATCTGGAGCTCGCCGACATGATGGAGTCCTACCGCAACGACGAGGTGGCGGCGACCTTCCGCGACATGGTGCGCTACTCGACCATGCACCACGACGAGATCGTCGCCCGCGCCGCAGGCGTCGAGCTGCCTCAGCTGCGCTCCTGGCAGTACCGCTGGAAGCAGCCGCCCGAGGTCGGCGGCGAGGAAGCCTTCGACCCCCAGCTCAACGTCTACGACGCGCTGCGCTACGCACGCGAAAACGAGTTCCGGGCCCAGGCCTTCTACGCCCGCGCCGCCGAGGAGTCCGAGGAATCCGAGGTGCGCCGCCTGGCCACCGAATTCGCGGCCGAGGAAGCCGAGCACGTGCAGGCGCTGGACGACTGGCTGGCGCGCACGACGCGCCCCTCCAAGACCTGGCAACAAGATCCCAACCCGACGGAGTGAAGAGACATGAAGCGTATCCAACTGGCCGGTTACCAGGCCAAGCATTTCGGCTGGTCTGTTGAAGGCCGTGTCGCCACCATCACCCTGAACCGCCCCGAGCGCAAGAACCCGCTCACCTTCGACTCCTACGGCGAGCTGCGCGACCTGTTCCGCGAGCTGGTCTACGCCACCGACATCAAGGCGGTGGTGTTCGCCGGCGCCGGCGGCAACTTCTGCAGCGGCGGCGACGTGCACGAGATCATCGGCCCGCTGGTGAAGATGGACATGCCCGAACTGCTGGAGTTCACGCGCATGACCGGCGACCTGGTGAAGGCCATGCGCATGTGCCCGCAGCCGGTGATTTCGGCGATCGACGGCATCTGCACCGGCGCCGGCGCGATGATCGCCTGCGGCTCGGACATGCGCATCGCCACCCCGCGCGCCAAGCTCGCCTTCCTGTTCGTGCGCGTCGGCCTGGCCGGTGCGGACATGGGCGCCTGCACCCTGCTGCCGCGCCTGATCGGGCTGTCGCGCGCCGCCGACCTGCTGTACACCGGCCGCACCGTGGGCGCCGAGGAAGCCGAGCGCTTCGGCTTCTGGAACCGCCTGGTCGATCCCGAGGCGCTGGCGGGCGAAGCCGCCGCGCTGGCCAAGGAACTCGCCGAGGGCCCGACCTTCGGCCACGCGATGACCAAGACCATGCTCTGGCAGGAGTGGAACGCGGGCCTCGGGGAGTGCATCGAGGCCGAAGCGCAGGCGCAGGCGATCTGCATGCAGACCAAGGACTTCGAGCGCGCCTACCACGCCTTCGCCAACAAGCAAAAGCCCGTCTTCCAGGGCGACTGAGAGGGGCTGCGCACCATGTCCACCCTGCCGCACCTCGAATGGCCGTTTTTCGACGACGGCCACCGCGCCTGGGCGCAGCAGCTCGCGGACTGGGTGCGCGACGCCCTGCCCGCGCTGGCCGAGCCCGACGAGCACGACCTGGACGCGGTCTACGCGGCCTGCGGCGAGCGCGTGCGCGCGCTCGGCCGCGCCGGGCTGCTGCGCGCCTGCGTCCCCGCGGCCTGGGGCGGCCTGCGCGAGCAGGTCGACGTGCGCAGCGTGGCGCTGGGGCGCGAGACCCTGGCCCACGCCGGCGCGCTGGCGGACTTCGCGTTCGCCATGCAGGGCCTGGGCAGCGTGCCGGTGAGCCTGTTCGGCAGCCAGGCGCAGAAGGACGCCCTGCTGCCCGGCGTGTGCAGCGGCGAGCTGATCGCCGCCTTCGCCCTGTCCGAGCCCGACGCCGGCAGCGACGTGGCGGCGATGCAGGCCACCGCCCGCCGCGTCAGTGACGCGCAGGGCGAGGGCTGGGTGCTGGACGGCGTCAAGACCTGGATCTCCAACGCCGGCGACCTCGCCGACCGCTACGTGGTGTTCGCGCGCAGCGAAGGTCTGGACGGCGACGACACGCGCAACGCCAAGTCGATCTCGGCCTTCCTGGTCGACGCCGGCACGCCCGGGCTGGACGCCAGCGAGCGCATCCCGGTCATCTCGCCGCACCCGCTGGGCCTGCTCAAGATGAACGGCTGCCGGATCCCGGCGGACCGCCTGATCGGCCAGCCCGGCCAGGGCTTCGCGATCGCGATGGGAACCCTGGACCTGTTCCGCACCACCGTCGGCGCCGCCGCGCTGGGCTTTGCGCGCCGCGCGCGCGACGAGGCCACCGCCCGCGTGCGTGCCCGGCGCATGTTCGGCCAGCGGCTGGCGGACTTCCAGCTCACCCAGCAGGCGCTGGGCCGCATGTGCACCGAGCTCGACGCCTCGGCGCTGATGGTCTACCGCAGCGCCTGGACGCGCGACGTCACCGGCCGGCGCGTCACGCGCGAGGCCTCGATGGCCAAGCTCTACGCCACCGAGTCGGCGCAGCAGGTGATAGACACCGCGCAGCAGCTGCACGGCGGCCTGGGCGTGGTCACCGGCATGACGGTCGAGCGCCTGTACCGCGACATCCGCGCCCTGCGCATCTACGAAGGGGCGAGCGAAGTGCTGCAACTCGTGATCGGCGGGCGCCACCTGGCCGAAGCGCCGTGATGAGCGAGGGCGCAGGCGACGACCGGACCTGGGTGGCCGCCGACGGCACCCACGTCGACCTGCGCGGCCTGCGCCCGCCCGAGCCGCTGGTGCGCATCCTCAAGCTGCTGCCCAGCATCGCACCCGGCGGCGCCCTGGTCGTCCACCTGGAGCGCGACCCCATCATGCTCTACCCCGAACTGGCCGAAGCCGGCTGGCAGGCCGAGCCGCTGCCGGCGCCCGAGGGCGAATTCCGGCTGCGCCTGAGCATGGCCCCCTGAGCATGGTGCCCGAGTCCCCCCCCGCGTCGCCAGATCCGGGCGCCGGCAAGGCGCCGGCCGCTGAAGCGTCGGCCAGGCCCACCGCCCAAGCCGCCGCCAAACCCGCCGCCCCCGCCACCCCCGCCAGGAAGCCGCGGCCGGCGCTCGGCGGCACCTTTCTCTCCGGCGCCACCGGCCGCCTGCTGCCGGCCTCGGTGCCGATGCGCTACTTCGGCGCCGCCGTCGTCTTCCACGCCCTGGCCTGGGCGGCGCTGCTCGGCGGCGCCGGCGACTGGCCGGGCTGGCACGGCGGGCCGGGCTGGCCGCTGGCCGCGCTGCACCTCATCACCCTGGGCACCTTGCTGTGCAGCGCCATCGGCGCCAGCCTGCAGCTGCTGCCGGTGGCCACCCGCCAGCCGGTGCACTGGCCGCGCGTGGCCGCCGGCCTGTGGTGGCTGTACGTGCCCGGGGTGGCGCTGCTGACCCTGGGCATGGGACTGGCCGAGCCGAGCTGGATGGCCATCGGCGGCGGCGCAGCGATCACCGGCCTGCTGGTCTTCGGCGTCTTGCTGGGCTTCAACCTGGTCGGCGCGCGCGGCATGCCCGGCATCGTGCTGCACGGCTGGGGCGCGCTCGCAGCCCTCGCCGCCGTGCTCGTGAGCGCCAGCGCCTTGCTCGCGCTGTGGCTGGGCCACCCGCTGCTGGACCTCGGTGCGGCGCGTGCGCTGCACGTCGACAGCGCGGCCTACGGACTGATGGGGCTGCTGGCGCTGGGTCTGTCCTACATCCTGCTGCCGATGTTCGCCCTCGGCACCATCCCGCCCGAGCGCAAGCAGCTCGTCGCCGGTGCCACCGCCCTCGTGGCCGTGCTGCTGGCGGCGCTGGCCGCCTTCGTCGACGGTCCGCTGCAAGGCGGGCTGCGCATCGTCGCCGCCCTGCTCGGGCTGTTCGCCCTGGGGCTGCACCTGCGCCTGATCCGTCAGGTGCTGGCCACCGCCATGCGGCGCGACCTCGGGCGTTCGCTGCTGCTCATGAAGCTGGGTTGGGCGGGTGCCGCGCTCAGCCTGCTGCTGGCGCTGGCAGCAGCCGTCGCCGCGGCCGCCGGCCTGACCCTGCCCTGGCTGGACCGCCTGTTCGGCGTCGTCCTCATCGCCGGCTGGCTGCTGAGCTTTCTGTTCGGCATCCTGCAGCGCATCCTGCCCTTCCTGGCCTCGATGCACGCCGCCAAGGGCCAGCGCCGGCCGCCCACCCCTTCGGCGCTGACGCTGGACCACGCCCTGGCCTGGCACACGCGGGCCCACGGCGCGGCGCTGGCGCTGCTGGTGGTCGCCGCACTGAGCGACCACGCGCTGGCCGCCGCGGCTGCAGGCGCGGTCGGCCTGGCCGGGGCGCTCGCGTTCGCGCTCTTCTTCGCCACCTTGCTCAAGCGCCTGGGCCACGCCCACGCGAGCGCCGAGGAAGCGAAGAAGGCGGCGACGAAGGCGGGCTGAGCGACCGCGGCGGCCCCGATGGCCCCGACGGCAGCGTCGCCACGATGGCGCGCACGCGCTCGGCCAGCAGCGGCAGCACTTCCTCGGCGAACCAGGGGTTGGCAGCCAGCCAGCGCCGGTTGCGCGGGCTGGGGTGCGGCAGCGGCAGCACGGCCGGGGCGTGCGAACGCCACTCGCGCACGACGCGGGTCAAGGTGGCACTGCGCGGCGGCCGCAGATGCCCGTCGATCGCGTAGCGGCCGACCAGCAGGGTCAGCTCGATGCGCGGCAGCGCCGCCAGCAGCCGGGCGCGCCAGCGCGGTGCGCATTCCGGGCGCGGCGGCAGGTCGCCCGCGGCGCCGGTGCCGGGAAAGCACAGCCCCATGGGCACGATGGCGAGCAGGCGCGGGTCGTAGAACTGCGCCCGGTCCAGCCCCATCCATTGGCGCAGCAGATCGCCGCTGGCGTCGTCGAAGGGCAGGCCGCTGGCGTGCACGCGCCGTCCCGGCGCCTGGCTCGCGAGCAGGATGCGCGCGCGCGGGTCCAGCTGCAACACCGGCCGCGGCCCCAGCGGCAGCGCCGCCGCGCAATGTGTGCAGGCGCGCACTTCGCGCAGCAGCGCCGCCACTTCTGCGACATTCATTTGCCGCCCTTCAACCTAGATCCGGCAGTTGGACGCGCCCGAGCGGGTTGCGCTGCGGTGCGCTGGCAAGGCGCGACGACGCGGCGGGCTCATGCCCGCGAGGCGGAGCAACACCGCCAGCGCGCCGCAGCGTGGCTCGATCGGGTGCGTAGCGGGTTCACCCATGAGGTGATCGGCGTCGACGCTACAAAAGCTGGGAAACACTGGGGCATCCTGCCCAGAAGAGCGGTCAACTGCTGGATCTAGGTTCAACCCTCGTCGCGTCCCCACAAGCGGCGCGACCAGGACTCGACGACGCCGCTCGCGAGCCGGGCGGCGAACAGGCGCTGCCAGGACGGTGGCAGCGGGAGCGCCAGCAGCTCGCGCAGGCGTGCCGGGTCGAGTTCCCCGCCGTCGATGGCCCGCATCAGGCGCGTCAACGGCCAGTCGGGGTGGGGCTGCGCCTCCAGCACGATGGCGTCGCCCGCCGCCACCATGCCGGGTTCGACGACGCGCAGATACCAGCCGGTGCGTCCGCTGGCCTGCACCTGGCGCGCCATGTCGGGCACGCCGAAGCGGTCGTTGAGCTTCCAGCACGGCTGACGCCCCTGGCTGACCTCGAAGCGGGCACTGCCTATGCGCCAGCGGTCGCCCAGGCAGACCTCGGCCTCGGTGGGCCCGTCCACGCTCAGGTTCTCGCCGAAGGCGCCGCGCTGCAGCGGGTGTGCCAGCACGGGCGGCAGCTCGCGCGCCCAGGTCGCCAGGTGCACCAGCGGGTAGACGTGCAGCGCCTTGTCGACCCCACCGTGGACCCGGCGGTCGCCCTGCTCGTCGCCCGCCAGGCCTTCGGCGCCGGCCTGCACCGGCCCCGCGCAGGCTTGCTTGTCGATCGCGCTCAGGCTGCCGGGCCGGGTGTAGGGGCGCGCCCGCCCGACCAGCACGGTGTGCACCTGGCCCACGACTTCGGCGCCGTTGTGGCTGGAATTTTCGGGATCTGTCGGCATCGTGTGGGCAGCCTTCTTCATCGCGTCCGGCACGCGCGGCAGTGGCCGGACCGGGACTGGGGGCGGATTGATCCTGCGCAAGCCTCGAATGATGCGACATGGATAATTTGGCAACGCCGTGCGGGGTTTGCCGCACCCCTGAAGGAGAAGGACTGCCCATGAGCTTTTCGCGCCAGGTTTCGCAGGCGCTCGACGAGGAGCATCGCGCCAACCTCGAGCTGCTCGGCCGCGCCGAGCGCGTGTTCGCACGCGACGATGACCCCGAAGCCCAGCAACTCGCCGGCCAGCTGGTGCGCCATCTCGAGCACGAGATCTCGCGCCACTTCGGCTTCGAGGAGGACCAGCTGTTCCCGCGCATGGCCGACTCCGGCGACGGTGATCTGGCCGAGATGCTGTCCGAGGAACACGACACCATCCGCTCGGTGGCCGATGAACTGCTGCCTCTGGCGCGCAGTGCCGCCGCCGGCTCCATCTCCGGCGACGACGCCGCCACCCTCAAGCGGCTGGTGCTGGAGATCGTCGAGCGCCAGGTGGCGCACATCCAGAAGGAAACCATGGCGCTGCTGCCGCTGCTGGACGACCTGCTGGACGACGACACCGACCGCGAACTCGCTTTTGCCTACGCCTGCGACTGAACGACGGAGGATTCCATGAGCGCCACCACCAAGCCGCAAACCGCATCCCTGACGGTGCGTGCCCTGACCCCCGACGACCTGGAGTCGGTGGTCGCGATCGACGCCGCCGCCGAAGGCCGCACCCGACGCGATTACCTGGAGCGCCGGCTGCAGTCGGCGCAGCGCGATCCGGGGGCGCACGCCCAGTTCGCCGCCGTCGACGCCGACGGCCTGGCGGGTTTCCTGCTGGCGCGCGTGCTGCAAGGCGAGTTCGGGCGCCGCACGCTGTCGCTGCGGATCGAGAACGTCGGCGTGCGTCCCGCCCTGCGCGGCCTGGGCGCGGGCTGGCAGCTGTTCGCGGCGCTCAGCGCCTGGGGCGCGCGCCGCGGCGCCACCGAGATCCACACCATGGCCGACTGGCGGCGCGCCGAGATGCTGCGCTGGTTCGACCGCCTGGGCTTCCAGCTCTCCTCGCACCACGTCGTCGAGTACGGTCTGGGCCAGGGCAGCGTGGACGCCGAGCGCGAGCCCGCGGTGGCGCTGGACGCCGGTGCCGCGCGCGAAGTCGACTACGGCCGCGACGAAAGCAACGACGCCGAGCGACTGGCGCGCGACCGCGTCGCGGTGCGCACCATGGCCTCCAGCGACCTCGACGCGGTGGTGCGCATCGACCGCGAGATCACCGGCGGCGACCGCCGCACCTACATCGCCGCCCGCCACGGCGAGGCGCTGGCCGACGCCGCGCTGCGCATCTCGCTCACGGCCCAGGTCGACGGCGCGACGGTGGGCTTTCTGATGGCGCGTGCCGACCTCGGCGACTTCGGCCGCACCGAGCCGGTGGCGGTGATAGACACCCTGGGCGTGGACCCCGGCTACAAGCAGCACGGCGTCGGCCGCGCCCTGATGTCGCAGCTGTGCCGCAACCTCGGCGCGCTGCGCGTGGAGCGGGTCGAGACCGTGGTCGAGCAGCGCAACCTGGGCCTGCTGGGCTTCCTCTACGCCAACGGCTTCGGCGCCTCGCCGCGGCTGGTGTTCACCCGCAAGCTGGATCCGCAATGAGCGACCTGAACGAGGACCTGGTGCGCGACGCGCTGCGCCAGGTCATGGACCCCGAGGCCGGCATGAACGTGGTTGACCTCGGCCTGGTGTACGGCATCAGCATCGGCGAGCGCAGCGTGCACGTGCAGATGACGATGACCAGCGCCGCCTGCCCGATGGCCGACATGATCGTCGACGACGCCTACGGGGCGATCGAGGGCGCACTGCCGCGCGGCCAGGAGATCGAGGTTGAGGTCGAGCTGGTCTGGGAACCGCCCTGGACCCCGGAGATGATGACCGACCTCGCGCGCGACCGCTTCGGCTGGGCGCCTCGGTGAGCGGCGGCGGTCGGGCCACGGGCGGCACCCGCCGCCCGGCCTGGGCGCGGCTGCCGCTGCTGATCCTCGGTTTCGTCGCCCTCTTCGCCGGCCTCGGCGCCGGCCTTTCGCGCCTGGGCTGGACCATGCCCGAGGCCACCGTCGCCGCCGCCGCCATCCACGGCCCGCTGATGGTCTGCGGCTTCTTCGGCGTCGTCATCTCGCTCGAGCGCGCGGTGGCCATCGGCCGCCCCTGGGGCTACGGCGGCCCGCTGCTCGCCGGACTCGGCACCGCCGCCGCGCTGCACGGGTTCGGTGCCCTCACCCCCTGGCTCTACCTGGCCGGCAGCGCGGTGCTGCTGATCGCCTCGCTGGACGTGCTGCGCCGCCAGCCCGAGCCCTTCATGGCGGTGATCGCCCTCGGCGCCGGGTGCTGGACGGTGGGCGCGGCGCTGTGGGCCGCCGGCTGGGAGGTGTACGAGTTGGTCGGCTGGTGGCTCGCCTTCCTGGTGCTGACGATCGCTGGCGAACGCCTGGAGCTGTCGCGCTTCATGCCGCCTTCGCGCACCGGCAACCGGCTCTTCATCGCCGTCACCAGCGTGCTGCTGCTGGCCCTGCTGGCCTGGCGCCAGCCCTGGGGGCCGCAGCTGTTCGGTGCCTCGCTGCTGGCGCTGGCGGCCTGGCTGCTGCGCTGGGACATCGCGCGCAACACCGTCAAGCAGCGCGGCCTCACGCGATTCATCGCCGTGTGCCTGCTGTCGGGCTACTTCTGGCTCGCCGTCTGCGGCGCCTCCATGCTGGCCTTCGGCCTGACGCCCGGCCACCCGAGCTACGACGCCGCGCTGCACGCCCTGGTGCTGGGCTTCGTCTTCGCCATGGTGTTCGGCCACGCACCGGTCATCTTCCCCGCCGTGCTGCGCGTGAACGTGCCCTACCACCCGGTGTTCTACGCCCCGCTCGCCCTGCTGCACGCGGCGCTGGCGCTGCGCGTGCTGGGCGACGCCGCCGGCCAGACCGACTGGACACGCTGGGGCGCCCTGCTCTCGGCGCTCGCCCTGCTGGGCTTCATCGCCAACACCGCCGCTGCCGTGGCGCGTGGGCGCGGCGGGCGCGGCGGACGCCGCCGCGCCTGAGCGGCGTCGGCGCCCCGCCCCGGTGAGCGCCGACGCGGCCTGGATCGCGCTCGGCGCCGCGATCGCCATCGCCTACACCATCGAGGCGGCGCTGGGCTTCGGCAGCATCGTCATCGCCTTGTCGCTGGGCGCCCTGCTGCTGCCGATGGCGCAGCTGCTGCCGGTGCTGGTGGCGCTGTCCACCCTCATGAACGTCGTCATGACGCTGCGCCTGCACCGCCAGATCGACCGTCGCCTGCTGCTGCGGCGCATCGCGCCGGCGATGCTGGCCGGCACCGGGGCCGGCTACGCCCTGCGCCCGCTACTCGGCGACGCCGCCCTGGTGCCGCTGTTCGGCGCCCTGGTGCTGGCCTTCGCGCTGCGCGAAGCCTGGCGGCTGCGCCAGCCGCAGCCGCCGCAGCCGCAGCCGCCGGCGCGCGCCACCGCCCTCACCCTGGCCGCCGGCCTCACCCACGGCCTGTACGCCAGCGGCGGGCCCCTGCTGGTGGCGGCGCTGGCCGGCAGCGCGCTGGACAAGGCCGCGATGCGCGCCACCCTGGTAGCGGTCTGGCTGGCCCTGAACGCCAGCCTGAGCCTGCTGTACGCCATCGACGGCACGCTGGCGCCCGCCCTGCCACGGGTGGCGGCCTACCTGCCGCTGCTGGTGTTCGGCGTCCTGGCCGGCGAGTGGCTGCACCGGCGCCTGGACGAACGGCGCTTTCGCGCCGTGGTGCTGGCGCTGCTGGCGGTCACCGGCGGCGTGCTCCTGGCCAGAGGGCTGTGAACGCCCGAAGCGCCGCGGACTGCGGGCAGCGGCACGGGCCGTCAAGGCCGGAAGCGGTAGCCGATGCCGGCCTCGGTGAGCAGGTGGCGCGGCATCGAGGGCTCCTGCTCGATCTTCTTGCGCAGGTTGGCCATGTGCACGCGCACGTAGTGCGTGTCCTCGGCGTGACCCGGTCCCCAGACCGCCTTCAGCAGCTGCTGGTGCGTGACCACGCGGTCGGGCTGCGCCGCCAGGTGGGTCAGCAGCCGGTACTCGATGGGGGTCAGGTGCAGCGGTGCACCGTCGCGCTCGACGACCCGGCGCGCGAGGTCGACCGCCAGCGCACCGAAGCGCAGCACCGGTTCGGCCGCCGCACCCGGCCGCGCCGCGCGCCGCAGCTGGGCGCGCACGCGCGCCAGCAGCTCGCCGGCACCGAAGGGCTTGACCAGGTAGTCGTCGGCACCGGCGTCCAGCGCAGCGATCTTGTCGCCCTCATCGCTTCGCGCCGACAGCACGATCACCGGCGCCCCCGACCAGCCGCGCAGCGCACGTATCAGGTCCACGCCGTCGCCGTCGGGCAAGCCGAGGTCGACCACCACCAGCTCGGGGCGGCGGCTGCCGGCCTCGATCAGGCCACGCTCCAGGCTGCCGGCCTCGAACACCTCATGGCCCTCGGAGGCCAGGGTGAGGCGCACGAAGCGACGGATGTCGGGCTCGTCCTCGACCACCAGGATGCGTGCGCGCAGTTCCATGCCCCGCCCTCCTACGCCGCGGCGGCGCTGCCGTCGGCGGCCGGCGGCTCGCCGCGCGCCAGCTCGATGGTGAAGCGCA
>CAUJJP010000157.1 GCA_963205525.1 Pseudomonadota bacterium | reverse complement strand
GCACCTGCTCTTCACCGACGCACCCAAGGTGCTGGTCGAGCGCATCGAGCTCGTCGTGCGCCTGGTGCGCTCCAAGGGCGTGGGCGTGTACTTCGTGACGCAGAACCCGCTGGACGTGCCCGACACGGTGCTGGCGCAACTGGGCAACCGCGTGCAGCACGCGCTGCGCGCCTTCACCCCGCGCGACCAGAAGGCGGTCAAGGCCGCGGCCGAGACCATGCGCAGCAACCCCAGGCTGGGCGATCTGGGCGATGCGATCACCGAGCTCGGCGTCGGCGAGGCGCTGGTCAGCTTCCTCGACGCCAAGGGCCGTCCCAGCGTCACCGAGCGCGTGTTCGTGCTGCCGCCGGGCAGCCACATCGGCACCATCAGCGCGGCGCAGCGCCAGGCCTTGATCGACGGCTCGCTGGTCGCCGGCCGCTACGACCGCGCCGAGGACCGCGACTCCGCCTACGAGAAGCTGCAGGCGCGCGCCTCGGCGTCGGCCGAGGCATCGGAGCAGGCCAGGGGCGGCGCGGCGGCGGGTGCCGCAGGCGCGCCCGGCGCCGGCGAGGGTGGCGGCGGCGTGCTCGACGGCCTGAAGGACGCCGTCTTCGGCAGCACCGGCCCGCGCGGCGGGCGCCGCCCCGGGCTGGCGGAAGCGGCGGCGGCCTCCGCCGTGCGCAGCATAGGCTCGGCGCTGGGACGCGAGATCATCCGCGGCGTGCTGGGTTCGCTGTTCGGCGGCCGCAGGCGCTGAACCTGCGGCGCCGCAGGCCAGGCGCCGCCCTCATCCCTGAGCGATCGACCCCTGGCCGATCGACCAGGCCTGCAGCAGGGTGTCGGCGCGATGGCGGAAGCGCTGCACCTGGCCGGCGGCGTTGAAGTGCCAGATGTGCACCTCGTCGACCTCCCGCACCTGGCGCCCGGTGGCGCGCGCGGTGTACTCCAGCGTCACCAGGTCGACCACCGTGTCGGCGTCGCCGAACAGCTTGCCGAGCTCGAAGCGCGTGATCTCGACGTGCGAGAACAGGGCGTCGAAGAAGCGCGGCACTTGCTCGCTCCCGCGCAAGGGCTGCAGCCAGGGGATGGGTCCGGGCGCGGTGGCGTACTCCCACTCCACGTCCGGCGCCAGGTGCTGCAGGATGGCGGGCACGTCGCCGCGCCCGAAGGCGGCGTAGATCTGCTGCACGGTCTCGATCGCGTTCATGCTCGGTCTCCGCGGGGACCGCGCCGCCCCACCGCGGAGCGCGCCGCCAGCCCCTTGCGCAAGGTCTACGCAGCGGCAGGGGCGGCGGATGCAAGGCCGCTTGCCGCGGAAGTCGCGGAAGTCGCGGAAGTCGCGGAAGTCGCGCTCAGGGCGCCGGCGGCGGCGCCGTCACCCGCGCCAGCGCATCCAGCCGCGGCAGCAGCTGCTGCGCATACCAGCTGTAGGGCGTGTCGGGCTCCAGGGCGCTGGCAATCAGGTTCGCCAGCGGCTGGTCCAGCGGCACGTAGTGGCTGCCCGCCGGCGCCTCCAGGGTCGCATCCTCCAGCGCCACCGCCAGGTGCCGGCTCGGCGTCCGGCCACGGCCCGGCTCGTCGGCGAGCGCCAGCGCGGTCGGCCGGTAGCGCTGCACCTGCAGCGGCAGCGCCGCGGTGAGGCTGCGCACCGTCACCCCGAGCCGGCGCAGCCGCGTCACCGCCTCCAGGGCGTCGGCCGCCAGCCAGTAGCCGCAGGGCCGGGGCCGGCTGGCCAGGACCTGCAACTCGCGCGCGTCCTCCCAGGGTACGGTCCGGACCCGTTCGCTGCCGCCGGCCGGGTCCAGCAGGCGCAGCTCGCGCGGCTGCCAGCGCGGCGCGGCCTCCAGCACCCAGGCGCCGCCGCAGGCCTGGCGGGCGACCTCGGCACCGATCTGCGCCAGCCGCTGCGGCAGCACCGACGCCTGCTGCGCCGCGCTGCGCAGCAGGCTGTGCAGCGCCACCAGATGCGACTGCACGCGGCGCCCGGCGTGGCGGCGCCCGAGGTCCGATCCGCGCGACTCCAGCAGCAGGCTCAGCACCTGGCGCAGGCCGGCGGCGTTGCGCGCCCGACCCGGCTGCGTGCCGCCCATGCGCGCGCGCAGCTCGCCGCCGTCCAGCGCCAGCGTGTGGTAGGCCTCGTGGCTGAGCCCGGCGCCGTCCAGCGCCTGGCGCAACGGGGCGATGAAGTCCTGCTCGGCCAGCTGCTGCAGCGCGGGCGCGACATTGGGCCCGGCGGCACTGGCCAGCAGCAGGTCCTGGCTGCGCACGCCGCCCAGGCGTGCGGCCAGCTCGGCGCGCGCCGGGTACTCGTGCAGGTCGACGAAGAGCACCGGCTGCCAGTGCGCCAGCAAGCCGGCGACGGCGTTCGCCTCCCGGCTGCGCAGCAGCAGGTGGTCGCGGTTGATGTCCAGCCCGCTGGCGTTGCCGCGCCGCTGCAGGGCCGCGCCATCGGGGTTGACGCGCGGCAGCAGCAGGACGTCGATGCGGTCCAGCACCGCCGCCACCGGCTGCCGCGGGTCTGCGAGCTGCATCGCCAGCACCAGCAAGGCCTCGGCGCCGGCCGGCTCGTCGCCGTGCTGCTGGCCCACCAGCAGCACCAGCGGCCGCCCCGGTCCCCGGCTGAAGCGCAGCGCGAGCAGCCCGGCGCCGCTGTCGGTGGGTCCAGGCTCGACCAGATCGGCAGCGCCGATGGCGGCCAGGGTGCGCAGCACGGCGGCGAGCTCAGCGTCGTCGGTCCAGCGCGCGCGCCCGGGCTGCAGGCCGGGGCTGGGGAAGGACTGGGCAGGCTCGGGGTAGCGGGCGTCCAGCCCGTGCCGGATCGGCTGCGCTGCCGGCGCTGCCGACTCAGCGGCCGGCGCTGTCGGCACCTGCCCGGCTGGCGCTGCCGCCAGGGCCGGGAGCTCCTGCGCCGCCGCGCCCAGGACCAGCCCGCTCAGGCAGGCGGCAAGCCAGCGGCGTCCCTGGCGGTCCATCCTGCCTGTCCCCCCGCGCTCAGCCATCCTGGCCGCGAAAACGCAGCGCCGCCTGGCGGCTCACCTCGGCCAGCAGCTGCTCGCGCTGCTGGCGCTGGCGCAGCCAGCCGGCATCGTTGTCGCCGGCCTCGGTGTCGCGGCGCAGGAGCTCCAGCGCCGCAGCCGAGCCGTGCGCCATCGCAGCCGGCGCGACCTGCTCCAGGGTCTGCAGCAGGTGCTCGCGCAGCGGCTGGTGGCGGCCGCTGGCCGGATCGACGTAGACCGCGTCGAGGCCGAAGCGGCAGGCCTGGAATCGGTTGAAGGTGTAGACGAGGTAGTCGTCCTCGCAGGGCACGAAGGGCTGGGCCTCGCTCAGCCAGGCCGCCAGCGCCTGCACGAAGGCGGCCAGCGCGGCGGCGCGCTCGATGGTCAGCGGGGTGTCGAACACGCGCACTTCGATCGTGCCGTACTCGGGCTTGGGGCGGATGTCCCAGTAGAAGTCCTTCATGCTCTTGACGACGCCGGTACGCGTCATCTTGTCGAAGTACTGCTCGAACTCGCTCCAGCGCAGCAGGCAGGGCGCACGCCCGGACAGCGGGAAGGCGAACACCGAGTTCAGGCGCGCCGAATCGAACTGCGTGTCCTGCCCCTGCACAAAGGGGCTGGACGCCGAGAGGGCGATGAAGTGCGGGATGTAGCGGCTGAGCCGGTGCAGCATGAGCAGCGCCGCGTCGGCGTCGGGGCAGCCCACATGCACGTGCTGGCCGAAGATGGTGAACTGCTTGGACAGGTAGCCGTAGAGCTGCGACAGCTCCTGGAAGCGCGGCTTGTCGTAGATGCGCCGCTCGTGCCACTGCTGGAAGGGGTGGGTGCCGCCACCGGCGACCGCGATGTTGAGCTTGTCGGCGCTCCTGACCAGGGCGTCGCGGATCTGCGCCAGCTGCGCCAGCACCTCGCCGGCGTTCGCGCACACGCCGGTGGAGATCTCGATCATGCTGCTCGTCATCTCGGGCACCACGCTGCCGGGCAGGGTGGCGCGGCCCATCAGGCGCAGCATGTCCCGGGCATAGGGCGCGAGGTCCCAGTCGTGCGTGCTCAGCAGCTGCAGCTCGAGCTCCACCCCCAGGGTCAAGGGCTGCGAGTGGCCGAAGGGTTCAAGCGCCACGGTCGCGCCCCTCGTCCGCGCCACGTGTCGCATCCGTGCGGCGCCGCCTGCCCGCCCAGGGCCTGCCGCTCTCGCCCGCGCGGTGCAGGGCCAGCGTCGCCAGCACCGCGCCCAGCACCTCCATCAGCAGGATGGCGGGCAAGGCGATGGCGGCGATCAGCGGCCCGTGGATCACCGACCCCGCCACCAGCTGCGAGGCCACCAGCAGCGCCAGCGCCGACATGGGCGACATCGCCAGGCTCACCCACAGCGCCTGGCGCCAGCTGGCGCCGCTGCCGGCGTTGCCCAGCGCCACGCCCAGGGTCTTGGCCAGCAGCCGGGCCGCGACCAGCGCCAGCACCGCCCACGCCACCGGCGCGCTCCAGGACGCCTGCGCCGCGGCGATGGAGACGAGGACGAACATCAGCATGGTCAGCAGCGACGAGGTGGTGCCCAGGTGGCGCGGCCAGGCCCAGGGCCGCGGCTGCAGCTGGCGCAGCGCCATGCCGCCGAGCAGCGCCGCCAGCGGCGCCGAGCCGCCGATGTGCGAGGCGATCGCGACCGCGGCGGCGCTCAGCGCCAGCAGCAGGATGGAGGCGTTCTCGCTGCTCGGGCTCATGACACGAAGCGACATGCGCAGCGCCAGGGCCAGCAGCACGCCCACCGCGACCGACACCCCGAGCACGACCAGAACCGGGTAGGCGGCCGCCACCAGGCCGCTGGCAGAACGGTTCAGCAGCTCGGCCTGCGCACTGCCCAGCGCCAGCGCGTACAGCGCGGACAGGGTGGCGAGGACGATCGCGCGGTCGGTCACCGGGCCGGCGGCGCGCGCGTCGTTCACCACCCGCGTGAGCACCGCGGGCGAGGCGGCGATCGCCACCAGCGCCAGCCGCTGGGCCGCCGGCTCGGGCATGTCGAGCGCGCGCATCGCGCCGTAGACCGCGATCCAGGTCAGCCCCGACTCGGCCAGGCTTTGCACCAGCACCATGGGGTTGTGGCGGAACCAGCGCAGCGGGATGCGGCCGCCGGCCTCGAACAGCACGACCGCGATCCCCAGCTCGAGCAGGAACAGGCCCGTGTCCTGCAGCGGCCAGGCCACGCCCACCAGCCCGAGCAGACCCACCACGGTGCCCACCAGGGTGTAGCCGACGACGCGCGGCAGCCCGCTCGCGCGCTCGACCAGGTAGCCGCAGAGGGTGGCCGCGGCGAGCAGCAGCGACCACTGCAGGGTGGGCAGGCCGGCCGAGGGGCGCAGCCACTGGGCCCAGAAGTTCGTCAGTTCATCCATCGGTACGCGCTACGGATGCGCACGAATCCCTTCGCACACCCGGTGTCGCCGCCGCCCGCAGGCAATGCGGCCCTGCGACCGACCTTAACAGAGCCGCCCACGGCAAAGGCCCCGGCGTGGCGCACGCCGCCGCGGCGCGGCTCCAGCCACGCTTCGCACCCGCCCAGCCGCCTTCCACGCGGCCGCAGCGCGGCACGTCGCACGGGAGGGGCAGCGCGCGCCAGCGGCGCCGACAATGACCCCATGCCTGTCGCCGCCCTCTTGGCCAAGGAATCCACGCCCGTGGGGCGTGCGCCGCCGCTGCGCCGGGCGCTGCGCCACCTGGCCTACATGGCGTTGCTGTGCGTCGCGATCGCGCTCTTTCTCAGCGTGCTCACCGGCGGGCTGCTCGCCAAGCTGGTCTACTCCTTCGCCATCGGCCTGTGCTGCTGGGCGCTCATCGACGGCCTGCGGCTGGCGACCCAGGCCGCCCAGGGCGCCTGGCGCCGCCACCACGGCCTGGCGCCGGGCGGGCGCCCCGGCTGGCGCCTGATCGGACCCCTGGCCGTGCTGGGCATGCTGCTGGGCGCGCCCGTCGGGGTCACGCTGGGCGACCTGGTGCTCGGCCAGCACACCGCCGGCGTCTGGGACCTGGGCGCGCGCTCGACCCAGGTCACGCTGGCGATGACGGTGCTCGGCACCCTGGTCGGGGTGGTGGTGATCAGCACCCTGGAGCGCGCGTCCGACCAGCGCCAGCGCGCCGAGGCCGCCCAGCGCGCCGCCGCCGAGGCGCAGCTGCGGCTGCTGCAGTCGCAGCTCGAGCCGCACATGCTGTTCAACACCCTGGCCAACCTGCGGGTGCTGATCGCCCTCGACCCGGCGCGCGCGCAGGACATGCTGGACCGGCTGATCGCCTTCCTGCGCAGCACCCTGGCCGCGAGCCGGGCGGCCGAACACACCCTGGCCGAGGAGTTCGCCCGCCTGGACGACTACCTGGCGCTGATGCAGGTGCGCATGGGCACGCGGCTGCAGGTCGTGCTGGAGCTGCCGCCGACACTTGCCGCCCAGCGCGTGCCGCCGCTGCTGCTGCAGCCGCTGGTGGAGAACGCGATCAAGCACGGGCTGGAGGGCAAGGTCGACGGCGGCCGGCTGCAGGTGCGCGCCGAGCGCGCGGGCGCCCGCCTGCGCCTGCGGGTGCTGGACGACGGCCTGGGCTTTCGCACCGACGGCAGCTCCCAGGGCTTCGGCCTGGCGCAGGTGCGCGAGCGCCTGGCGGCGCGCTACGGCGAGCGTGCCGGGCTGGTGCTGCAGCCCGCGGTGGCCGGCAGCGGCACCCAGGCCACGATCCATCTGCCGCTGCAGGAGGACGCCGGATGAATGGCAACACGCCCCGGCCGAGCGCCCTCATCGCCGAGGACGAGCCGCTGCTGGCGGCCGCCCTGCGCGCCGAACTCGTCGCCCTCTGGCCCGATCTGCAGGTGGCCGATCCGGTGGGCGACGGCGCGAGCGCGCTCGCGCAGGCACTGACGATGCGTCCCACGCTGTGTCTGCTGGACATCCGCATGCCCGGCATGAGCGGGCTGGAGGCGGCGCAGGCGATGGCCGAGGACTGGCCCGCCGATGCGCCCTTCCCGCTCATCGTCTTCGTCACCGCCTACGACCAGTACGCGCTGCAGGCCTTCGACGCGCAGGCGGTGGACTACCTGCTCAAGCCGGTGGACGGCGCCCGCCTCGCAGCCTGCGTGGCGCGCCTGCGCGCCCGTCTGGCCGAGCGCGAGCCGGCCCCGGGCGCCGAGCTCGCGCGCAGCGTGGCGCAGCTGCGCGGCCTGCTCGACACCGTCCAGGGCACTGCCGCACCGGCGCCACGGCTGCAGGTGGTGCAGGCGCAGACCGGCGCCACCGTGCACCTGGTGCCTATCGACGAGGTGATCTACTTCGAGGCCGCCGACAAGTACGTGCGCGTCCTCACCCGCGAGCGCGAGCTGCTGATACGCACCCCGCTGAAGGACTTGCTGCCGCAGCTCGACGCGCAGCGCTTCTGGCAGGTGCACCGCGGCACCGTGGTGCAGGCCTGCTGCATCCGCAGTGCCCGCCGCGAGGAGTCGGGCAAGCTCACCCTCACGCTCGCCGGCCGGCCGGAGACGGTGACCGCCTCGCGCCTGTACGCGCACCTGTTCAAGGGCATGTAGCGGCACGCGCGTGCCGGCACGCTGCCGCACCCGTTCGACCGCCGCCTGCGCTGCCCGCGGCGCTTCTATCCGCGCAACGCGACGTAGACGCGCCCGGCGTCGACCTTGACGGCGTGGCAGCGCACCGACTGCTGCGCGTCGTCCAGGCATTCGCCGCTGTCGAGGTCGAAGCGGTTCTTGTACAGCGGCGAGGCGACGACGATGCGCTCGCCGGCGCTGCCGATCAGCCCGCGCGCCAGCACGCTGGCACCGCTTTTCGGGTCGACGTTGTCGATGGCGTAGAAGCGGTCGGCACCGACGCGAAACACCGCGACGTGCTGCTCGCCGATGCGCGCGCACACGCCGGTATCGGGCAGGATGTCGTCGATCCGGCAGACGCAGTCGTAGTTCATGGCAGGTCTCGTCAGTGGGATGCGGCATCGGTTGCCGCGGGGCCGGCTTCGCGCTCGAAATCACGCTCTTTGCCGCGCGCGGGTCGGATCTGGCCGCGCTGCTGCACGAACACGATGTGCTCGTCGGGCGCCTCGCTGTTGACGAAGCTGCGAAATCGGCGCCGCACCGCCGGGTCGCTGACCGCGGATTTCCATTCGCACTGGTAGCGGTCGACCACCTGCTGCATCTGGGCCTCGAGCTCGGCGCCCAGGCCCAGGGCGTCGTCGACCAGCACCTGCTTCAGGTAGTCGAGCCCGCCTTCGAGCTTGTCGCGCCAGCTGGCGGTGCGCTGCAGGCGGTCGGCGGTGCGCACGTAGAGCATCAGGAAACGGTCGATCAGGCGCACCAGCTCGGCCTTGTCCAGGTCGGCGGCAAGCAGCTCGGCGTGGCGCGGCTGCATGCCGCCGTTGCCGCACACGTACAGGTTCCAGCCGCGCTCGGTGGCGATGACGCCCACGTCCTTGCCCTGCGCCTCGGCGCATTCGCGCGTGCAGCCCGAGACGCCGAACTTGATCTTGTGCGGCGCGCGCAGGCCCTTGTAGCGGTGCTCGAGCGCGATCGCCAGGCCCAGCGAGTCGTCGACCCCGTAGCGGCACCAGCTGCTGCCGACACAGCTTTTCACCGTGCGCAGCGCCTTGCCGTAGGCGTGGCCGCTCTCGAAACCGGCGGCGATCAGCTCCTCCCAGATCAGCGGCAGCTGCTCGACGCGCGCGCCGAACAGGTCCACGCGCTGGCCGCCGGTGATCTTGGTGTACAGGCCATACCGCTTTGCCACCTGGCCGACCGCGATCAGACCCTCGGGCGTGACCTCACCGCCGGGCATGCGTGGCACCACGGAGTAGCTGCCGTCCTTCTGGATGTTGCCCAGGTAGTAGTCGTTGCTGTCCTGCAGCTTGGCCAGCGCAGGCTGCAGCACGAAGTCGTTCCAGCACGAGGCCAGGATGCTCGCCACCGCCGGCTTGCAGACCTCGCAGCCCAGGCCCTTTCCATGCTGCGTCAGCAGGGCGTCGAAGGTCTTGATCTCGCCAACGCGCACCAAGTGGTAGAGCTGCTGGCGCGAGTAGGCGAAGTGCTCGCACAGTCGGTCGTCCACCGCCAGGCCACGACGTGCCATCTCGGCCTTCATGACCTGCGTCAGCAGCGGCACGCAGCCGCCGCAGCTGCTGCCGGCCTTGGTGCGGGCCTTGATGGCCCCCAGGCTGGTGTGGCCCTCGCCCAGCGCGGTGCAGATCTCGCCCTTGCTCACGCCGTTGCACGAGCAGACGATGGCCGCATCGGGCAAGGCGTCGAGGCCCGGCCTGGCATTGCCGTCGCCAGCGGGCAGGATCAGGCCTTGCGGGTCGGCCGGCAGCGGCAGTGCGTTCAGCGCCAGTTGCTGCAGGCTGCCGTACTCGCTGGCGTCGCCGACCAGCACGGCGCCGATCAGCCGCTTGGCGTCGGCGCTGAGCACGATCTTCTTGTAGACCTGGCGCAGATCGTCGACGACGCTGAACACCTTGGCGTGCGGCGTCGCGGCGTGCGCGTCGCCGATGCTGGCCACGTCCACGCCCATGAGCTTGAGCTTGGTGCTCGCATCGGCGCCGGCAAAACGCGCATCGGCCTGGCCGGCGATGTGGCGTGCGGCGACGCGCGCCATGTCGCAGCCCGGAGCCACGAGGCCGAAGGTCTGGTCGTTCCAGCTCGCGCATTCGCCGATCGCGTAGACGTGGCGGTCGGCGCTGCGGCAGTGGTCGTCGATGACCACGCCGCCGCGCGGGCCGATCGCGAGCGCGCACTGACGCGCCAGCTCGTCACGCGGCCGGATGCCGGCCGAGAACACGACCATGTCGGTCTCGAGCCAGCTGCCGTTGTCGAACACCAGGCGATGGCGGTGCCTGGCGCCGTCGGTGATCTGCTGCGTGCTGCGGCTGGTGTGCACCTGCACCCCCAGGGCCTCGATGCGTTCGCGCAGCACGCGTCCGCCGGCCTCGTCGATCTGCAGCGCCATCAGGCGCGGCGCAAACTCGACCACGTGCGTCTGCAGCCCCATGTCGCGCAAGGCCTTGGCGCATTCCAGCCCGAGCAGCCCGCCGCCCACGACCACGCCCGACCGGCTCTTGGCGCCGGCCGCCTGCATCGCCTCCAGGTCTTCGATGGTGCGGTAGACGAAGATGCCGGCACGCTCGCGCCCGGGGATGGGCGGCACGAACGGATACGAGCCGGTCGCCAGCACCAGCTTGTCGTAGGGCAGCTCCTCGCCGTCGGCCGTGGTGACGCACTGGCTGCGCCGCTCGATCGCCACCGCCTTCGCCTTCAGCCGCAGATCGAAGCCGGTGCGCTCGAAGAATCCGGGCTCGACCAGCGACAGATCTGCAGCCGTCTTGCCGGTGAAGTACTCGGACAGGTGCACGCGGTCATAGGCGGCGCGCGGCTCCTCGCACAGCACCGTGACCTGTGCGCCGGTCAGCCCGGTTTGCGCAAGCGCCTGCAGGAAGCAGTGGCCCACCATGCCGTGGCCGACGACGACGATCTTCATGACTTGCACGCTCCCCTGTTCCGATGGTCCAGCACAGAGCAAGACCCGGGCCAGGCGGCGCAGGCAAGCCGATCGCAGCCAGGAATGACGCGGCGCACCATCCGGCGTCGCCCGCGCGCCCGGAGGGCGCACCACGGGCGCGCGTCGGCGAGCACCCTGCACCACCCGCGTGCGCAGCGGCTTCGACGAGCGCCGTACAGCAGCACCAGGCCAGCGCGGCCGGCATCACCGCCGCTCAGCCTAGATCTGGCAGTTGGACGCGCCCGAGCGGGCTGCGCTGCGGGGTGCTGGCAAGACGCGACGACGCGGCGGGCTCATGCCCGCGAGGAGGAGCAACGCCGCCAGCGCACCGCAGCGCGGCTCGATCGGGTGCGTAGCGAGCTCACCCCGGAGGTGATTGCTGCCGTGGCTGCAAGTGCTTGAGAACACGGACGAATCCCGCACCGATGAGCGGTCAACTGCCGGATCTAGGCTCAGTAGCCTGCAGGGCGCTCGATAGAATTCCTCCATGTCCGCCGACCCTGCAAAACCGCCGCCCGCCAACTTCCTGCGCAGCCTGATCGAGCAGGACCTCGCCAGCGGTGCCTACGAGGGCCGGCGCTTCGGCGGCAGCCCGGGCGACGCCGCGCACCACGCCGCCGGCGCACCCGACCCGGCGCGCATCCGAACCCGCTTCCCGCCCGAGCCCAACGGCTATCTGCACGTCGGCCACGCCAAGAGCATCTGCCTGAACTTCGGTCTCGCGCGCGATTTCGGCGGCATCTGCCACCTGCGCTTCGACGACACCAACCCCGAGAAGGAGGAGCAGGAGTACGTCGACGCCATCATCGAGATGGTGCGCTGGCTGGGATTCGACTGGGAGGTCGGCGGCACCAGCCACCTGTTCTTTGCCAGCGACGACTTCGACTTCATGTACCGCGCCGCCGAGACCCTGATCGAGCGCGGCCTGGCCTACGTGGACGAGCAAAGCGCCGAGCAGATGCGCGCCAGCCGCGGTGACTTCAGCACCCCCGGCATCGACAGCCCCTATCGCCAGCGCAGCGCGGCAGAGAACCTGGCGCGCTTTCGCGAGATGCGCGACGGGCTGCACGCCGACGGCGCGATGGTGCTGCGCGCCAAGGTCGACATGGCCAGCCCCAACATCAACCTGCGCGACCCGGCCATTTATCGCATCAAGCACGCCAGCCACCACAACACCGGCGAGCGCTGGTGCATCTACCCGATGTACACCTTCGCGCACCCGATCGAGGACGCGCTGGAAGGCATCACCCACAGCCTGTGCACGCTGGAGTTCGAAGACCAGCGGCCCTTCTACGACTGGGTGCTGGCGCAGCTCGCCGACGCCGGGCTGCTGGCGCGCCCGCTGCCGCGGCAGATCGAGTTCGGGCGCCTGAACCTGACCTACGTCATCACCAGCAAGCGCCGGCTGAAGGCGCTGGTGGACGAGCAGATCGTGAGCGGCTGGGACGACCCGCGCATGCCCACCCTGGCCGGGCTGCGCCGACGCGGCTACACGCCGGCGGCGGTGCGCAAGATGGCCGACGACACCGGCGCCAGCAAGACCAACATCTGGCTCGACTACGCGGTGCTCGAGCAGTGCCTGCGCGAGGACCTGGAAGGCCAGGCGGCGCGCGCGATGGCGGTCATCGACCCCCTGCCGCTGCAACTCACCAACTGGGCCGAGCTCTACGGCGCCGAGCACCGCGAGCCCTGCCAGGCGCCGGTGCATCCGCAGCAGCCCGAGCGCGGGCTGCGCCGCTTCAGCCTCGGCCCCGAGCTGTGGATAGAGCGCGAGGACTTTGCCGAGACCCCGCCCAAGGGCTTCTTCCGCCTCTATCCGGGCAACAAGGTGCGGCTGAAGTACGGCATGGTGGTCGAGTGCAGCGGCTGCGAGAAGGACGCCGACGGCCGCGTCGTGCGCGTGCTCGCGCGCGTGGTCCCGGACACCAAGAGCGGCACCCCGGGGGCGGACGCGGTCAAGGTCAAGGGCAACATCACCTGGGTCGGGGTGCACGAGGGCGTGGCCGCCGAGCTGCGGCTGTACGACCGCCTGTTCCGCGAGCCCCAGCCCGACGCCGGCGAGCGCGACTTCCGCGACGCGCTCAACCCCGACAGCCTGCGCGTGACGCGGGGCTGGCTGGAGCCCTCGCTGGCGGACCTGCCCGCCGCGCAGCACGTGCAGTTCGAGCGCCACGGCTACTTCGTGAGCGACCGCAAGGACCACCGCCGCGAGGCGCCGGTGTTCAACCGCAGCACCGGGCTGAAGGACGGCTGGGGCGCGAGGTAGAAGCTGCGGCGGCCCGGCGTCGTGCCAGGACGTCGTGCCCAGCTGCGGCAGCCCGGGGCAGCGCCGACACAGTCGCAAATTTCTGCAAAGCCGCTCGCGGGCGGCAGCGGTTTGGGCCACCATGGAGCCCCACCACCCACTGAAGGAAATGCCATGCGCACATCCTCCATCGCGGCGGCTGCAGGACTGGTGGCGGCCGTCCTCGCGAGCACCGGCGTACAGGCGGCCGGGGTCGCCGAAGTCCGCTACCTGCAGCCCGAGCGCTACACCGACGCCGGCTTCGGCAGCGTCGAGCGCGCGCGCACCCAGGCCTTGCTGACGCGCCAGTTCGAACGCCTGGCGCAGCGCCTGCCCGACGGCCAGCGGCTGCAGGTCACGGTCACCGACGTCGACCTCGCGGGCGAGGTCGACGCCTTCAGCCCGCACCGGCTGCGCGTCATGGGCCAGTTGCCCGATGCGCCGCGGCTGGCGCTGCGCTTCGAGCTCAGCCAGGGCGGCCAGCTCGTGGCGCGCGGCGAGGAGGAGCTCAGTGACCTGGGCTATCTGCTGCGCCGCAGCGGCCTGGACCGGCGCGACGCCCTGCCCTACGAGAACCGGATGCTGGCCGAGTGGTTCGAGCAGCGCTTCATCCCCGGCCGCTGAGCCACCCCAGCGGATGCGATGATCGGCGCATGACTCGCATCCTCTTGCACACCCTGGCGCTCGCCGTGCTGGCCGTCGCAACGGCCGGCGTCGGCGCCGCCACGCCGGCCGTCGCCGCCACCCCTGTCACCACGGCCAGCGGCCTGGTCTACCAGTCGCTGCGCGAAGGCCAGGGCGATTCGCCGAAGGCGGCCGACACGGTCACCGTCCACTACCGCGGGACCTTTCCCGACGGCCGTGAGTTCGACAGCTCCTACGGCCGCGGCCAGCCGGCCGAATTCCCGCTGGGTCGCGTCATCCCCTGCTGGACCGAGGGCGTGCAGCGCATGAAGCCCGGCGGCAAGGCCAGGCTGGTCTGCCCGCCGGGCATCGCCTACGGCAGCCGCGGCGCCGGCGGCGTGATACCGCCCGACGCGACCCTGCACTTCGAGATCGAGCTCATCGGCGTGCGCGCCGGCCGCTGAAGCGCGGCATTGCCTCAGCGTCCGCGCAGGCGCTGCACCAGGGTCACCAGCGCCAGCACCACGGCGCCGGCCAGCAGCCCGGCGGCGGCGTTGCCCAGCGCCTCCAGCAGCCAGCCGGCCACCGCCCCGCCGAGCGCGCCAAAGGCCTGCACCGCGTGGTGCAGCCAGGGCCAGCCGTGCACCAGGATGCCGCCGCCGACGAGGAACATAGCCACCGTTCCGGCCACCGACAGCGACTTCATCAGCCAGGGCGCGGCACGCAGGATGGCGTGCCCCAGACTGCGCCTGGCGCCTTCGCCCTGCGCCAGCCACAGCCCCAGGTCGTCGAGCTTGACGATGCCGCCCACCAGGCCGTAGACGCCCACCGTCATCGCCAGCGCGATCAGCGCCAGCACGGTGGCCTGGGTCGCCATCGGCGCGCCGGCGGCGGCGCCCAGCGAGATGGCGATGATCTCCGCCGAGAGGATGAAGTCGGTGCGCACCGCGCCCTTGATCTTGTCGCGCTCCAGCGCCACCAGGTCGACCGTGGGGTCGGCCACCGCGCGCTGCAGCTCGCTGTGGCGGAAGTCGATCTGCTCGGCGCTGTGCAGCAGGCGGTGCGCCAGCTTCTCCGCGCCCTCGAAGCACAGGAAGGCGCCGCCCACCATCAGCAGCGGCGTCACGGCCCAGGGTGCGAAGGCGCTGATCGCGAGCGCCGCCGGCACCAGGATCATCTTGTTCACCAGCGATCCGCGCGCCACCGCCCACACCACCGGCAGCTCGCGCTCGGCGCGCACGCCGGTGACCTGCTGGGCGTTCAGCGCCAGGTCGTCGCCCAGCACGCCCGCGGTCTTCTTGGCCGCCACCTTGGACAGCACCGCCACGTCGTCGAGGATGGTGGCGATGTCGTCGATGAGGGCAAGCAGGCTGGAGGCGGCCATGGGGATCGCGCAGGCGGGAGCGGGTTGGCAAAGGGGCGCCATGATAGGGGCCGGGGCTTCAGCCGCGGCGCCGAAGGCCGATATCCTGGCGATGAACGCCCCCACCCTGGACCGCCCGCGCAGCGCCACCGACATCGGGCGTGAACTGGATCACGCGCGCAGCCACGGACCGCTGCGCCAGATCCTGATCCCGCCCTGCCCGGAACTGCTGGCCCGGCTGCGCCAGGCCCTGGCCTGCGCCGAGCCCGACCTGAACGAGGTGGCGCGCATCGCCGGCGCCGACGTCGCCATGTCCGCCACCCTCATCCGCGCCGCCAGCGGTGCCGCGTTCAGCGGCTTCGCAGCCGCGCAGACGGTGGGTCAGGCGATGACGCGGCTGGGGCTGGAGCAGACCGCCGCCGTGATGACGGGCTTTCTCACCCGGCGCGCGATCCCGGCCAACAACCGCCATCTGCAGCGCTTCTGGGAACGCTCGACCCAGCGCGCGATGGCGATGGAACACCTGGCACGCCGCCTGCCCGGCCTGTCGCCCGACCTCGCCTACACCTTCGGCCTGTTCGCCCACGTCGGACAGCCGGTGATGCTGCAAAGCCTGCGCGGCTACGGCAGCACCATGGTCGAGGGGCTGGCAAGGCGCGACCAGAGCTTCGTGCAGACCGAGAACGCCAACCACCGCACCGACCACGCGGTGGTGGGCGCGCTGGTGGCGCGCGTGTGGGCCCTGGCGCCGGCGGTGATGGCGGCGATCCGCCTGCACCACGACCTGAACCTGCTGGGCGCGGCCGACGTCGAGGCCGAAGTCCAGACCCTGGTCGCCGCCGGCCTGGTGGCCGAGCACCTGATGCGGCGCGCCGAATGTCTGGACGCCGACCCCGACTGGATCGCCCACGGCCAGGCGGCACTGCACTGGCTGCAGTGGCAGCACGACGACATCGACCACTGGGGCGAGGAACTGGCGGCCCGCTTCGACGAGCTGCGGGCATAGCCCCGCGCCCGGCCGCGAGCCCATGCAGGCGCCGCAGCGCGGGCGTGCCGCGCCCACATCCAGGCCTCGGCCCGTGCAACGAGCAGCGAGCAGCGAGCAGCGCGCAGCCCGAGGGTGAACACGAGATGCCTGGCGCGTGCAGGGTGCAGACAATGCGCCCAGGCGCTCGATCGAAGTCGACGCTCCTGGACGGCGAGCTGAGGCCGGCGGGCTGATGCCGACGAGTTGATGCCGCCGAGCGGATGCCGGCGACCGGCTGGCAGCGGTCGGGCCAGCGGGCCGAGCCCGTGGGGCCGTCCGCCTCACTCGCGCGCCAGCCTTGCCCAACAGCTCTCGCCCAACACCCTGCCCATGAAGCGCCTGCTCACCCTGCTGGCCATCGGCCTGGCCTTCATCTTCGCCGTCCTGCCCGCGCTCGCCGCTGCGGATGCCGCCGGCGCAGCCGAGTTTCCGCCCGGCCTGCAGATTCCCGAGCCGGCCCAGCCCGCCGCCGACTTCGATGTCGACCGCGCCACAAAGGCCTACCTGGACCTGCTCACGCCGCAGCAGCGCCAGCGCTCGGACGCGTACTTCGAAGGCGGCTACTGGCTGCAGCTCTGGGGTTTCCTCCATGGCCTCGGGGTCTGCGCGATCCTGCTGCTGAGCGGCCTGTCGCGCTGGATGCGCGACGCCTGCGAACGCCTCACGCGCCGGCCATGGCTGCAAACGGTGATCTATGCGATCCTGTGGCTGCTGGTCGGCTTCGTGCTCGCCCTGCCCTTGTCGATCTACAGCGACTACTTCCGCGAGCACCAGTACGGCCTGGCGACGCAGGATTTCGGCGCCTGGTTCGGCGACCAGCTCAAGGGCCTGGCGATCTCCTTGCTGATCGCGCCGCCGCTGATCGCGCTGCTGTATCGCGCCGTGCGTCGCACAGGTGCGCGCTGGTGGATCTGGGCCAGCGGCGGCGCCTTCGTGTTCAACCTGCTCCTGGCGATGCTCGCGCCGGTCTACCTCGCGCCGGTCTTCAACGACTACAAGCCGCTGCGCGAAGGGCCCGTGCGCAGCGCCGTGCTGTCGCTGGCGCGCGCCAACCAGATCCCGACCGACAACGTGGTCGAGTTCGATGCCTCGCGCCAGACCACGCGCATCAGCGCCAACGTGTCCGGCTTTGCCGGCACCACACGCGTGGCGCTCAACGACAACCTGCTCGACAAGACCTCGCTGCCCGAGATCAAGGCCGTGATGGGCCACGAGATGGGCCACTACGTGCTCAACCATTCGCTGCGCCTGATGATCTATATGACGCTCGTGATCAGCCTGGGCCTGTGGTTCGTGCACCTCGTGCTCGATCGCCTGCTCGCACGCTGGGGCGCTCGCCTGGGCCTGCGCGACCGCGGCGACACCGCAGCGCTGCCGTTGGCGATCGCGGTGCTGTCGACCTTCTTCTTCCTCTCGACGCCGCTGCTCAACTCGATCACGCGCCAGGCCGAAGCGGAGGCCGACATGTTCGGCCTCGATGCCGCACGCGAGCCGCACGGCTTCGCAATGGCCGCAATGCGCCTGTCGACCTATCGCAAGATCCAGCCCGGGCCGCTGGAGGAGATCCTCTTCTACGACCATCCCAGCGGCTATGCGCGCGTGCACGGCTCGATGCTCTGGCTGAAGGAAAACCTCGAGCTGGTGCGGCGCGCGCAAGCCGAGCGCGCAGCGCAGGCGCAAGCCCCACGCTGACCGCGGCCGGCCAGCAAGGCGCGGCAGCGCTGGACAAAGGTCGGCCACGTTCGGCCATGTTCGGCCGCCTTCGGCCGCTCCCGATGCAGCCGCTTGCAGGGGACAGTAGGGCAAGCCACAGGCCGAGCGGGCTCGAACAGGCGCCCACTTGCTGCTACAACACGCCGCTACAGTCAGCTCCGCCGGCCGCGCGCGGCCGGCGCGTCCCTGTTTCCCATCCCGATGCTGCGCTTCATCGCCACCCGCCTTGCACTCGTCGTGCCGACCTTCATCGGCATGACGCTGCTGGCCTTTCTGATGATCCGCATGGTGCCCGGCGACCCGATCGAGACCCTGGCCGGCGAGCGCGGCATCGACCCCGCGCGCCACGCGCAGCTGGTGAAGGCGTACGGCCTGGACCAGCCGGTGCTGGTGCAGTACGGCATCTACATCGGGCGCGTGTTGCAGGGCGACCTCGGCAAGTCGATGATCACGCAGGCGCCGGTGCTGGAGGAGTTCAAGGCGCTCTTCCCGGCCACGGTCGAGCT
>CAUJJP010000156.1 GCA_963205525.1 Pseudomonadota bacterium | reverse complement strand
GGCCCTGCGCGGCGAAGGCCTCGTTGAGCTCGATGACGTCGATCTGTTCCAGCGTGAGCCCGGTCTGCGCCAGCAGCTTGCGGGTGGCCGGCGCCGGGCCCATGCCCATGATGCGCGGCGCCAGCCCTGCCACCGCCATGCCGACCACGCGCGCGCGCGGGGTCAGGCCGTGGCGTGCGGCGCTCTTCTCGTCGGCCAGCAGCAGGGCGCAGGCGCCGTCGTTGACGCCGCTGGCGTTGCCGGCGGTCACCGTGCCATCGGGCCGCACGATGGGCTTGAGCTTGGCCAGCGCCTCCAGGCTGGTCTCGCGCGGGTGCTCGTCGCGCCCGACGACGAGCGGATCGCCCTTCTTCTGCGGGATGTGCACGGGAACGATCTCGGCGTCGAAGAAGCCCGCCTTCTGCGCCGCCACCGCCTTCAGCTGGCTGGCCAGGGCCATGCGGTCCTGCGCCTCGCGCTCGATGCGGAACTCCTGCGCCACGTTCTCCGCCGTCTCCGGCATGGAGTCGATGCCGTGGCGTTCCTTCATCAGCCGGTTCACGAAGCGCCAGCCTATGGTGCTGTCGTAGACCGCGTTGTTGCGGCTGAAGGCGGCATCGGCCTTGGGCATGACGAAGGGGGCGCGGCTCATGCTCTCCACGCCGCCGGCGATCATGAGGCCGGCTTCGCCGGCCCGGATGGCGCGCGCCGCGCTGCCCAGCGCGTCCAGCCCCGACCCGCACAGGCGGTTGATGGTGGCGCCGGCCACCTCCAGCGGCAGCCCGGCGAGCAGGGCGGCCATGCGCGCGACGTTGCGGTTGTCCTCGCCGGCCTGGTTGGCGCAGCCGTAGAGCACGTCGTCCACCGCCGCCCAGTCGACGCCGGGGTGGCGCTCGACCAGGGCCTTGATCGGGATCGCGGCCAGGTCGTCGGTGCGCACGCTGGCGAGGGCGCCGCCGTAGCGGCCGAAGGGGGTGCGAACGGCGTCGCAGATGTAGGCGTGGTTCATCGGGCGGCTCCTGCCAGGGTCTCGGTCTGGGCACGGCGCTGCAGCCAGGGGCTGGCGCGGTAGCGTTCGCCGCGGTAGCCCTCGTCCAGCGCCGCCAGCACCGCCAGCACGCCGCGCGCGCTCCAGCCGGCCAGCCACTCGAAGGGGCCGGCGGGGTAGTTGACGCCCAGCTTCATCGCCGCGTCCGCGCCCTCGGCGCTGCACACGCCCTGGTTCACGGCGTCTGCGGCTTCGTTGATCAGCATCGCCAGCGTGCGCGCCACCACCAGGGCCGGGGTGTCGGCCACCGGCTGGGGCTGCACGCCCAGCAAGGCCAGCCAGGCCGGGGCCGTCTGGCGCCAGGCATCGCTGGCGCAGTCCGCCACCGCGTAGGCCAGCACACCCTGCCAGGCGCTGCCGGGCAGGCGGTCGAACACCGCCACGTCCGGGTTGGCCGTGGCCGCAGCGATGGCGCCGGCGCTGCGGCCATCGGTCAGGCGCAACTGGGCGCGGCCTGCTTGCAGGCCGGTCCAGTCGCTGTCGGTGCGTCGGTCGTGCGCCTTGGGCAGCGCGCCGGCCAGGGCGTCGGCCAGAGCACCGGCACCATGCACCACCGGGCGCGTGTCGGCGGGCAGGGCGGGCAGGGTCGGCGCCGCCAGGGCAGGGGCGCCGGCCGGGTAGCTGTAGAAGCCGCGTCCGCTCTTGCGGCCGAGCAGCCCGCCTTCGACCAGCTCGCGCTGCACGCCGCTGGGCTGGTAGCGCTTGTCATAGAAATTGGCCGCATACACGGTCTGGGTAACCGCGAAGTTGGTGTCGTGGCCGATGAGGTCGATCAGCTCGCAGGGGCCCATGCGGAACCCGGCCGCGCGCAGGCAGGCGTCCACCAGCTCGGGGGCGGCCTGTTCCTGCAGCAGCGCCAGCGCCTCGGCATAGAAGGGGCGGGCGATGCGGTTGACGATGAAGCCCGGCGTGCTCTTGGCGTGCACCGGCGTCTTGCCCCAGGCGCGCGCGAGATCGAACACGGCGGCGGCCAGCGCGGGGTCGGTGTGCAGGCCGCTGACCACCTCCACCAGCTTCATCAGCGGCACCGGGTTGAAGAAATGCATGCCCACCAGGCGCTGCGGGCGCTGCAGGCCGGCGGCGATGGCGGTGACGCTGATCGACGAGGTGTTGGTGGCGAGCACGGCGTCGGCGCCGAGCAGTTCCTCGAGCTGCTTGAACAGGCTGCGCTTGGCGTCGAGCTGCTCGACGATGGCCTCCACCACCAGGCCGCAGTCGCGCGCCTGCTCCAGCGTGGCGACGGCGGCGATGCGCGCCAGCGTGGCCTGCACCGCTTCGGCGCTGAGCTTGCCCTTGGCGGCGAGGGCGTCCAGGGTCTGGGCCAGCTTGTCGCGCGCGCTCGCGGCGGCGCCTTCGCGCAGGTCGTACAGCGCCACGCGGTGGCCGGCCTGCGCTGCGATCTGCGCGATGCCGGCACCCATGATGCCGGCGCCGACCACGAGCACGCGGGTCTCGGGGGACAGGGTCATCTCAGTACGTCTCCAGGTGCAATCGCCCTTCCGACTTGAGGGCGCTGCCCACATTGTCCCAGTCGAGTCCGGCCTGGACGGTGATGTCGCGCAAGGCGAGCACCACTCCTTCTTCCATCGCCTTCAGGCCGCAGACGTAGAAGAAGGCGTTCGGGTCCTGCAGCAGCAGCGCCAGGTCGGCGGCGCGATCGCGCATCGCGTCCTGCACGTAGCGCTTGGGTTTGCCGGCCTCGCGCGAGAAGGCGAACTCGATGTCGATGAAGTCCTTGGGCAGGTTCTGCAGCGGGCCGAAGTAGGGCAGCTCCTCGCGCGTGCGGGCGCCGAAGAAGAGCATCAGCTTGCCGCCCTCGAACTTGCCGGACTTGCGCAGCCGCCGTCGCCACTCGGTCATCGCGCGCATGGGCGCGCTGCCGGTGCCGGTGCAGATCATCACGAGGTGGCTCTTCGGGTGGTTGGGCATGAGGAAGCTCTGGCCGAAGGGGCCTATCACCTCCACCTTGTCGCCCACCTGCAGGTCGCACATGTAGTTGCTGGCCACCCCGCGCACCGGCTTGCCCTGGTGGTCCTGCAGCACGCGCTTGATCGTCAGGCTCAGGTTGTTGCGCCCCGCTCGCTCGCCGTTGCGCGCGCTGGCGATGCTGTACTGGCGCGCGTGGTGCGGCTTGCCCTGTGCGTCCAGCCCGGGCGCCACGACGCCGATCGACTGCCCCTCCAGCACCGGAAACGGCGTGCTGCCGAAGTCCAGCACCACGTGGTGGGTGTCGTACTCGCGACCGACCTCGGTCACGCGCACGTTGCCGGCGACGGTGGCGGTGATCGTCTTGCGCGCCGACTTCGGGCCGTACAGGTTGGCGTAGGGGTGGGCGGCCGACCAGGGCGGCAGGCTGGCACCCCAGTCGGCGGCGCGGAAGGGGGCGGGCAGCGGGTCGGCGGCGCTGGATCCGGCGGCCTCGGGTGCGGTGTCGTCGCCCGCGACGCGGTCTGCGGCCGGGTCAGTGGCCGGGTCACTGGCCGGGTCTGCGCCCGCTGGCGGCGAAGCGCTCGCGGGCAACTCGCCGGCAGCCTGCGCCAGCGTCGCCAGGCTCAGCTCGTCGGGCAGCATGTCCCAGCCGAACTGCTCCTTCACGCTGTAGGCGCTGGCCTTGAGCACGGTGCGCCAGTTGTCGATCGCGCCGGTGGGGCAGGGCGGGATGCAGGCCATGCAGAAGGCGCACTTGCCGGGGTCGATGACGTAGTTGCGCGAGTCGTGCGAGATCGCGTCCACCGGGCAGGCTTCCTCGCAGGTGTTGCAGCGGATGCAGATCTCGGGGTCGATCAGGTGCTGCTTGAGCAAGCGCGGGTCCTTGCTGTCCATCTCGCGGCCTCCCTCTTGTGCGGCGGGGCGCCTGCGCGCCCCTGGAACGGTTTCAGTTGAAACGCACGTACTCGAAGTCCACCGGCTGGCGGTTGATGCCCATCACCGGCGGCGCGATCCAGTTGGCGAACTTGCCCGGCTCGACGACGCGCCCCATCAGGCTGGCGACGAAGGCGCGGTCGCTGTCGGTGGGCAGCCACTGGCCGACGCTGGCGTTCCACTCAGCGTCGCTCACGACGCGGCCGTCGGGCGCCACCTTGACCCCGGCCAGGGTCCCGATCTGGCGGTGGAAGGCCTTGTGCGGCACCTTCAGACGGAAGGGAATGCCGGCCTTCTCGATCACCCGGTTCCAGCGCTCGACGCCGCCGATCGAGTCCTTGATGTAGTCGTCGCGCAGCACCTCGTTGAGCGCGTTGAGCATGGGCACCTCGCGCTCGACGAGCTTGCCGCCCTGCACGTCCAGCACCTTGTAGGTCTGGCCCTTGAGGACGTGGTCGTCGCTGCGCTTGCCTTCCTCGAAGCGGCCCTTCAGGCCGGAGCTGTAGAAGATCGCGGCGTTGCTGCTCTGGTCGGCGCCGAAGAGGTCGATGGTGACGCTGAAGTGGAAGTTCAGATAGCGCTGGATGGTCGGCAGGTCGATCACGCCGGCCGCGCGCAGCTTGGCCGGGTCGTCGGTCTTGAGCTCGTTCATCGCCTGGCAGCTGCGCTGGATCACGCGCGAGACGCCCGACTCGCCGACGAACATGTGGTGCGCCTCCTCCGTCAGCATGAACTTGGTCGTCTGCGCCAGCGGGTCGAAGCTGCTCTCGGCCAGGGCGCAGAGCTGGAACTTGCCGTCGCGGTCGGTGAAGTAGGTGAACATGAAGAACGCCAGCCAGTCGGGCGTCTTCTCGTTGAAGGCCTGCAGGATGCGCGGGTTGTCCTGGTCGCCGCTGCGCCGCGCGAGCAGGTCCTCGGCCTCCTCGCGGCCGTCGCGGCCGAAGTACTTGTGCAGCAGGTAGACCATCGCCCACAGGTGGCGGCCTTCCTCGACATTGACCTGGAACAGGTTGCGCAGGTCGTACTGGCTCGGGCAGGTCAGCCCGAGGTGGCGCTGCTGCTCGACGCTGGCGGGCTCGGTGTCGCCCTGCGTCACGATGATGCGGCGCAGGTTGGCGCGGTGCTCGCCCGGCACCTCCTGCCAGGCGTCCTCGCCCTTGTGATCGCCGAAGTGGATCTTGCGGCCCTTCTCGGCCGGGTTGAGGAAGATACCCCAGCGGTAGTCGGGCATCTTGACGTGGCCGAACTGGGCCCAGCCCTGCGGGTCCACGCTGATCGCGGTGCGCAGGTAGACGTCGAAGCCCTGGCTGCCGTCCGGACCCATGTCGGCCCACCAGTTCAGGTAGTTGGGCTGCCACTGCTCGAGCGCGCGCTGCAGGGTGCGGTCTTCGCTGAGGTTGACGTTGTTGGGGATCTTCTCGCTGTAGTTGATGGTGGACATCGCTGCCTCCTTCGTGCAATCCGGTTCGGGGATGGGGCTTCGGTTGCGGCGCGTCACCCGGACCCGCGCCGCACAACGAGATCAGGGCTGGTGGTGGCCGGCGTCAGACGCGGTTCCAGTCGAAGGCGGTCTTCTCGCCGCTGCCGTAGACCTTGAGCGCGCCCTTCTCGCCGACCGCGTTCGGGCGCTGGAAGATCCAGTTCTGCCACGCCGTCAGGCGGCCGAAGACGCGCGTGAGCATGGTCTCCGGGCCGTTGAAGCGCAGGTTGGCCTCCATGCCGGTGAG
>CAUJJP010000155.1 GCA_963205525.1 Pseudomonadota bacterium | reverse complement strand
ACCTGCTCGGCGCTGGAGTGCGGCACCAGCCCCAGCACTTCGCCGCTGGCGGGGTTGCGCGATTCGAAAGTCCGGTCGGACAGCACCGGCCGTCCGTTGACGATGTTGGGGTAGGTCTTCATGCGGGGTCTCCTGGTCGGCGGCGGAACTGCCGCGGCGCCGGGGATGTTAGTGCCCTGCGCGTGCGCTGCCGGCCGGCGGGGGCGCTCGCGCGGCCGGTGTTTCCCCGTGCCGGCATGGTGCCCGGCTGCGCCAGGTCAA
Source organism: Pseudomonadota bacterium (assembly GCA_963205525.1). Next base: position 3,411 of record CAUJJP010000155.1, on the reverse strand, counting down.
GGACACCGCAGCACGGCGTGCGGCGAGCGGGAAAACCCCAGGCACCGGGGCCAGGCCGGGTCCAACAATCGGCGCGCCCGATGCCGCCTGCGTGTATGCCTGTGTGATGGACGACGACCAGTTGCTGAACACCCAGCGCACGCTGCGGCGGCGCCTGTTCGAGGGCCCGGGCGCCCTGCGCTGGCGTCCCGGGCGCGAGCTTGCGGCGCAGATGCTGCTGTACCTGGACGAGCCGCAGAGCTGCTGGCGCCTGGCCACCGAGTGGCTGCGCGACACCCTGGACGCCGACCGCGCGGACGGCGGCTGGGGCGGCTACGTGGATGCGCGCGGCCAGGGCCGCTGCTACGTCGCAGCGGCGGAGGCGGTGCGCCACACCCTGGCCCTGCCCTCGGTGCAGGGCATACGCTTCGACGCCGCCGACCCGGCGATCCGCTCGGTCTGGGACTGCGAGCACGCGGCCTGGATAGACGACGTCGCGCAGGCGCGCAGCTTCTCGCCCGCGATGCGCCATGCCCTGGTGGCGCTGGGCACCGGCGCCAAGCTGGCGATCCCGCTGCGCGACGGCGGCCGTGCGGTCGGCCTGATGTGCGCCGACTGGCAGCGCCAGGTGCCGCCGCAGGTGGGCCATGTGGCCGACGAGCTGACCGCCTTCGCGCGCGACGGTCTGGGGCCCTTGATGGCAGCGGCGCGGCGCAGCGGGCAGGAGCGCATCGTCGGCGCCGAGGTGGTCGAACTCGACGCACCGGCCGGCGAGCTGCATGGCCTCACCCCGGCCGAGATGCGGGTCGCGCGCCTGGTGGCGCGCGGCCTGAGCTACAAGGAAGTGGCGCGCGAGATCGGCCGCTCGCTGTCCACGGTGGACCACCAGCTGCGCCAGGTGCGCGCCAAGCTCGGTGTGCGCTCCACCGCCCGCCTGGTGCGCCTGCTCAACGAGCAAAGGCCGTAGCCGGCACCGCTCGACGTCGCCGTGCGGGCAACGCCGCCCGCCGGATTCGACGGCGCCCGGTTCCTGCGCATGCGCCGGGCCCCGGTCAGCGCCGACCGGCTGCCGCCCTGACTAGGCGTTTCCCCCCTCCAGGGTCTGCCCGAGGTTTTTGATCTGGTTCAAGTCCGGGGCTTGCGGGCCATCGAATCCAGGTCTAATGTATACAGTACACACACGGAACAGGGGTGCCGACGGCGCCACCTGATGCGGTCTTGAGCAACCCGGTGGAGTCGATGGACGCAGAGCCGATGGCCCCCTTGCAGCGCCCGCAGGCGCTGGGCGAGCAGGTCTACCACACGCTGCGCGAGCGCCTGCGCAGCGGCGCCATCGTGGCCGGTGAGGTGCTGCAGGAGGTGCCGCTGGCGGCGCAGCTCGGGGTCTCGCGCACCCCGGTGCGCGAGGCGATGGCGCGGCTGGCCAGCGAAGGCCTGCTCGCCACCCACCGGCGCAGCTTCACGGTGCCCGAGTTCACCCTCGCCGACGCCGACGAGATCTACGAGCTTCGCTTCCTGCTCGAGCCGGCGGCAATGCGCCGCATCGCCGCCGCCGGTGTCGACGCGCCGGCGCGGGTGGCGCTGGAGGCGGCGCTGGCGGCGGCGCAGGAGGCCCACCGCGCCGGCGATGCGGCGGCCTTCCGCGAGGCCAATGTCGCCTGGCGCCGGGTCTGGCTGGCGCTGGTGCCGAACGCCCGGCTGGTGCGCATCATCGAGCTCTATGCCGATCACATGCAGCACATCCGCACCCTGACCCTGGGCACGCCGCGCGTGCGCCCGGTGGTGCTGCGCGGCCTGCGGCGTATGACGGCGGCACTCGGCGCGGGCGATGCCGACGGCGCCGAACAGGCCGCGCGCGAGCACCTGCTGCAAGCGCGCCACGCCTTCGTCCACGCGCTCGGGCTGCCGGATCCGCAGGACGGTGCAGCGCTGCCCGGCGGCGGCGCCGCAGCATCGAACGGCGGCGCTGCGGCGCCGGTCGGCAGCGCGGCACCGCGCCGGCCAGGCCGAAGCGGCCGAAGCGGCCAGAGCGGCCAGAGCGGCCAGAGCGGCCAGACCGGCCAGAGCGGCCACAAGGATCAGCCGGGCGTGAAGTCCCCTGGCAGGCGTCAGAAACGGGAAGCACAGACATGAGCAGCGAGATCGCCATTCCCTACGGCGCCTACTGGAGCACGCCGTTCGCGCGCTGGCAGGGGGCGCTGGCCCACCTGCACAGCCTGGAGTTCGCCGCCTTCGTGGCGCGGCGCGAGCTGGCGCGGCGCGCCATCGAGCCGACCGTGTTCGACCACGCGGTGCTCGGCTTCTCGGTGCCGCAGAAGCACTCGTTCTACGGCGTTCCCTGGCTGATGGGCCTGCTGGGTGCGCCGACGGTGGGCGGGCCGACCGTGATGCAGGCCTGCGCCACCGGCGTGCGCAGCCTGCTGGCGGCGGCGCAGGAAGTGCGCGCCGGCATGGCGCAGACCGCCCTCGCCATCACCTGCGACCGCACCAGCAACGGCCCGCACCTGTACTACCCCAACCCGCGCGGCGCGGGCGGTACCGGCGTCGCCGAGGACTGGGTGATGGACAACTTCGGCTGCGACCCGCTGGGCGGTCACGCCATGGTGGCCACCGCCGAGAACGTGGCGCGCAAGCACGGCATCGACACCGCCGCGCAGCACGAGCTGGTGCTGCGGCGCGAGGCCCAGTATGCCGATGCGCTGGCCGACGACAGCGCCTTCCTGCGCCGCTTCATGAACTTGCCCTACGAGGTGCCGGCGCCCGGCTTCAAGAAGACCGCCGGCGTGCTGCAGGGCGACGAGGGCGTGAGCCGTTCCACCGCCGAAGGCCTGGCGGCGCTCAAGCCGGTGCTGGCTGGCGGCAGCGTCACCTACGGCGGCCAGACCCACCCGGCGGACGGCAACGCCGCCATCGTGGTGACGACGCCCGAGCGTGCGCGCGAGCTCTCGCGCGACCCGAAGATTTCGGTCCGGCTGCGCGGTTTCGGCAGCGCGCGCGCCGAACTCGCGCACATGCCGGAGGCGCCGGTGCCGGCCGCCCAGCGTGCCCTGCAGCAGGCGGGGCTCTCGATCGGCGAGATGGCGGTCATCAAGACGCACAACCCGTTTGCCGTCAACGACCTCGTGTTCGGCCGCCTGACCGGGGTCGACGTGGCGGCCATGAACCCCTTCGGCTGCTCGCTGGTCTGGGGCCACCCGCAGGCGCCCATGGGCACTCGCGCCATCATCGAACTGATCGAGGCCCTGGTCCTGCGCGGCGGCGGGCGCGGCCTGTTCACCGGCTGCGCCGCCGGCGACACCGCGATGGCGGTGGTGGTCGAGGTCGGGGCCGGCTGAGCCCCGACAGGCGACGGCGCACGAAGACACCGCCAGGAGCTTCGCCCGTGAACATCCGCCCGCACATCGCCCGCTGGATACACGACGCCGCGGCCTG
>CAUJJP010000154.1 GCA_963205525.1 Pseudomonadota bacterium | reverse complement strand
GCTGGCCTTCGCGCTCTGGCTGCAGGCCTTGCGCGGCATACGCCGACGCGGCGCGTCCGCGCTGCCGGCGCTGCTGGTGCTGGCCGCGATCACCTGGGCCGGCGCCTTCAACGTCGTGCTGCGTGACGCCAAGTTCGCGCTCGCGCTGCTGGCGCTGGCGATGCTGTCGTGGGCGGCGGCGCGGGCCGGTCAGGCGAGTGGGCAGCGCAGGAAGCCTTCGGCGACCGCGCCTGGTCTCGATCCCCCCAGCAACAGGCCTCGAAAGGCGGCCAATCCAAGTGCGCCCTCGAGATAGTTGCCGCAAGCGAGCGCAGTATGGTGTTCGGCGATCGCGGCGCGCTTCATCGAGAGCACCTCCTGGATGTCGAGCACATGACTTACCTGCAGTGCGGTCCACGTTTCGTATTGCCACAGCGCCCGCACCGAATCGCATCGTGCCGCGATCCTGCGAACACTCTCGGCGAGCACGCGATGGTCACGATGCAGGTCGGCCAGCGCAGGCATGAATACCCAATCGGGGTGATACGCCACCATCTCATGCTCGACCGCCGCATCCAGGGCGCGCCCCGGTCGCAAATCCCCGTCGACGAAGCCCAGCATGCGCGAGTCGATCACCCCCAGCCGCTCGAGCGCGCGCCCAAACTCCTGCTGGCGCTTCGCAGCAGCATCCCGCTCGAGCTCACCTGCACCTCCGCCGTCGGTCACCAGGACGACGCGCACCGGAACGCCCAAGCGCGTCAAGCGGGCAATCAGACCGCCGCATCCGATCGACTCGTCGTCCGGGTGCGGTGCAAAGATCAGCACGCGTCGCGCTTGCGACAGCGGCAGCGGCGCTGGCAATTCGCACAGCGGCTCTTCGCCCTCTACCCGCTCCGCGGCAACGGCCAAGCGCCTAAACCAGCGTCCGATAGATGGTTTCATGGCTTTGGGCGACCGCGTCGGCACCGGGCCACCGCGCGGCATGCGCACGGGCACGGGTCGACCATTGCCGCCGCAAGTTGGCATCCGTCAGCAGATCGAGCAAACGCGCCGCCAGCAGGTCAACCAAGTCGCGGTCCTGGCCGGGAATCAGCCAGGCCGCGCCCCCTGTGACCTCGGGGACACCTCCGACAGCGGTGCAGATGGCGGGGGCACCGCACGCCAGGGCTTCCAGGTTGGCCAAGCCGAAGGACTCGTTGCGGGTGGCGCTCAGGTAGACGTCGCACGCCGAGAGCCAAGGCGCGACATCATGGACGAGCTTCAGCTCCAGCGTCACGCGACCATCGACGGGCAGCAGCGCATGCAGATCCTGGGCATCGTTCGCCCCCAGGATGACCAGGTGCACGCGCAGTTGCGTCCGCACCGCAGCTTGCACGATCTGATCCATGCGCTTGACGGGATTGAGGCGGCCGATCGCGACGAGCATCGGCAACTCGGGCGCCACGCCCAGTTGTCGTCTCGCTTCGTCGCGCTCCATCGGGTGAATCCGCAGCGCATGCGGCACCACGTGCCAGTGTGCGGGGCGCTCAGGCAGTGCCATGTCCCGCCGGAGTTGATCGAGCGCAAGCTCGGTCGGACTGCAAACGAAGCGCGCTGCCTGCAGCACGCGCGCTTCCGCCCGGCGCTGCCAGCGCAGCAGCCTCTGCGTTGTGGGCACTCCCTCCTCGCGAATCGCCTCGGTGTAGCAGCCAAAGCCGTGCTGTGACAAGCCCCAGCGGCGCCGCGTCGCGCCCCACGAGCGGTTGCCCAGCGCAAAACCCAACGCCAGCCACGGGTCGTGCAGATGCACAACATCTGCATCGATGCGGTGTGCTCGATCGGCCGCCACAAGGCCCATCGACAGGCGTTCGCCGAACACGCCACCGAGCATGTGCGCGGCCTCGCCGACGACAGGCCGCAGCACGCGACGAAGTCGACCGGTCCAGCGATCACGGCGCGACGCCTCACCCGGCGAGATCTCGTCCTGCGTCAGATAGCGCACCTCGTGACCGCGCGCAGCGAGCGCTTCGACCAGCGGCGCCAGCGCGCGCCCCATGCCGAACAAGCGGTCATCCCCGATCTCGCGCGTGACGTGAAGAATGCGCATGGCGACCCGCAAGTCAGCGAAAGTCGGTATCGCCAGCCGTCAGCCACCAGCACGAGCGCAGCGACGCCACCGAAGGGCCTGGCGAATAGACGTTCGCCGGAACGGTGATTTCGAGCGGCCGCCAGCTGACCCCCGGTGCCAGGCATTGCAGCACGGCACGGTGGGAGGACGTGATCCAGGCGTCGACCCGTGACTTCCCGGCGCGGAAAGCCTGATCACGCAACACACCGAGCAATGCCGGAAGCGATGCCGAACAGCCCACCCAGTCCACCCACTCGAGATGCTCCTCGTGCTCGCGCCACACGACCACACCCAGAGGCGAGCGCAACCAGCGCGAACGCACCATCGCAATGTGATAGCGCCAGCGCGGATGATCCAGATAGCGGTGGCGCAGCCACGCCGCATCGCGTTCGGCGATGAAGTCGTGCTGGCGTTCGTCCCGCATCTCGCGCCACAGGGCATCGACCTCCGCGGCTTCGACGCGCCCCGGACGCAGCTGCGCCGCCTGCAGCCCCTGCACGGGGAGCTCTCGCTCCAGGCGCAGGGCAGGCCAACTGGCACAGTCCATCGTGTCCACCGCCTCGTAGAGCCCCAGGCGCTGCGCGACGCGGAAGGCGCGATCCGTCGGGAAACCGAAGCCCACGCGATGCGGCAATCCCCAGCCGATCTCCGACTCGAGGAAGCTGGCGGTCAGGCCGTGCAGCGCATTGCGACGCCCGAGATGTGAACGCAGATCGGCGTGCACGATCACGTCGCACACCTGGCATGCCGCAAAACGTTCACCGGCATGCCACACCATCCGCCTCAGGCCGCCGTAGTGCGCAAGAAGGCGGCCACCGCGGCGCAGTCCCAGCGCGCAGCCCCTGCCCTCTCCGTACTTCCAGGCCCAGTCCGCTTCGCTCATGGGATGGCCGAAGACCTCGCCGAACAGCGCGCGCACCTCGGCCGCACTCCCAGCCTCGACCCGGACCGGATGCTGAGCCGGCGAACGGGTACGCGTGAAGCGCAGCAATGCATAGCCCTGCACGCCCGTGGCGTAGAGCTGCTGCACGCGCCGCAGGGCCGCGTCGAGCTCGTCGAACTGGGCCAGGGTCACCGGCAAGCTCGCCAGCAGGTCCGGCTTCTTGCGTCGCAGGCCGTCGAGCAGATAGGCAATCGTCGGTTGAACCGCCTGCGACAGGTCGACCGACCGGTCCAGCGTCCAGCCGAAACGTTCGGCAAGCGCTACAAAGTGATCGCGATGACGCAGTCCCCAGTGTGCCGCTTCGCGCCGGGTGAGAGCGAACTCGTCCATCACCACGATGTGCGCAGGCCCATCGGCGAGCAGTCGCTCGGCCGCCGCGAAGAGGTCCAACGGCGCCACGTACTGTGCGCTCTCCTGAAACAGCAGCACATCGAAAGCGCCCGCAGCCGCGTCCAGCTCCTCGAGCCTGGCACAGCGCAGCGGCAGATCGGGCCCGTGGCGCTTCCGGGCCACCTCGATCTGAGCCGCCTCGGGCGTGATCCCTAGCGGCTGCCAGCCCTCGCGCCACAGACGGGCGAGCGTGGTCCCGACCCCGATGCCAGCCTCGAGCACACGCCCGGGCGCGGGCAGCGCTTGCCAGAGCAGGTCCGAGGCGCGCTGCTGCGCGCGAAGCACCGGCTCATCCGGATGATCGAAGACTCCGAAGTGCAGATAGTCGACCCGCCCCTCCTGCAGTTCCAGCAGCCGGGCGTAGACATTGAGCGGAAAGGAAAAGCCTGCGGTCATGACAACGGACGATCCGATGGGCATGAGCTCGCGACGACGGCCTGCGACGATGGCTTCCAGGCATGGTTCAGGGCGACCGTCCCCTGTTGTGGGCCGTCATGGCTCACTTCGAAGCTCAATGCGTGCTCGGCAGCCGCCCACAGATTGACCGATCGATCGCAAAGCACATAGAGCGACACGGTGTAGCGGCCTCTGAGAAGCGGGAGACAAGGAAACTCGAGACTGGCCTCGACATGTCCCAGCGCGTCACGCTCGAGCGACACGCCGTCGAGCCAGCTGCCCGCGCTGGTGACGGCGCGCCCATCGTGCCCGTGGATCACGACGCCGATCGTCGGCGCCGGCAGACGCGCATCGCTGCGCAGCCGGCAGTACAGCAGCAGGCCGTCCTCGCCGCTGCGCAGGGGCGCGTCGCCGCGCGGGCCGTGGCGCTCGAAGCGCTCGATCTGCGCGGCCTCGGTCTGCATCGTCGACTGGCTGACCGAGGTCGCCTCGCCGTCCTGCTGCGACTGCCAGGCGTCGTACTCGAGCACCGCCAGATGAGCCGGCCCGTCGAAGCGGATCGCGCCCTCATGAATCCAAAGCGCCCGCGTGCACAACTGCTCCACCTGGAACATCGAGTGCGAGCAGAAGAGGATCGTCGCCCCACGCTCCTTCAGCGCCATGATGCGCTCGAAGCTCTTGTGCGCGAAGGCGCCGTCGCCCACCGACAAGGCCTCGTCGACCACCAGGATGTCGGGCTCGACGCTGGTCGCCATCGAGAACGCCAGCCGCATGAACATGCCACTCGAATACGAACGCACCGGCTGGTCGATGAACGCGCCGATGCCGGCGAAGTCGATGATCGCCGTCATCGCCTGTTCGATCTGCGCCGACGTGAGCCCAAGCAGCGGCCCGTTCAGGCGCACGTTCTCGCGCCCGGTGAGCTCCGGGTTGAAGCCGGCACCGAGCTCGAGCAGCGCAGCGATGCGGCCATGCACGATGCGCTGACCGCGCGTGGGCTGCAGCACGCCGCACACCAGCTGCAGCAGCGTCGACTTGCCGGCGCCGTTGCGTCCGATCACACCGACAACCTCGCCGCGGCGGATGGCCAGATCGACATGGCGCAGTGCGTGATGCTGCGGACCACGGTCCAGGCGCCCGCGCAACTGGTGCCACAGGCGGTGCCAGGGACGCGTCTCGAGCGAATAGCTCTTGTGCACGTCTCGCAGCTCGATGACGCGGTCCTGCTCCATCACACCAGATCGGCAAAGCCCGGGCGCAGGCGGCGAAAGAGCATGTGCGCCAGCGGCAGCGCAAGGAGCAGCAAGCCACCCTGAACCAGCGCCGTGCGCACGTCGACCGGATCACCGAACCACGTCCGGCGCATCAGCTCGATCGGCACCGAGACCGGGTTGATCGCCAGCACCCAACGCAGCGGCTCGGGCGCCGACGCCGCCGGGAAGAACACCGGCGAGAGAAAGAGCATCCCCGTCATCATCACCGGCACCGCGTGCTGCAGGTCGCGCAGATAGGTGCCGAGCGCCGCCAGCACCAGCGCCAGCACGTGCAGCAGCAGCAGCAGCCACAGCACGGCCAGCGGCAGCAGCAGCCAGGACAGCCGTGGTCCACCGCCGAAGACGCCCTCGAGCAGGCCAAGCAAAGCAAGCTGCAGCAGCAGGTGCACACCCACCTGCAGCAGCAACGCCGTGCACAGCAGCTCCAGCGGGAAGACGACGCGCTTGACGAGGTTGGCGTGGTCCTGCATCAGCCGTGTCGCACGGGTCGCGGCCTCGGCCACCGCCTGGAACACCATCAGCCCGGCAAACAGGCGCGTCACATAACCGAAGCCGTCGACCGCGGCGTCGCCCACGCCCCAGCGCGCCCGAAACACGCCGCGAAAGACCAAGGTGTAGACGAGCACCATGCCCAGCGGCGCCACCAGCGCCCACCCAAGCCCGGCGACGCTCCCGCGGTAACGGGCAAGGATGTCGCGCTTGGCCAGGGGCCAGGCCAGGCCAAGTCCGGTCCAGGGCAAACGCACGTCGGGTCTCGCGCAGAGGGGTGAGCGTACCGTTCGAACCCGTCCGCCGCCGCTCAGCGCGTCTGCGCCACGGCCGAAAGCCGCACCGCGGTCAGCGGGACATCGACGAAGCCGTGCACCAGATCCGGACGCACCGGCACCTTCGCGATGACATCCACCACGTCCAGACCGCTGATCACCTTGCCGAAGACGGCAAAGCCGTCGTTCGCATCGGCACCGCTGCCATCGAAACGCGGGTTGTCGACGACATTGATGAAGAACTGCGCATTGGCCGAATTCGGCGCGGCGCCTCGGTACAACGCGATCGTGCCGCGCAGGTTCTTCAGCCCGGTGCGCTCGAATTCCACCGCCGCCCGGTTCGGCTCCTTCTTGACCAGGGCACCTGCCGAATCGACGGTGTAGGCGCCGCCGCCGATCGTCGAATCCGGACTCGCCTGGTGAAAGACCGTCGCCGTGTAGAAGCCCGCGTTCGCATACGCCATAAACTGCGAGGTCGAATGGGGCGCGGACACCGGATCGAGTTCCAGTTCGATGACGCCCGCGCGCGTGCCGTCGCTGACGGTCAGGGCCATCCGCGGCAAGGGGATGTCGACCTTGACGGAACCCAGGACGATCTCGCCCTCGGTATCCACCAGGTAGGGCTTGATCCGGCCAAGGCCGTTGACGAAGCAGGTGAATTGCAGCGTGTTCGCCGTGGCGCCTTGAACGCGCGCGGGAGGCGAACAAGGCCCTTCGACCCTGGCCTCCAGCGTGGCCTGGTCCAGCCCCTGCCCGTTGAAGGTGATGAGCATGTTCTGCCCGAACCGCGCGTTGGTTGCGCTGATGTTCGCGATCGAGACCGTCCCCCCGCCTCCGCAGGCCGCGATGACGAACGCGCACAGGCCGGCAAGGCAGATACTTCCGAGAATGCTGGACTTCATGGCTGTGATGTCGTGGTGGCGATGGGGCCCAGCTCGATGCGATCGACCAGTTCGGCGCCGATTCGGTCGATCACCTTCAGCATCGGTTCGCCGGCCAGCAGCATCGTACGCATGCGCGCGCCGAGATGATCGTACTGGGCCTGCGCAAGGTCCCGGCGGCTCGCGTACAGCCGGCTGCGCGCATCGAGCACCTCGGACTGTGTTGCGAAGCCGCCCTCCTTCGCCCGGGTGGCGCCGGCAACCGCCGTCTCGCCGGCCGCAACCGCCTTGCGCAGCGCATCGGCGCGCAGCGCTGCCGCATCGGCAAGTTGCATGAGTCGACGCAGCTCGAGTTCGACGTTCTCGCGCTCGTTGCGAAGCTCCTGTTCGACCCGCGACAGCTCGGCCTGCGCCTGATCGGTCGACGCCGTGGTCCCGAAGCCGCTGAACAGCGGCAGGCTGACCTGGATGCCGATCGAGCGCAGGCTCGAACTCTGATCGAGGTTGGCGAGCGAATCGTTGCGGCTGCGCGAAACGCTGCCCACCAGGTCCACGCGCGGCAGGTGCCCCGAACGCGCGCGCTGCACGCCCAGCCGCGCCGCCTCGACGGCAAGAGCGCGCGCTTCCAGGACCGGGCTCTGCACCATCGCAGTCTCGGTCCAGTCGCGCAAGCCCGCGGGCTCCGAGGGTACCGGACGAAACGAGGGCAGGATGTCCAGTACGAAGCCCGGCGCCTGCCCGGTCAGCCGGCGCAGTCTGGCGCTGGCCAGCAAGACCCTCTCGCGCGTGTCGCTGGCGCGGGCACGCGCCACTTCCAGCGCCGCGAGCGCCATCGCCTCGTCGGTGCGGGTGCCCTCGCCGCGAAGCAGGCGCTGGCCGGCGCGTTCGAACTGCTGCTGCAAGGCCTGCACCTCGGCGTCCGCAAGCGCGAGCTGGGCATGCGCCTCGAGCGCCTGCAGATAGGCCGTGGCGACACGCTCGGCAAGCTCGAGGCCGCGCGCGCGGAACGCGGCTTCGGCACCCTTGGCCTGCACCTCGGCCTGATCCAGGCGGCTCCAGGCCTCATAGTTGAAAAGCGGCATGCGCAGGCTCAAGGTGGTCTGCGGCGACTCGTAGTCGACCCGCGTGCTGACCTGCTGGGACAAGCCGTTCGGAAACTCCTTGGTGCCGGAGACGCCTGCGTTGGCGTAGTTCAGCGACGCCTGCGGGAACAACACCGAGCGCGCGATGGGCACGCCCTGGCGTGCCGCCTCGAGCTCGTACTGCGCCGCCCGATACTGCGGGTCGTGGGCGCGGGCGGCTTCGAGTGCCTCCGACAGGGTCATCGCCTGGACGGAGGCGGAGGCAAGCGCGGCCAGCAGAATCGACGCCAGCGCAGCACGCCGCCTTGCCGGCACGGCGGGTGCATGCACGCACGAGGAGGCTGCCACCGTCACTCCTCGGTCATCGCCGCGGCGATGCGCTTGGTCAAGGGGTGCAGGAAGTAGGTGAGCAGCGAACGCTCGCCGGTCTTCACCAGCACCTCGGCCGCCATGCCCGGCTGAAGGGCGCGATGGCCGAGCGCCTTGCGTCCCTCCTCGGTCAGCTCGACCCGCCCCAGATAGAACGACATCGAACCCGCGGGCAGGTGCTCGACCACGGCGTCGGCCGACAGCGAGACCAGCCGCCCCATCACCACCAGGCGCGGCGCGTTGGCAAAGGAGTTGAAGCGGACCTCGACCTCGTCGCCCAGCTTGATGCGGTCGATGACGTGGGTGGGGATGCGCGCGTCGAGCAGCAAGGGCTCGCCCTGCGGCACGATGTCCAGCAGCTTCTGCCCCGGCGTGACGACGGCGCCCGGGCCGTTGACGGCCAGACCCAGCACCTGTCCGGAAACCGGCGCCCGGATCTCGGTGCGGTCGAGTTCCTGCGTGATCGCGCGCAGCCGCTCGTGATTGGCGTCGACCTCCTTCTGCACATCGGCAAGCCGCTCCGAGACGTCCTTCATGTAGTCCTGCTCGCGCTGGGCGATGCGCAGCCGTGTTTCCGCGATCGCGCTGACCGAGCGCTGCATGTTCGCCTCGATGTCGGCAAGTGAACCGCGCAGTTCGGCCTGCTGCTGCTCGAGCACGAGGGCCTGGTTGCGCGGCGCGAAGCCGTCGGCGGCCAGCGCCTTGACCTCGGCGACCTGACGATCCAGCAAGGCCGCCTGTGCCTTGCGGTTCTGCAGCACCAGCTTCATGCCGGCGACCTGGCCCTCGAGACCCGCGATGGTCTGACCGGCCGCCGCGATCTCCGCCTGCTGCGAAGCGCGCCGGGCATTGAAGAGCTGCTGCTGCACCTGCATGTGCCGAGCCGCCTGCGGGTCGCTGGAGGTCAGCAGGTCGCGATGGAAGCTGATCGTGCTCGCGTGACTGGCCTCGGCCATCAGTCGGCCCTCCATGGCGCGCTGGGCCAGGTAGGTCTGCTGGATCGTCTCGAAGCTCGCACGCGCCATCGCGTCGTCGAGCACGATCAGCACGTCGCCCTGCTTGACGGCCGAGCCCTCGCGCACCCGCACCTCCTTCACGACGCCGCCGATCAAGTGCTGGACGATCTTGCTGCGCGTCTCCACGGCCACCGTCGCCGGTGCCGCCACGCCCTCGTCGAGCGGCGCGAACGCGGCCCAGGCAAGGAAGAGGCCGAAGCCGACCACCAGAACCCAGAAGCCCATGCGCATCACGGGACGGGTGTCCGCGCGCGGCTCGAGGTCGGTCACCGGCCCGGCCGTGGCCGGCCGCAGCGGCGAAGGCTTGGCATCGAGCGCCAGAGAGGGTGTCACGGGCGTATTCATGGCGCAACAGGCTCCTTCGAGGCCGCGGTTTGCACGCGCAGGGTACCGAACTGCGCCACGCGCCCGTTGTCGAGCAGCAGCAGGCGGTCGGCGACCTTGAGCAGATTGGGTTGATGGACGATCATGAAGACGGTCTTGCCGCGCGCCTTGAGATCGCTCACGGTGCGGATGAGAGCCGCCTCGCCGACGTCGTCGAGGTTGGCATTGGGTTCGTCGAGCACGATCACCGTCGGGTCGCCGACGATTGCTCTGGCCAGCCCCAGACGCTGGCGCTGGCCGCCGGACAGCATGCTCCCGGCTTCGCCCATGGGCGTGTCGTAGCCGCGCGGCATGCGCAGCACCATGTCGTGGATGCCCGTGCGCTGGGCGGCCTCGATGACCAGCGTCTCCTGGTGCTCCTCGAAGCGCGCGATGTTCTCGGCGATCGTGCCGTCGAAGAGCTCGATGTCCTGCGGCAGGTAGCCAAGCCGTGGTCCGAGCGCCTCGCGCGACCAGGCCTCGATCGGCGTGCCGTCCAGCAGCACCTGACCCTCGACTTCCGGCCAGATGCCGAGCAGGCAGCGTGCGAGCGTGGACTTGCCGGCGCCCGAGGGCCCGGCGATGGCCACCACCTCGCCGGCCCGGAAGTCCAGATCGATGCCCTCGAGGATGGGCTTGGCGCGCCCTTGCGCCTTGGCCACCAGTCTGCGCAGGCTGATCTGACCGCTGAGCGCCTGTACGTCGTCGTTCCCCGTTCGCGGCGGGTTCTGCTGCAGCAGGGTCGTCAGGCGGCCGTAGGCCGCGCGCGACTCGATGAACTGGCTCCAGCTCTGCACCACCAGGCCGATCGGCCGCAACGCATTGCCCATCAAGGCATTGCAGACCAGCATGGCGCCGGCCGTGATGTGGCCTTCGATGGCCAGCAGGCCCCCGAGTGCCAGCACCAGCGTCTGCTGCGTGTACTGCACGTACTTGATCAGCGCCTGCTGCCGATGGGCACCTTCGTGCGCCGCCTCCTGCAGCGCCCCCTGCTGCTCGTGGATGTACAGCCAGCGCCTGCGCAGGTCGCCGAGCATGCCGAGGGCTTCGACGGTGTCGCTGTTGCGCAGCTTGCCGGCCAGGTAGGCGTTGCTCTGCACCTGCGCGGCCTGCACCTGGGCGTGGCGCGGCGCCATCACCCGATTGCCCAGCAGCGCCACCGCCAGCGTGAGCAGCACGAAGACCCCCGCCGTGTAACCCAGCGAGGGGTGGATGAGGTAGAGCACGCCCGCGAAGATCAGCACCCAGGGCGTGTCGATGACGGCGTAGACGCCGTTGCCGGTGAGGAACTGCCGCAACTGCGTAAGGTCGTTCATGGCCTGCGGCGTCGCTGCCGCGGTGCTGCGCAGCCGGGCATCGAAGCTGGCGCGGAACACCTGGCGCTGCAGGGCCAGATCGAAGCGCGTGCCCGCGCGCACCAGCAGCCGCGATCGCGCCCACTCGGCAAAGCCAAGGACGAGGAACAGCAGGGCGGCCAGCAGCGACAGCGCGGCCAGCGTGTACTCGCTGTTGCTGAGCATGACGCGGTCGAAGACCTGCATCATGTACAGCGTCGGGACGAGCATCAGCAGGTTGGAGAAGAAGCCGAAGATGGCGACCCAGATCGCCTCGCGCCTGAAGCCGAGCAGGACCGCCTTCAAGGGCGACGCCGCCGCGGCCGTGGCGTGGGTGTGGGCTTGTGCAGGCTGCGTGTTCATGCGCTGGCTCCGGGGCGGGGCTGCTGCAGAACCGGCGCCTGCGGCAGCGCGGCGACGGCCGGCCGCGCGCGCGCCTGCTCGTTGGCCTTGGTCAGTGCGGCCAGGACCTCGTCGCGCGAGCCGAAGGCCATCACCTGCCCCTCGCGCAGCACGACGATCTTGTCGGCGGCCGGCATCAGGCTGTTGCGGTGGGTGATGGCGATGAGGGTCAGGCCCGCCGCCTTGAGGCGCTGGACCAGCTCGAGCAGGTTCTGGTCGCCGGCCGCATCGAGGCTGGCATTGGGTTCGTCCAGCACCAGCAGCTTCGGACTGCCGTAGAGCGCGCGCGCCAGGCCCAGGCGCTGGCGCTGGCCCCCCGAGAGGATGGCGCCATCCTCGCCGATGCGCGTGTCGTAGCCCTCCGGCAAGGCCTCGACGGCGTCGCGCAATCCGGTCGCCTCGACGGCCGCCTTCACCGCATCGAGGTCGACCTCGCCGAAGCGGGCGACGTTCTCGGCCACCGTGCCGTCGAAGAGCTCGACGTTCTGCGGCAGGTAGCCGAGGTAGGGCCCGAGTTCGGCCTTGTTCCAGGCATGGACGTCGGCGCCGTCGAGCCGCACTTTGCCGATCGTGCACGGCCAGGCGCCGACAAGCAGGCGGGCCAGGGTGCTCTTGCCCGAGGCCGTCGGCCCGATGATCAGCGTCAGCTCGCCGGGCTCGGCCTTGAAGCTGACGTTGTTCAGGACGCGCTGGCTGCTGCCGGGCGGCGAGGCGTGCACGCCTTCGACGCTGAGGTGGCCTTGCGGCGGCGGCAAAGGCATGCTCGGCGGCTGCGGCACGTAGCCGGCGAGGAGCTTGCTCAGGCGCTCCTGCGCGTCGCGAGCCGAGACGAAGACGCGCCAGTGGCTGACCAACTGGGCCAGCGGCTGCAGGGCGCGCCCGCCGATGATCGAGGCCACGATCACCATGCCGGCGCCGCCCCAGAGCTCGCCATGCAGCATGACCCAGGTCGCGCCGCCGAGCAGCACCGAGCCCTGGCTCATCTGCACCGTCTTCGCCACCGCCGAGGTGATGCCCGCATAGTCGGAGGCATCGCTCTGGCGGCCGAGGAAGTCGTGATGCCGGCGGATCCAGCCCTTGTAGATGCGCTCGAGCATGCCCATCGACTCGATCACCTGCGCATTGCGCAGCGTCGCCGTGGCGTACTGCTGGGAGCCGATGGAAGTCGCCATCGCCGAGGTCAGCAGAGGCATCGTGCGGCGCTGCGTGAGCACGATGAGCACCACCTGCGCGGCCGCACCGACGAGCGCCAGGACGCCAAGCCACGGCCCCATCGCGAACAGCAGGAGCATGCAAAGCAGCGCCGCGGGCACGTCGAGCACCGAGCTGACGAAGGGCGAGGCGATGAAGTCCTTCAGCGTCTTCAGGTCGCCGAAGGGCTGCGTATGCCCGCCGGGCAGGCGCTTCAGGTTGGCCTGGAAGGCGGCGTCGAAGACGGTCTGGCGCAGCTTCTCGTCGAATCCCTCGCCGATCGCCATGAGGGTACGGGCGCGGGCGAGCTCGAGCAGCTCGATGACCAGGTAGACGCCCATCACCATCACGACGAGCCAGGCCAGCGTACTGACGCTGCGGCTGTTGAGCACGCGGCCGTAGACCTCGAACATGTACCAGGAGGGCACGAGCATCAGCACGCCGATGACGAAGCTGAGCCATGCGGCGTGGCGCATCGCCGTGCGGTGCTGCAGCAGCACGCGCAGCAAGGTGTTGGACGCGGTGGCGCCCGCGGAGGCAGGAGGCTGCATCATCGAATCGGCGCGGCCGCTCGGGAGGATGGGGTGGAGGAGGGGGA
>CAUJJP010000153.1 GCA_963205525.1 Pseudomonadota bacterium | reverse complement strand
GCGCTGGCCAGCGCGCGCACCGAGGGCATGGCCTGGCCGGCGGCGGGCTGGCCGTCCAGCAGCTGCCCGGCCAGCAGGTCGGCAAGCTGCTGGTAGATCGGCTGGCGGTCGTCCCAGGTCGTCATGGTGGCTGTGTTGCTGTGCCAGCACACCATAGCGCCGGGCAGCGACAGGCCGAAGCGGATTGCGACCGGCTGCGGCGGCGGCCGACAGACCGCCGACAGACCGCCGACAGACGGCGGACAGGCGGCGGACAGGCGGCGGACAGGTGGCGGACAGGTGGGGGCCAGGCGTGGCTCAGGCGGGGATCAGGCGGGGGGTCCGTCGGCGGCCCCGGATAATCTGCCCGCGTGGACCCGACCTCCCTGCTCACGCCCGCGATGCGGGATCTGCTGGCGCGCATCGCGCGCGCCCGGCGCGCGCCCTGGCACAGCCTGAGCCCGGCGCAGGCGCGCAGCGCCTACCTCGCGGTGGCCGAGGTGCTGGAGCCGCCGCGCGCGCCGCTGCCGCGGGTCGAGGACCTGAGGCTCGCCGGCCGCCCGGCGCGCCTGTACGCCGCGGCCACGGACGGCCTGCAGCCGGCACTGCTGTACCTGCACGGCGGTGGCTTCGTCATCGGCGGCCTGGAGACGCACGACAGCCTGTGTCGCCAGTTGGCGCTGCGCAGCGGCGGCACGGTGCTGGCGCTGGACTACCGGCTGGCGCCCGAGCACCCGTTCCCGGCTGCGGTGGACGATTGCTGGGCGGCGCTGCAGTGGCTGGCGGCGCACGGGGCGCGCATCGGCGTCGACCCGGCGCGGCTGGCGATCGGCGGCGACAGCGCCGGCGGCACGCTGGCTGCCGTGGGTGCCATCCGTGCCCGCGACCTGGGCATCGCCCTGGCGCTGCAGCTGCTCATCACACCCGGCACCGCGGCGCAGACCGACAGCGCATCGCAGCAACGCTTTGCGAACGGCTTCCTGCTCGACGCGGCCGACATCGACTGGTTCTTCGACCACACCCTGCCGCGGCGCCAGCGCGGCGACTGGCGTTTTGCGCCGCTGCAGGCCGCCGATCTGGAAGGCGTGGCGCCGGCCTGGCTGCTGCTGGCCGAATGCGATCCGCTGGTCGACGAGGGCCTGGCCTACGGCGACCGCCTGCGCACGGCCGGGGTGACGGTGGAGCTCGAGCTCGCGCGCGGCCTGACGCACGACTTCATCAAGATGGGCCGTGCGCTGAAAGAGGCGGCGCAGTACCAGCAGGCCGGCGCCGACGCGCTGCGCCGGGCCTGGGCCGGCTGACCGGGACTTGCGTTCAGCCCGCCTCGACCGGGATCGCGTAGGGCAGGGTGTCCAGTCGCAGCGCGGTGCCGCCAGGGCTGCCGGCGTGCAAGATCTCGCCGACGGCGGCGATCTTCAGCTCCACCAGCGCCGCCGGGGTGCGCCCGGCCGGAGCCGCGGCCAGCACCACGCGGCCGGCCGGCTGATCGGGGTCGCTGCCGGCGTACACGTCCTGGCCCGGCGTCAGCGCGGCGTCTGTCTGCACCAGGTAGGCACGGCGCTTGGTCGTGCCGCGGTACTGGCTGCGCGCGACGACTTCCTGCCCCGGGTAGCAACCCTTCTTGAAGTTGACGCCGCCCACCAGCTCCAGGTTCAGCATCTGCGGCACGAACTGCTCGCTGTTGGCTGCCACCAGACGCGCGATGCCGCTGCGCGCCTCCAGCCAGCGCCACAGTTCGGCGTCCAGTGCCGGGGCGGCGGGCAGCGCCGCGGTCGTGCCGGCCAGCAAGGCGCGACGCACGCCGTCCACCGCCGGCAGCTGCACCAGCCTGCCGCCGTCGACCTGCCAGGCCTCGCCCGCGGGGGCGGCGGCTCCGACCAGGCCGTGCAGCGGCAGCTCGGCACTCGCGTCGACGAGCTTGCACTTGGCGCGCAGCACGAACATGGACAGCCGCTTGAGGGTGGTGGCCAGGAGGTCGGCGCTGCAGGCCAGCAGCAGGTCATCGCCGTCGGCCCAGACGATGAAGCTGGCCAGCAGCCGGCCCTTGGGGCTGCAGTAGCCGGCAAGCCTGGCCTGACCGGACGGCAGGCCCAGGATGTCCTGCGTGAGCTGGCTGTGCAGGAAGCTGCGCGCGTCGGCGCCGCTGGCGCGGATCAGGCCCCAGTCGGGCAGCGGGGTCGTGCCCTGAGGCACGCTGGCAGAAGTGGTCGACATGCGCTGATTATCATTTCCACCCATGGGCCGACGCGTGTCATGGATTCGCCGCAGCGCCTGGTCCCTGGGCCTGGCGCTGCCTGCGCTGGCGCTGGTCGCGCTGGCGGCTTGGTGGTGGGGCGTGCGCTGGCTGGACCGTCCCCTGCCGTTCGCCGGGCCGCGGGTGGAGTTGACGATCGCACCCGGTACGCCGCCGGCCAGCGTGGCGCGGGCCTGGGTGGAGGCCGGCGTGGACACCCCGGCCTGGCTGCTGCAGGCCTGGTTTCGCGTCTCCGGCGACGCGCGTCGCATCCGCGCCGGCAGCTATGAACTCGTGCCCGGCGCCACGCCGCGCAGCCTGCTGGAGATGATGGTGCTGGGCCGCGAGGCACTGCTGGCGCTGCGCCTGCCCGAGGGCGCCAGCTGGCGCCAGTGGCGTCAGATCCAGGCCGCGGCGCCCGACCACGTGGCCGAAAGCGCCGCCAAGGACGTCGGCGCACAGCTGGCGGCGCGGGGCGCGCCGGCCGACGGCCCGCGCTGGCTGGAGGGCCGTTTCCTGGCCGACACCTACGCCTACAGCCGGCACGCCAGCGACCTGCGTCTGCTGCAGCAGGCCTTCGCCGCCATGCAGCGCGCGCTGCAGGCGGCCTGGACGGCGCGCGCCCCGGATCTGCCGCTGAAGTCGCCCGAGGAGGCCTTGATCCTGGCCTCCATCGTCGAGAAGGAGACCGGCCGCGCCGAGGACAGACCCCTGGTGGCGGCGGTCTTCATCAACCGGCTGCGCATCGGCATGCCGCTGCAGACCGACCCGAGCGTGATCTACGGCCTGGGCACCGCCTTCGATGGCAACCTGCGCAAACGCGACCTGCAGACCGACGGCCCCTACAACAGCTACCTGCGAGGCGGGCTGCCGCCGACGCCGATCGCCATGCCCAGCCTGGCTTCGCTGCACGCCGCGCTCAACCCGGCGCCAAGCCAGGCGCTGTACTTCGTCGCCCGCGGAGACGGCAGCAGCGAGTTCAGCCACAGCCTGGACGCGCACAATCGGGCGGTGAACAAATATCAACGGGGCGGCCGGTGAGCGCGCCGGAAGCCGCCCATGCGCCGGTGGCGCAGCCATCTCGGGGCGAATCCTGCGCGGCGGATCGCGGCGGCCGCTTCATCAGCGTCGAAGGCATAGACGGCGCCGGCAAGACCACCCACCTGGACCGCATCCAGGACTGGCTGCAGGCGCGCGGGCACGCCGTGCTGCGCACCCGCGAGCCCGGCGGCACGCCGCTCGCGGAGGCGCTGCGCGAGCTGGTGCTGCAGCAGCCCATGGACGTGCTGTCCGAGGCCTTGCTGGTGTATGCGGCGCGCCGCGACCACCTGCAGCAAGTCATCCTGCCGGCGCTGGCGGCTGGGCGCTGGGTGCTGTGCGACCGCTTCAGCGACGCCAGCTTCGCCTACCAGGGCGGTGGCAACGGGCTGTCGCTGGAGGTGCTGCAGACCCTGGAGGCCTGGGTCCTGCAGGGCCGCCAGCCCGACCTCACGCTGTGGTTCGACGCCAACCCGGCGCTCGCCGCGGCACGCCGCGCGGCGGCGCGCAGCCCGGACCGCTTCGAGGCGCAGGACCTCGCCTTCTTCCAGCGTGTACGTGCGGCCTACGCGGCGCGCGCGGCGGCGGCCCCGGCGCGCTTCCTGCGCATCGCCGCCGAGGGCGACGCCCAGCAAGTGGCTGCCGCGGTGCTGGCGGCGCTGCAGCAGCGCCTGGCGGGCGAGCAGCCGGATGGCTGAGACCCTGGTCGGCCCCGATGGCGCGCTGCCGCTGCCCTGGCTGGCGCCGGCGCTGGCGGCGGCGCAGCGCCAGCGCGGCCATGCGCTGCTCGTCGTCGGCGCGCCGGGCCTGGGCGCGCTGCCCTTCGTGCACTCCCTGGCGCAAGGCTGGCTGTGCGAAGGCGGCGTCAGTGACGGCCGGCCCTGCGGCGCCTGCAGTGCCTGCCATCTGGTGCAGTCGAACGGCCACCCCGACCTGTGCCTGCTGCTGCCGGGGCAGCAGCAGCTGGCGCACGGCTTCGCGAGCGAGGAAAGCGTCACCCGCGGCGGCAAACGCAAGCCCAGCAAGTGGATCCTGATCGACGAGGTGCGCGACGCGCTGGACTGGGCCGCGACCACGCCCTCGCGTGCCGCGGCCAAGCTGATCGTGCTGCATCCGGCGGAAGCGCTGCAGCCGGTGAGCGCGAACGCCTTGCTCAAGGTGCTGGAGGAGCCGCCCGCGGGCGTGCGCTGGCTGCTGTCCTGCAGCGACCCGCAGCGCCTGCTGCCCACCGTGCGCAGCCGCTGCCAGACCCTGGCGCTGGCGGCGCCGACGGCGGACGAGGCGCAGCGCTGGCTGGCCGCCCAGGGCGTGGCCGACGCGCAAGCGCTGCTCGCAGCCTGCGCCGGCCGCCCGCTGGATGCGCTGGCGCTGCACGCCAGCGGGGTCGACGCCCGGGCCTGGAACGCCTTGCCGGCGGCGCTGGCGCGTGGTGACGCCGCGGCCTGGACCGGCTGGCCGCTGGCGCGCAGCCTGGACGCGCTGCAAAAGCTCTGCCACGACCTGCTGGCCAGCGCCGCCGGTGCGTCGCCGCGCTACTTCAGCGCCGCTGGCCTGCCGGCCGCGCGCGCCGGCCTGGCGCCGCTGCTGGACTGGGCGCGCGAGCTGGCGCGGGTGGCGGCGCAGGTCGAACATCCCTGGAACGAGGCGCTGCTCGTCGAGTCGCTGGTGGCAGGCGGGCGCGACGCCTTGGCTACACTGAGGCGATGAGCACCGCGATTCCGCCCGCTGCCGCCGGCGGCCGCCCCAGCGTCATCCAGCTCGTGTTCCGCGAGAAGGGTGCCTTGTACGCCGCCTACATCCCCTTGCTCAGCGACGGTGGCCTGTTCGTCCCCACCACGCGCGACTACCGGCTGGGCGACGACATCTACCTGCTGCTGTCGCTGCCCGACGACCCGCAGCGCTACCCGGTGGCGGGCAAGGTGGCCTGGATCACGCCGCCCAACGCTTCCGGTGGGCGCACCCAGGGGGTGGGCGTGCGCTTCCCCAACGACGAGAAGACGCGCCACCTGAAGATCAAGATCGAGGAGATCCTGGGCACCTCGATCTCCTCGACCAAGCCGACCCAGACCCTCTGAACCGCCGCGCCTGCGCGCCCGCTGCGAGGCCGGGCGGCGCCCAGCCTGCCCTCCATGTTCGTCGACTCGCACTGCCACCTCAGCTTCCCCGATTTCGCCGACCGCCTGGACGAGATCCGCGCCGCCATGCGTGAGGCACAGGTGCGGCGCGCGCTCACCATCTGCACCACGCTGGAGGAGTTCGACCGCGTACATGCGCTGGCCACGCAGTGCGAGGAGCTGTGGTGCAGCGTCGGCGTGCACCCCGACAACGAGGGCGTGGCCGAGCCGACGCTGGACGACCTGCTGCAGCGCGCGGCGCGCCCGCGGGTGATCGCGATCGGCGAGACCGGGCTCGACTACTACCGCCTGAACGGCCGCAGCGTGGCCGACATGGACTGGCAGCGCGCGCGCTTCGTGGTCCACATCCAGGCTGCGCTTGCCAGCGGCCTGCCGCTGGTGGTGCACACGCGCAGCGCCGGCGACGACACCCTGGCGCTGCTGCGCGAGCACGGCCGTGGCGCCGTGCGTGGCGTCTTCCACTGCTTCACCGAGACGCAGGCGGTGGCCGACGAGGCGCTCGCGCTCGGCTTCCACATCTCGTTTTCGGGCATCCTGAGCTTTCGCAACGCGCAGGAGCTGCGCGCGGTGGCGGCCCGGGTGCCGCTGGATCGCTGCCTGATCGAGACCGACAGCCCCTACCTGGCGCCGGTTCCGCACCGCGGCAAGACCAACCAGCCGGCCTACGTGGTGCACGTGGCGGCCGAGCTGGCAGGCCTGAAGGGCTTGTCGGTGCCGGAGGTGGCAGCCGCGACCACGCGCAACTTCGAGCAGCTGTTCGGGCTGCCGGCACAGGAGGCGGCGCCATGAGGATGCACGGCTCTCAAGGAAACGCCGGGCCGTCCCAAGTTTCCTTGACCCCCACGGGGGGCGGGCTGGGCGCAGCCCGGCCCTGGGGGCGCTCTCAAGGAAACGCCGGGCCGTCCCAAGTTTCCTGGACCCCCACGGGGGGCGGGCTGGGCGCAGCCCGGCCCTGGGGGCGCTCTCAACGCGCGGCGCGGCTGGCGGCCTGGACCATGGGCATTGCCTTGGCACTGGCGTCGGCGCTCGTGCCGGCGCGGGCGCAGGACCTGGCCGACTTGTTCAAGGCGGTGGCGATCGATGCGCCGCATCTCGTGGCGCAGGCGCTGAAGGCCGGCGTCGACCCGAACGTGCGCGACGGCCAGGGTCAGCTCGCCCTCGTGCTTGCGCTGCGCGACGAGTCGCTGCAGGCCGCCGAGGCGCTGCTGGCCGACCCGCGGCTCGATGTCGACGCCGCCAACGCGCACGGCGAGACGGCGCTCATGATGGCGGCCATGCGCGGCCAGCTGGCGTGGCTGCCGCGCCTGCAGGCGCGCGGTGCACAGATCAACCGCGCCGGCTGGACCCCGCTGCACTACGCCGCCAGCGGCTCCGCGCTGGGGCCCGTGCAGTGGTTGCTGGAGCGCGGGGCGGCGCTGGACGCGCGCTCGCCCAACGGCACGACGCCACTCATGATGGCGGCGCGCTACGGCGCCATCGATGCCGCGGACTGGCTGCTCGCGCGCGGCGCGGACCGCAGCCTGCGCAACGATCGCGGGCTGACGGCGGCCGACTTCGCCGCCGCCGCCGGCCGCGACGATCTGGCGCAGCGCCTGCGGCCGCGCTGACATCCGTGTCGGAATCCCGCTGACAGCGGGATTGGCGGCGGGCCGACTCCCCGGCCCTGGCGGGTCTGCCTACATTGGACGCATCGAGTCCTGTGTTGGAGGCAATGCGATGAAGACGCAATCCCTGGCCCGCAATCCCTTCATGCTGATGCTCAGCCCGCAGGAGGTGATCGCCGCCGTCGAGCGCTCGGAGAAGCTGGGGCGGCTGAACCGCCGCATGTGCCATCCGCTGGACCGGCTGCTGCCCGTGGGTGCCGATCCCTCGGTCGACGATGCGCAGGTCGACGAGGACGGGCGCGCGAACTGAGCGCCCCCAGGACCGGGCTGCGCCCAGCCCGCCATCGGGCCTGCAAGCCCGATGGCCCTCGCCAGGCGAATCACAGTCCGCAGTGGACTGTGATTCGTCCGGGCTCGGCCCCCCGCGGAGGGTCAAGGAAACTTGGGACGGCCCGGCGTTTCCTTGAGAGTCCCGGGCCACTCGGTGCAAACCCTCGAACGGTAGACCGGCGGGCGAAAAACCCCTCAACCCGCGCGGTGCGGCGGCCGAAGACCCTGCAGCAGCCCATGTTTGCGGGTCAGGCGCTGAGGCCATCCTCACCCGCTGGCATGGCGCTGGCAGCGTCCGAGCAGTGCAGGAGCGGGGTTCGAGTGAGCCCAGGAGCGCTCCACCGTTGACGAAGGATGGTTATGCGCAGGTCCTACAGCATCCGCTCGCGGATGAACTGGTTGTTCCTGGTCATCGTGACCGGGCTCATGGCGGCCATGGCGGCCTACAACTACCACGTCGGCCAGCGCGAGCGCCAGGCGGCCTTGCAGGACGACCTGGGCGCCATCGTCGCGCGGCTCTCAGGCAGCCTGCCGGCCGCGCTGTGGAACTTCGACCAGGGCCAGATCGACCGCATCGTGAGCGCCGAGATGGGGGCGCGCTTCATCGAGTCCATCGCCGTCGTGCAGGACGGCAAGCTCGCCAGCGGCATGGCGCGCGACGGCGCGGGCAATCCGGCCAAGATCGAGCGCGAGCCGGCCGCCGGCGAGTACAGCGCCAGCGCTGCCCTGAGCTTCACCGAGGGCGACAAGACGCAGCAACTGGGCAGCGTGACGGTGCACATCTCCTACGCCGGCATCCGCCAGGCGATGCGCGCCGAACTGCTGCGCCAGAGCCTGCAGGCCCTGCTCATGGTGGCGGCGCTGATGGCTGCGCTCAGCCTGAGCCTGCAGCGCGTCGTGCTGCGCCCGCTGGCCACGGTGCGCAACGCGCTGGAGCAGATCGGCGCCGGTTCCGCCGACCTGACGCGCCGCCTGCCCACCGCGGGCAGCGTCGAGTTCATCGGCATCGCGCACGGCTTCAACGCCTTCGTCCAGCGCCTGGAAGGCGTGGTGCAGCAGGTCCGCCAGCAGGCCGAGACGGTCTCGGTGGGCTCGCGCGAGATCGCCGACGGCAACCTGGACCTGTCGCAGCGCACCGAGCAGACGGCGTCGCACCTGCAGGCGATTGCCCAGACCGTGGGCGAGATGCGGCGCAGCGTCGAGCACAGCGCCGACGGCGCGCAGGCGGCCGACCGCTGCGGGCGCGAGGCGGCGGCGGTGGCCGACCGCGGCGGCAAGCTGATGGACGGCGTGATCAGCACCATGGGCGAGATGAGCGCCAGTGCCGGGCGCATCACCGAGATCACCAGCGTGATCGACGGCATCGCCTTCCAGACCAACATCCTGGCCCTGAACGCGGCGGTGGAAGCGGCGCGTGCCGGCGAGCAGGGGCGCGGCTTCGCGGTCGTCGCCGGCGAGGTGCGCAGCCTGGCCCAGCGCAGCGGCGAGGCGGCGCGCGAGATCAAGACCCTGATCGACGACACCGTGGCCAAGGTCGGCAGCGGCCAGCAGCAGGTCGATGCCGCCGGGCACACGATCAAGGAGATCGTCGGCGCGATCCGCCGTGTGAGCGACATCCTGGGCGAGATCACCCAGTCCTCGCAGGAGCAGCGCCAGTCCATCGGCCAGGTCGGTGACGCGCTGGCGAACATCGACGAGGCCACCCAGCGCAACGCTGCCCTCGTCGAGCAGGTCAGTGCCGCTGCCGGCAGCGTGCGTGAGTCCAGCAGCGGGCTGGTCGACGCGGTCGGCGTGTTCACCGTCTCCGCCAGCAGCTGACGCGGCGTCGCCGCACCCATCAACCCCAGCCCGTCGGAGCCGGGCACATCGCAAGGAGTCACACCCATGAGGACATTCACCCTGAGCCGTCGCGCCGCCTGTGCCTGCGCGGCTGCCTTGCTGGCCGCCGGTGCCGCCGGCGGCGCGCATGCCGCGGGCAAGACCTGGAAGGTCAGCCTGGCCCAGATGCCGGTCTACGCCGAGAGCGCCAGCCAGGGCGTGCTGGTCGACCTGGTGAAGGCGCTGGAGAAGGTCTCGGGCGACAAGCTCGAGCTCCAGGTCGTGCCCTTCCAGCGCTCGATGAGCGACGTGCAGGCCAAGAAGGTGGACCTGCACATGCCGCTCATCCAGCTGCCCGGCTCTGAGACCGGCACGCCCAAGTTCGACTACTCCAAGGAAACCATCTTCCACGTCAACTTCACGATGTACTCCGGCAAGGAGGGCAGCGTGACGCCGGCCACCGCCAGCAAGTTCAAGGTCGAGACCGAGCAGGCGCACGTGGACTACTTCGAGTTCCCGGTCGTCGGTTCGGCGAGCATCGACGGCAGCCTGCGCAAGGTCAACGCCGGCCGGCTGGACGCTTTCGTGTTCGCCGACATGGCGGCCGACCCGATCGTGAAGAGCGCCAAGCTCGACAAGGTCAAGCGCCAGCTCTTCAAGCGCTTCGACGTCAAGGTCGTGCTGCCCAAGGGCGCGCGCGGCGGCGAGGTCGACCAGTGGCTGAGCGAAAACATCGGCAAGCTGCGCGCGAGCGGCGAGTACACCAAGATCATGGCCGCGATCGACGCCCCCTACCAGGAGTGGCAGCCCTGAGCGACTGGCGCGGCGCCGCCTGAGGCGGTGCGGCCGACTCCGCCGGCGCGCACTGCCCCCGGTCCGGGCGCGGTTGCGGTGCGCGGTGGACGTGCGCAAATCGCCGACACTCGCCGGGTGCATCAGGAGAGCTCCACCAGCGCGGCAACGGACCGACCGGCCGGCCCTTGGCTGCGTCGCCCGACCCTGAGGGCGTCGTCCCGGGGCCGCTCGCGCCTGCTGCGTGTCGCGGCCTGGGCCCTGGCGGCGCTGCTGCTGGTCTGGCTGCTGAGCTGGCTGGCGCTGCCGCCGCTGCTGAAGTGGCAGCTCCAGACGCGCGGCTCGGCGCTGCTCGGGCGCGAGCTGCGGGTCGAGCGGGTGCGCGTCGTGCCGATGACGCTGCAGCTCACGCTGGAGGGCCTGAGCCTGGCTGCGGCCCCGGGGGCGGACGACGCGGCGCCGCAGCTGCAGGTCCGGCGCCTGTTCGTCGACCTGGACGCGCGCTCGCTGCTGTGGCGGGCGCCGGTGATCGCCGCCCTGGAGCTCGATGCGCCGCAGCTGCGCGTGGTGCGCCTGGTCGATGGCAGCCTGGACATCGACGACCTGCTGCAGCGCCTCGCGGCCGAAGATGCGCCCGCGGCGTCGTCCGCGCCGCTGCCGTTTGCGCTGTTCAATCTGCGCATCGCCGACGGTGCGCTCAGCCTCGACGACCGGCCGGCGCAGCGCAAGCACGAGTTGCGCGAACTGCAGCTGGACCTGCCCTTCATCTCCAGCCTGCCGGCGGACCTGCAGGTGCGCGTCGAGCCACGCCTGAGCTTCGAGTTCGACGGCAGCCAGCTGCGTGGCGAGGCCAGCGCAACGCCGTTCGCCGAGGGCCACGCCTCGCAGCTCAAGCTGGGCCTGGACGCGCTCGCGCTGCAGCCGCTGTGGGTCTACCTGCCGGCGCGGCTGCCGCTGCAGCCGGTGGGTGGCGAGTTGTCGGCCGAGCTGACGCTGCACTTCGAGCAGCCCATTGCCGAGCCGCCGCGCTTGAAGCTGCGGGGTTGGATCGAGCTCGACGATCTGCAGCTGCAGGCCTCTTCGGCACAGCTGCTGGGCTGGCGCAAGCTGCGCCTGCAGATCGCCGAGCTGGACCTGCCGCAGCGCCGAGTCGCCCTGGAGTCGCTGCAGCTCGACGCCGCGCAACTGGACCTGCGCCGCGAGGCATCCGGCCGCCTGGAGCTGCAGCGAGTGCTCGACACCTTGCAGCGCACGCAGGCGAGTACTGCGTCGGCGCCGGCGGCCTCGGCCCCGGTGGCCATCGCCTCGGCAGCGCCGCCGGCCCCGACGCGGGCTGCAGCCGCCCCGGCCGCGCAGACGCCGGGCTGGCAGTGGCGGCTGGATCGTCTGCAGCTGCGCGACGCGCAGCTGCGCTGGTCGGACGCCACGCTGCATCCCGCAGCCGAGCTGCAGCTGCATGACCTGCAGCTGGAACTGGAGCAGCTGCGTTGGCCCTTCGACACCGATGCGCGGCTGCAGCTCTCGGCCGTGCTTGGATCACCGGACCGGGTGCAGGGGCAGATCAGCGCCGAGGGCAGCTTCCGCGACCGCCAGGCCGGATTGCAGCTGCGGCTGAAGGATGTGGATCTGGTGCTGGCGCAGGCCTATCTGCGACCGTGGCTGCGGGCACAGGCGAGCGCGACCCTGGATGCGAGCGTCGCCCTGGACTGGCAGGACGCCGCGACGCCGCGCCTGCTGCTGGCCGTGCCCACGCTGGAAATCAAGGCACTGCGCCTGCGCGAGGCCGGACCTGCCGCCGCTTCCGGTCCGTCGCTGCAGATCGCGCGCCTGCAGCTGCAGGACGCGCAGGCCGACCTCTTGCGCCGGCAGATCAAGCTCGGTCGCGTCCTGCTGCAGCGCCCGAAAGTGGCGCTGTCGCGTGGCGCCGACGGCCGGCTCGACCTCGAGCGCTGGTGGACGCTGCCGTTGGCGGCGGATCGCCAGGATCGCCCGGAAGGCCCGGCTGGAGCGCCGGGCTCCGACGAGGCTGGCGCCGCGGGACCGGCGCCCTGGACGCTGGATCTGCAGGACCTGCGCCTGAGCGACGGCGAGCTGCGCTGGCGCGACGCCGTGCTGGCGCCCACCCGCCTGCGCGTCAGCGATCTGCAGTTGGCGGCACAGGACTTGTCCTGGCCCGGCGGCAAGCCGGCGCCGCTGCAGCTCGGGCTGCGCCTGCACACGAGCGCAGATGCGCCCGAGGCGCCCGAAACGACGGCCGCGCGCCTGGACTGGCGCGGCGAGCTGGGCTTGGCGCCGGCGTCGGCGTCGGCGCAGGGCCGTCTGCGCCTGCAGCGGCTGCCGGTGCATGTGTTCCAGCCCTATTTCGGTGCCGCACTGCCGCTGTCGCTGCAGCGGCTGGAGGCGGGCTTCGACGGCGAGCTCGAGCTGCGCCAGGGCGCCGCGGACAGCGGCGCGTTGCAGGCGCGGGTGCAGGGCGACGCCTTGCTGGCCGATCTGCGGCTGCACGCGCGTGCCGCTCCGGGCACCGAGCTGCTGCGCTGGAACGCCCTGCAGCTGCAGGGGCTGAAGCTGGACCTGCGGCCGCCCACGCGCCCGCGCCTCGAGGTCGGCGAGCTGAAGCTGGCCGACTTCTTCGCCCGCCTGCAGGTCGACGAGCAAGGCAGGCTCAACCTGCAGACCCTGGCTGCGGCACCGGCGGCGAGCGCCGCCTCGGCGCCGAGCGTGATGGCCGCGGCGAGCGCCGCCTCGGCGCCGGCTGTGACGGCCGCGGCGAGCGCCGCCTCGGTCCCTGTGGCGGCGGCGGCGCGGCCGGGGCCGCAGGCGCTTCCCTTCGATCTGGTGATCGGATCGACCCGTTTCAGCAACGGCCACGTCGACTTCGACGACCGCTTCGTGCGGCCGAACTACCGCGCCGAGCTGACCGGGCTGGACGGGAGCATGGGGCGCCTGGACAGCGGCACGCGCGCGATGGCGCAGCTGCAGATCGGCGGGCGCGTCGGCGGCAGCGGGTCGCTGCAGATCGAGGGCGCGCTGAACCCGGCGGTGCGTCCTCCCGCCCTGGATCTGCGGGCGCGCGCCACCGACATCGCCTTGCCCGCGCTCACGCCCTATGCCGCCAAGTACGCCGGCTACCCGATCCGAAGCGGCGACCTGGACATGGAGCTGGCCTACCGGGTCGACGCCGACGGGGCGCTGACGGCGAGCAACCGCATCGTCGTCAAGCAGCTCAGCCTGGGGCCGCGCAGCGACAGCCCGCAGGCCACCCAGCTGCCGGTGCCGCTGCTGCTGGCCCTGCTGCAGGACAGCCGGGGCGTGATCGACCTGGACCTGCCGCTCAGCGGCTCGCTCAGCGACCCGCAGTTCAGCATCGCCGGCCTGGTCTGGAAGGTGATAGGCAATCTGTTCGGCAAGATCCTGAGCGCGCCCTTCGCCGCCCTCGGCGGCGGCAGCAGCGAGGCCGACTCCGGCAGGATCGAGTTCAGCCCCGGCAGCGCGCAGCTCACGCCCGCCGCCGTCGAGCAGGTCGCCAGGCTGGCGCAGGCCCTGGCGGCGCGCCCCGGGCTCAGGCTGAGCCTGGTGGCGAGCGCCGACGCGCAGGCCGAAGGGCAGGCAATGCGCCAGGCCGCGCTGGAGGCCAGGCTGCGCGAGCTGCAGCGGCGCGAACGGGCGCGCGCCGGGCTGGGCCGCGCCGACCTGGATGCGCCGCTGCCGGCGCTGACCGAGCAGCAGCGTGCGCAGCTGCTGCGCCAGCTCTACGCCGAGAGCACGCTGGCGGACAAGCCACGCAACCTGATCGGCCTGCCCAAGGACATGCCGCCGGCCGAGATGGAGGTGCTGCTGCGCGCTGCGCAGCCGCTGGACGAGGGCGCGGCGCAGCAGCTCGCACGCCAGCGCGGCGTGGCGGTGCGTGACGCGCTGCTCGCCGCCGGGCTGGGCAGCGAGCGCCTGACGCTGGCCGAGCCCCGGCTGCAGCGCAGCGCCGGTGCGGCCGCGCCGGCGCAGGTGACACTGAGCCTGTCGGCGCGCTGAGCGCGGGGCAGGGGCGGCTGCGGCGACGTTTCGGGTTGGCGCTCAGGGTTGGCGATCAGGGCCAGCGCTGAGGCTTGGCGCTCGGGGCTTGGACTCGAGGCTTGGGCTCAGGGCTTGCGCGCGGCGCGCAGCTCGCGCGACTGCGGGTCGCGGCTGGCGATCGCCTCGAACGCCGGGTCGGCGGCGTACGCGCGCGTCAGCGCCTGCTGGGCCTGCGCGCGATCGCCGGTCTTCCACTGCGCCAGCGCCAGGTTGTAGAGCGTCTCGGCCGCCTGCGGGTCGAGCGCCAGCGCGCGTTCGTAGCTCGCGATCGCGTCCTCGAAGCGGCCCTGGCGGTACAGCGCGTAGCCGCGCCAGGTCCAGACCTTGGGGTTCGCCGCCTCGATCGCCAGCGCCTGGTCGTAGCCCGTCACCGCGGTGGCGAAGTCGCCTCGCCGCGCTGCCTGCAGCCCGGCGTCGATGGCGGCCTTGGCCTGGCTGTCGCTTGCGCTTTGCTGGCCGCTGCGCGCATCCAGCGCGGCGCGCAAGGGCGAGAAGGCCGGGTCCTGCAGCGCGCGTGCGCGCACCTCGGGGTCGGCGAAGGCGCGCTCCACTTCGGCCAGCGCCTGCGCCTGCTTGCCCTGCGCCCACAGCGCCAGGCCCAGCATGTAGCGCGCCTGGGCATCGTCGGGGGCGCGCGCGATCGCCGTGCGCAGGCTGCGGTCGGCGGCGTCGTAGTCGCCCTGGGCGTAGAGCGCGCTGCCGCGCAGCCGCCAGGCCAGGCTGTCGCGGTCGTCGGCGGCGATGGCGTTGTCGAAGGCGCGCAGCGCCGCTGCGCCGTCGCCGAGCTGCGCCTGTGCCAGGCCCTGCTGCAGTTCCTGCGCACGCTTGCGCTGGGCCTTGGGCAGCCAGCGCGCGTAGTGGTCCAGGAGGTCGCGGCGCGCCGCGATCTCGCGTCCGAGGCCGGCGTTCTCCTTCGCCAGGGCGGCGTTCTCGGCATCGATCGCGGCGCGCTGGCGTTGCAGGCCGTCGATCAGGCCCTGCTGCTGCGCCAGCTGCGCATCCAGCACCGCTTTCCCGCGCCTGGCCTGCTGCACGCCCCACCAGGCGCTGCCGAGCACGACCAGCCCGACCAGCACCGGCGCCAGCGTCAGCCACAGGGTGCGCCGGCGCAGGCGTGCGTCCTCGGCGCGCAGGCTGACGGTGATCTCGTCGACCGCGGTCACGGGCGCTGGCTTCATGCGGCCACCCCGGCGCCGAGCTGGCCTTCGACGAAGCGGCGCACCGCCTGCACCGCGGCGCGCGGCGGGCGCGACTTGCGCAGCTCGTCGGCGTAGCCGTCCAGCAGTGCCTTCTTGCGCCGCGTGGCGCGCAGGGTGGCGGCCGGGAACGGGCTGCCGGAGGCGAACAGCAGCGCACCGGCGCCGATCAGCAGCTGCGGCGTGCCCTCCAGGGCGGCCAGGGCCGCAGCCAGGGCCAGCGCCGCCAGCGCGAGCAGGCCCAGGCTGGCACGCGCGTAGAAGCGGATGTCGCGCTCGAGCTCGCCACTCAGGCGGCCGACGCAGTTGCGGTACAGGCCGAGCTCGGCTTCGCTGGCGTCTTCGGCGGCGTCGCCCGCGAACAGGTTGGCGACCGCGGTCGCGACCTGGCGCGCCAGCTCGTCGGGGTTGCGGAAGAACTGCACCGTGTAGCGCGCGCGCAGGCGCTGGCGCAGCGCCTGCACCGGCTGCGGGTCGGGGTCGACGTGCTCAGGCGGCCAGGCGACCTCGTCGGCGAGCAGGAACAGCAGGCGCGGGATGTCCAGCCGCTCGGCCTCGGCCAGCTCGAGCTCGGTGATCGCGCGTGCCTGGCCGGGTGGCTGGCCCGCTGGCTGGTCGGGCGGCACGTAGCCGCGTCGGCGCGCGAACAGGCCCACATAGGCCCGGCAGCGGCCGACGTCAGCCAGGCACTTGGCCAGCGGCGGCAGCGGCGAGGCGGTGTAGTCCTCCATCGACACCACGTCGTGCTGCAGCTGGCGCAGGGCGCGGTAGGCCGCCTCGCGGAAGTCCCGCAAGTCCTCGAAGGTGGAGGAGAGGTAGATCTTGCTCATCGGCCGGCGTGCCAACGTAGCACGCCGCAGGGCAGCGAGACAAGGGCGACGATGCGGCGTGCTTGGGGCGCCGTCGGCGGTGAATGCAGCGGCGGCGGGGGCGGGAGCGGCGGCAGCAGGAGCCTGGGCGCCCGGCCTGCTACGTCGCGTCGGGCTGCCGCGCCGGGTGGGCAGCGGCGAAGGCGTCCAGCGACTCGCAGTGGCCGACGATGCGCGCCAGCGTCGGCCAGCGATCGAGCTCGAGCCCGAAGCGGCGCGCGTTGAAGGCCTGCGGCACCAGGCAGCAATCGGCCAGGCTGGGGTGGTCGCCGTGGCAGCAGCGCCCGGTCGCCGGGCTGCGCGCGAGCGACTGTTCCAGGGCGTCGAAGCCCAGCCCTATCCAGTGCTGGACCCAGGCGTTGCGCGCCGGCTCCGCCACCTGCAGCCGGCGGTCCAGGTACTGCAGCACGCGCAGGTTGTTCAGCGGGTGGATGTCGCAGGCCACCGCCAGCGCCAGCGCGCGCACGCGGGCGCGGCCGGCCGCATCCGGCGGCAGCAGGGCCGGCGCCGGATGCAGTTCCTCCAGGTACTCGACGATGGCGATCGACTGGTCCAGGCTGAGCCCGCCGTCCTGCAGCAGCGGCACCAGCCCGGCCGGGTTGAGCGCGCGGTAGGCGCTGCCGTGCTGCTCGCCGCCCTCACGCAGCAGGTGCAGCGGCAGACTCTCGTAGTCCAGCCCCTTGAGCGCGAGCGCGATGCGCACGCGGTAGGCGGCCGAACTGCGGAAATAGGTGTGCAAGCGCAGCATGGCAGCAGGACGGCAGGGTGGCTCAGTTCAACTGTTCGCTGACTTCCTTGAACAAGGCCTCGCCGACGTCGGGGCTGAACATCTTCCACACCGGCTGCACGGCCTCGCGCATGCGCGCGTGCTCGGCCGGCGCGACCTCGTTGACCTGCATGCCCTTGGCGGCCATGGCCTCCTGCGCCGACCTGGCCTGCGCGCGCGCCACGCCGCGCTGGAAGCTGCGCGCCTCGACCGCCGCGTCCTTCAGGATCTTGCGCTGCTCGTCGCTGAGCTTGTCCCAGAACTTCTTGGACACCAGCGGGATGAAGGCACCATAGGAGTGCTTGGTGATCGACAGGTACTTCTGCACCTCGTCGAGCTTGAGGGCGGCGATCACCGCGGTCGGCGTGCCCTGGCCGTCGACGGTGCGCGTCTCGAGCGCGGTGTAGAGCTCGGGCACCGCCAGCGGCACCGGGTTCGCGCCCAGGGCCTTGATCGTCTCCTGCGTGATCCTGGCCTGGATGGAGCGGAACTTCAGGCCCTTGAAGTCCTCCAGGCGGGCGATCGGGTGCTTGCTGTTGGTGGCGTTGAAGAAGCCGTTCTCCCAGTAGGCCAGGCCGACCAGCCCTTTGTCGGGCAGCATCGCCAGCAGCTTGTCGCCGACCGCGCCGTCGAGCACCTTCTCGGCCTGCTGCTCGTTGGCGAACAGGAAGGGGAAGTCCAGGATCTCGTAGGGCTTGACCATGCCGGTCAGGGTGGTGGTCTGCGGCACCGTGAACTCGATCGTGCCGCCCTGCAGGGCCGAGGTCACCTGCACGTCGTTGCCCAGGGCGCCGGCGTAGTAGCCGCGGATCTTGATCTGGCCCTTGCTCTTGGCGTCGACGAGCTCGATGAACTTGGCCACCCCCTGACCCTGGTGCGACTTCTCCGGCAGGGTGACGGCGAACTTGGCGCTCACCTGCGCCAGCGCGGGGGTGGCGGTGACGGACAGCAGCGCGGCGGCGATCGCCAGCATGGACAAGGCCTTCATCTGAGTCTCCTGGGTTGGGGTTGGGGATGCGGTCGCTCGCCGCTCAGCGCCACCAGGCGGCCGGCACGGTGACGAGTTGCGGGAACAGCACCAGCGCGGCGAGCACCGCAGCCTCGGCGAGCAGGAAGGGCAGCACGCCGCGCACCGCCTGCTCCATCGTCACCTTGCCCACCGAGCTGACGACGTTGAGCACCACGCCCACCGGCGGCGTGATCATGCCCAGCGAGCAGTTGACGATGAAGATGACGCCGAAGTAGATCGGGTCGATGCCGGCTTGCTGGATGATGGGCAGGAACACCGGGGTGAAGATGAGCACGATGGGGATGAAGTCCAGCACCATGCCGGCGAAGAAGATCACCACCATCATCGCCGCCGTCAGGGCCAGCGGGTGCTCGCCGAACACCTGCAGCCAGCCGCCCACCTGCCCCGGGATGTCGGCGATGGTGATCATGTAGGAGGCCACCATCGCCAGCGCCGCCAGCAGCAGCACCACCGCGCTGGTGCGCGCCGTCACCAGCAGGCAGTGGTAGACGCCGGCCGGCGTCAGCTCGCGGTAGACCACGGCGCCGACGAACAAGGCGTACATCGCCGCCACCACCGCCGCCTCGGTGGGGGTGAAGATGCCGAAGCGCAGCCCGCCGACGATGATCACCGGCAGCATCAGGGCCCAGAAGCCCCTGGCCACCAGCAGCGCACGCTCGGCCATCGGCTTGCGCGGCGCGAGCTGCATGCTGGCGCGGCGCGAGACGAACCACCAGGCGATGACGAGCGAGGCCCCCATCAGCACGCCGGGGAAGATGCCGGCCAGAAAGAGCCGGGTGATGGAGAGGTTGGCCACCACGCCGAACAGCAGGAAGCCGATCGACGGCGGGATGACGGGCGCGATGATGCCGCCGGCGGCCATCAGCCCGCAGGAGCGCGCCGGGTCGTAGCCGGCCTGGCGCATCATGGGCACCAGGATGGCGGCCAGCGCCGCCGTGTCCGCCACCGCCGAGCCCGACAGGCTGGCCAGCAGGATGGCGGCGAAGATCGCCACATAGCCCAGGCCGCCGCGCAGATGGCCGACGAAGGCGCCCGCGAGCTCGACGATGCGTCGCGACAGCCCGCCGGCGTTCATGAACTCGCCGGCCAGGATGAAGAAGGGCACCGCCATCAGCACGAAGTTGTCGGCGCCGCCGATCGCGTTCTGGACCACGATCTGGGGGTCGAACTGGTCGAGCTGCAGCATCAGCGCCACGCCGGCGAAGAGCAGCGCGAACGCGATCGGCATGCCCAGCGCGATCAGCACCAGCAGGCTGGCGAGAAAGAGCAGGGCACTCATCGCCGGCCCTCGGTGCCGAGCGCGACCTCGGAGGCCTTCTCGGCGATGCGGTCGGATAAGTCCATGGTCAGGCCCTTGTCGGGCGGGCCGCCGCGCAGGGTGCTCCAGATGTTGTGGCTCACGGTCAGCACCATGCCCAGGCCGAACACGATCGCCACCCCGTACAGCCAGGCGTAGGAGATGCCCAGCACCGGGTAGCTGTTGTCCCAGTTGATGCGCGTCTGCTGCCAGCCGCCGACGATGAACATCGCGCAGGCGGCGAGCATCAGGCCGCCGGTGAGCAGCACCAGCGCCTTGCGCGCGCCCGGGCCCAGGCGCGTGACCAGCGAATCGAAGCCGATGTGCCGGTGCTGCGCCGAGGCGAGGATGGAGCCGAGGAAGATCAGCCAGACGAAGAGCAGCCGCGCCAGCTCCTCGGCCTGCGCGATGCCGGTGTCGAAGGCGTAGCGCAGCACCACGTTGGCGAACACCAGCAGCGCCATCGCCGCCAGGCTGAGCGCGATCGACACCTCCAGCAGGCGCAGGCCCAGCCGTGCGCCGCGGGCGAGCAGGGGAGCGCGCATGGCGGGCTGCTGGCGGGCTGTCGGTCGCGCCGCCGGCTCAGCGGCCCCAGCCGCCGTCGTGCATCCAGGCGGCGTGCTTGGGCGCCTTCTTGGTGCGCGCCCACTCGTCGATCATGGCCCACTTCACGTCGTCCAGCGCCTTCATCATCTCCGGCGTACCGGTGTTCACCGCCAGCTCCAGGCGGTGGCCGCTGGGGTCGCGGAAGTAGATCGACTTGAAGATGGTGTGGTCGGTGGGCCCCAGGACCTCGATGCCGTCGGCCTCCATGCGCGCCTTCGCGCCCATCATCTCCTCGATGCTGCCGACCTCGAAGGCGATGTGCTGGGTCCAGGTCGGCGTGTTGCGGTCGCGGTCCATCTCCGGGCTGCCGGGCAGCTCGAAGAAGGCCAGCACGTTGCCGCCGCCGGCGTCCAGGAAGATGTGCATATAGGGGTCGGGGTCGCCGGTGGAAGGCACCTTGTCCTCGGCGATGGCGAGCACGAAACCCATGTTCAGGTACTTGGCGTACCACTCGACGGTCTGCTTGGCGTCCTTGCAGCGGTAGGCGACGTGGTGGAACTTCTTGATCTGCATGGCAGAGGTCTCCGAGTGCCAGAGCGTCCCGGCGCTTCCTTGCGGGCACTGCGCGAAGGGTGTCGGTGCGTGTGGCTGGCATTACAGGCCGCTTTTATTTATCGTTCCAACGGGATTTTTCGATCGACTCATCAGGAACCGGAATGAACGTCAGCCTGCGCCAGCTGCGCGCCCTGGTCGCCCTGGCGCGCACCGGCAGCTTCACCCAGGCCGCCGCGGCGCTGCACGTCACGCAGTCGGCGCTCAGCGGCCTGATCAAGGAGCTGGAGACCACGCTCGGGGTGCGGCTGGTGGACCGCACCACGCGCAGCGCCGAGCTCAGCGCCGTGGGCCGCGAGTTCGTGCCCCTGGTGCAGTCCATCCTGCGCGAGCTGGACGCGGCGCTGGCGGGGGTGGACGACCTGAAGACCCTGCGCAGCGGCGTGGTGCGGCTGGCGGCACCGCAGCTCATGGCCTGCACCCTGCTGCCGGAGGTGATCGCCGCCTACCGCGCGCGCCATCCCGGCGTCCTGGTGCGGCTGACCGACTGCGCGGTCGAGCAGGTCCTGTCGCGCGTGGCGGCCGGGGAGGTGGACCTGGGCGTCGGGCCCGAGCGCAGCCTGATGCCGGGGATGGACGCCGAGCTGCTGTTCGACATGCCCTTCATGGTGGTGTTTCCGCGCGGCCATGCGCTGGAACACCTGCCGCGCATCTGCTGGCGCGACGCCGTGCAACACCCCTTCATCTCCTTGCAGGGCGAGTTCACCGAACGCCTGGCGCTGGACCTGCACGTGGCGCCGCAGCAGCACCTGCTGCATCCCAGCCACGAGGTGTCCTTCATGACCACCGCGCTTGCCCTGGTGGGCGCCGGCCTGGGCATCAGCGCCTGCCTGCCCTATGCGCTGTCGCTGGTGCGCCTGCACCAGCTGCAGATCCGGCCCCTGCACGAGCCCGAGCTGCGGCGCAAGTTCCTGCTCTACCGGCGGTCCGGCACCAGCCTGGCGCCGGCGGCGCTGCAGTTCCGCGACTTCCTGTTCGACCACGTGGCGGCAAGCGGCTGGGGCGGCTGAGCGGCTCAGCGACTGCCGTGCCCCCGCGCACCAGGCCTGGCGCAGCGCGCCCCGGCACGGGTTTACCCGCTGCGAATCTTCGCAATGGATGCGCCTCGGGCCGGCGCTGCACACTGGCGGCGCCGCCACTGCGTCGCCCGCTGCGGGCGTACGGCAGGGTGCCATCCCGCCTTCGAGCCGACCAGGAGACCCCGCATGAAGACCTACCCCAACATCGTCAACGGACGGCCGGTGCTGTCCGACCGGACTTTCGAATCGCGCAACCCCGCCAGCGGCGAAGTGCTGGGGCTGGTGCCGCACTCCAGCGCCGAGCAGGT
>CAUJJP010000152.1 GCA_963205525.1 Pseudomonadota bacterium | reverse complement strand
AGAAACTCGACCGATTCCATATCACCCCCTGAAGTTTGCTTTTTCGTCGCCCGAAGAACGCCTCTCTTCTCGAGCGCCCTACATGTCGTTCAACCGGAGTGCCAACGGCTGGCCACCTTGCCCGCGAGCCGCTCGCTGTCTATGCTGCACCTCGCGGGCGAGGCGTCCATCCGGCGTCACCCGGTCAACTCTGCGTTAGGCGACACAGAAACGCACTGCAGCATGCCAAAGGTCCTCCAAGTCATCGTGTTCGCGGCCGTCGGGTGCGCTGTGGCTGCCGTCGCAGGCTACTTTCTCGTCTCCGCGATGTCCTCAAACCGACATGACCGTTCCGTCGAAGCTGCCATGACCGCGGCGTTTGTCTTTGGTCCTGTCGGCGCCCTCGTCGGCGGGATCGTTGGCTTCTTCCGTTCCGGAAGTCCTTGAGCCCCTTCCTGCGTCGGGCCGCCTTCGATCGGTCGGTTCGTCTTGTGCGGCGCCTGCGGGAGCCGGTGCGCGAGGCGCCG
Source organism: Pseudomonadota bacterium (assembly GCA_963205525.1). Next base: position 9,582 of record CAUJJP010000152.1, on the reverse strand, counting down.
GACCCGGGGCGCCTCACATCCCCTTGAACAAGCCCGTGTAGCTGCGGCTGACCTCGAGCTTTTCCGGGTGGCCGCGCACCTGCACGATCTGGCGGCCACGGAAGTCGCGCGAGACCTCGGCGATCGCCTTCACGTTGACCAGGGTGCTGCGGCGGATCTGCCAGAAGCGCTGCGGGTCGAGCTCGTCGACGAGCTCCTTGATCGGCTTGCGGATCAGCGCTTCCACCTGCGCGGTCTGGACCCGGGTGTACTTCTCGTCGCTGACGAAGAACAGCACCTCGTCGACCGGGATCATCTGGATCGTGCTGCCCACGCTGGCCTGGATCCACTTCAGGTATTGCGGCGCGCCGGCCGGGTTCAGGCGTGCGCCGAGCTGGTGCAGCAGCTGCTGCAGGGGCGCGCTGCCGACCTCGTCGGCGCTGCCGCGGCGCGCCAGCCGCTCGCGCAGGCGAGCCGCGGTGCGCTGCAGGCGCTCGCGCTCGGCGGGCTTGAGCACGTAGTCGGCGGCGCCCTGCTCGAAGGCCTGCACCGCATACTCGTCGTAGGCGGTGATGAAGACGATCTCGGGCAGCATCTCGTCGGCGCCGAGCTCCATCTGCGCGATCTGGCGCGCCGCCTCGACCCCGGTCAGCCCCGGCATGCGGATGTCGAGGAAGACCACCTCCGGCCGGTGGCTGGCCACCAGCTCGACCGCCTCGGCGCCGTTGCGCGCCTCGGCGACGATCTGCAGCTCGGGCCAGACCTCGGTCAGCCGGGCGCGCAGCTGCTCGCGCATCAGGCGTTCGTCGTCGGCGAGCACGGCGCGCACGGGGCTGGGGCTGTTCATGCGCGGATGCTATGCGAGCGCAGACCGGTGCGGGGCCGCCAGACGCTCAGGCGGCGACCGCCTCCTCCACCGGCTTGTAGGGCACGGTGATGGTGACCAGGGTGCCGGCGGGCTGGTGGGCGGTGATCGCGACGCTGGCCTTGCTGCCGTACAGCATCTGCAGCCGCTCGCGCACGTTGGCCAGTCCGACCCCGGTGCCGGCGGTCGCCGCCTTGCCGAAGCCGAGCCCGGTGTCGGCCACGCTGACCGCGAGCTTGCCGTGCACGACCTCGGCCTTCACGCGCAGGTGGCCGCCCTCGGCCTTGGGCTCCAGGCCGTGCTTGATCGCGTTCTCGACCAGGGTCTGGATCATCATGGGCGGGAACTCGGCCGACAGCAGACCCTCGGGGACGTCGATCTCGGTCGTCAGCCGTTCTTCCATGCGCACCTTCAGGATCTCCAGGTAGGGGCGTATCACCTGCAGCTCGCGGCCCAGGTCGCGCACCCCGCCGTTGCCGTTGGCCGCCGTCTCGCGCATGGTCGGCATGCTCGCGCGCAGCAGCGCGATCAGGTTCTTCTGCATCTGGCTGGCGCGCGGTGGGTCGGTCTCGATCAGGTGGTCGATGCTGGCCAGGGTGTTGAACAGGAAGTGCGGCTCCACCTGGGCCTGCATCGCCGCCATGCGCGCCTCCACCACCTGGCGTTTGAGCGACTCGGCCTCGGCGGTCTCGGTCGCCTGCGCCGCCTTCACCTCGGCCTGGATGCGGCCCTTGTAGACCATCTTCACGATCGCGCTGGCGGCGATCCACAGCAGCGCGAGCTGGGGCAGGAACTCGCCCCAGTGCACCTCGCGCTCGCGGGTTACGAGGCGGGTGGCGCCGGGGTGCGCCTCGCGCAGCGCCTCGCGTGCCTGGCGCACGGCGTCGCGCGCGGCCTGGTGCGCGTCGCGGGCGGCGTCGGCGGCGTCGCGCTGCGCCTGACGCTGCTCTTCCAGGGTGTCCTCCAGCGCCTCGCGGGCGGCGGCGATCGCCTCCTGCACCGCCTGCGGCGGGGTGCCGGGCGGCAGCGCGATCTCCACCGAGCTGCTGCCGGAGGCGGCGCCGGCACCCGTGGCGGCGTTGACCGCGCTGGGCGCGCTGGGCGCGCTGGGCGCCGCGGCGGCCGAGGCCGATGTCGCGGGCGCCGATGCGGCGCGCGGCCGGATGCGGATGCCGCCGCTGTCGATCGAGATTTCCACGCCCTCGGTGGGTGCGCCCGGGCGCGGCTTCTCGATCCGGATCTTGGGTGCCGGCGCCGGCTTGGGCGGGGTCGGCGGCTCGGGGATCTCGGGCAGCTCGGGCAGCTCGGGCAGCTCGACCGGCACTTCCACCTGCTCGCTGACGCGGTAGCTGAAGATGGGCAGCGAGGAGGTGATGGCGGCTGCCACCACCAGCAGCAGCGACAGGAGGATGAAGCGCGCCCAGCTGATGCCGACCAGCCAGCTCGCGTAGCGGTGGAAGGCGTGCACCGTGCCGGTGCGCGCGGTCTGCCAGCGCTGGGCGGCGGAAGTGGGTGCGGGGGTCATGGCGGCTGCGGCAGGATGGGTGCTGGACCCGCACTGTGCCAGGGCCGGCCCCCGCCGTGGCGGTGTGCCGATGCAGCGCGCCGAGGCGCCGACAGACTGCGCAGGCGGGCGACGGGCGTGCCGCCGCCCGCGCGCAAGCCCGGAGCTGCGGTCTAGCGCACGAAGCTGCTGGCCAGCGCCAGCAGCAGGGTGGCGACCGCGATGCAGACCACCAGGCGCAGGGTCACCCAGTCGTCGCGGTCGTCGATCGCCATCTGTTCCAGGGGGTCGACGGCGGGGCCGGCGGGAAGAACGGGGGGACTATGGGTGGGAAGGCGGGCAGGAAGGCTGGCTGAGAAGCGCCCGGGAAGGCGGACGACGGGAGGGGGCAGGCGGGTCATGGCGGGCGGTGCTCCGTGTCGGCGGCGCCGTGTCGGCGCCGATGTACGGATTGCAGCGAGCCACCCCTCCGATTGCGACGCAGTCCGGCGCTGCGCCGTCCGCGCAAGAGAGACGATCGCGAGACGATAGCGCGGGATCGGGCCTGGCTCAGATCTGGCTCAGGCCCGGGTCAGGTCCGGCTCAGGTGGCGGTCTCGCAGCCGCCCTCCTTCGGGCGTGGCCACTTCGGCCTGAAATCGGCCTCGAAGACCGGGAAGAAGGGTCGCCGCAGCCGCTGGTAGCCGTCGAAGGGCAGGTCGCGGTGGTAGTCGACGATGAACTGCGGCCAGGGCGGGCGCCGCCCCGGACCCAGGTGGCGCAGGAAGCCGATCTGCGGGCCGCTGGCCGGCGGCGCGCTGCCGCCCGCCTGCCCCGCCAGGTGGTCCGCCAGATAGTAGGGCGAGCGCCAGTCCCACATGCCTTGCAGTCCGGGGTCGGGCAGCAGGATGTTCAGGCCCAGGCGCGGGTCGCTGAAGTCCCAGATCCGCGATTCGTCCAGCCAGGGCCGGTCGCGGTCGCCGTACAGCCAGACGCCGGCCAGCCTGGATTGCAAGGCCTGCGCCGCGGCGCCGACCGGCTCGGCGGCGAACTCCTGGCCCAGCCGTGCGGCCAGGCTGCCGAGGTCGGTCATGCCGTCCGGCACCTCGGGTAGGAAGTCGCCGTCGGCGTCAAGCTGCTGGGCGGCGGCGATCGCCTGCCGGATGCGTGCGCGCCGGCCGGTCCAGCCGGCATCGCTGGCGTCCAGGGCGCGCGACAGCTCGACCGCCAGCGCATTCAGCGCGGCGGCGATTCCTTTCATGCGCGACAGCCTGAGCACGCCGCCCAGGGTGGGGTGGTTGCCCTTGGCGCGCAGGAGCTCGTGGTTGGCGTGGCCGAAGGTCTGTGCCAGCGCCTGTACCGTCATGCCGCCCGCTGCGCGCAGGGCGCGGAACACCTCGGGGTAGGTCTGGCCGGCGGTGAAGAAGTTGTAGTGGCCGTAGGCGGTGGCCCAGCCGGCGTGCGGGGCCACCGTGTGCATCAGCTCCAGCGAGAGGTTGAAGCAGTTGTTGAAGTGGATCAGCAGCGGCGCCGGCACGCCGGCAGCGCGCGCCCGGCGCAGCGCTTCGCCGATGCCCCAGGTCGACATCGGCAGCCGTGCCGAGCCGACCTCCGGCGAGTCCAGCGGCGGGGTCGGGTTGCCCACCGGCAGCACCGGGCTGCCGCCGTCGGCCTCGCGCAGCCGGCTGCCGCTGGCGTCGATGATCCACTGCTGGCCGCTGCCGCCGCTGCTGCCGGCGGCGCCGATGGCGCTGGCGTCGAGCTCGGGCAGGTAGCCGGCGCCGTGGCCTTCCAGGGCCAGCACGAGATGGGCGCAGGGGAATCGGGCATGGGCGCGCTGCAGAAAGCCTGCCAACGTGCAGGGCGCGCTCAGGTCCAGCTTCCAGGCCGGGGTGATGCGCATGCGCCTGGGCTGCAGCGCCGGGATCTCGACCAGCTGGCTGCAGTCGTCCACGAGGTCGATCAGGGCGGCGACGTGCACGCCTTCGGCCGCCACCGCCAGCAGGTGCTCCAGCAGCGGGTGCTGTGCCACGCCGCGTGGCAGCGCGCCCGGGTAGCGACTGAGCACCGGGTCGTCGCCAAAGGGAGCATAGACGGCGAACAGCACGCCGTGCGGATGGTGCTGGCGTGTCCTGGCAAGCTGGATCGTGGGCGTCATGGCGTCTTCCGTGGGGGTCGTTAGGGGTGGTCCTGCGCGCTTGCGCGGGCCGGCCGCGTGGCGTGGCGTGGCCTCCGGGGCGCGGCGAGGCATCCGGGGCGCGGCATCAAAACATGGCTGGCTACACTTGCCCATCCCCCTGAAGCCCCCTTGCCCATGACCTCCGGTGCGCCGTGGCGGCGCGAGCGCGTGCTGGCGGCCTTGCTGGCGCAGGCCTTGGCGGCACAGCGCGCGGACACCCTGGCGGCCTGGCTGGCGCAGCGCACGCAATCCGGGCACAGGCTGCTGGCGCCGCTGTTGGTGCTGATGCGCGCCTCGGCGGGCGAGGCCCTGCCGCCCGGGCGCGAGCCGGCGGTCCGGCTCCTGCTGCGCTGGTTGATGCTGGGCCTGCGGCCCGACCACCGTCCGGGCCTGGACGGCATAGACGCCAGCGCCTGGCTGCACCGCCCGGCCTGGCGCCCGGCGCTCGCCACCCTGTGCCAGCACGGCCTGCTGGCGGTGCCCGACTTCCCCGGTCGCTACCGTGGCCAGGGCGACGAGCCGGCGATCGAGCGCCTGTGCCGCCTGTGGGACCTGGCGCCGAGCACCGTCTACCGCGATCTGGAGCGCGCGCAGGCGGCGATGCTGCGCATCCTGCTCGAACGCCCGCTGTCAGTGCCGCACCGGCTGGCCTTGCGCCAGCTCGCCGCCGAGCTGCTGCCGGCCGACGCCGACGCGCGCGCCCAGGCGCACCGCGGGCTTGCCGCGCAGGCCCTGCAAAGCCGGGATCCGGCCTCGGCGCTGTGGCACGCCCAGCAGGCGGGCGATCTGCAGCGTCAGCTGGAGTTGCTGCGCGAGCACGCCACCACGCTCGCCTTCGAACCCGAGACCGATGCGCTGGTGGCGCGCGCGCAGGCGGCGGCGGTCACGCCGCGCCTGCAGGCCGGCCTGTGGCTGGCGCGCGCCGTGCTGGCACGCGCACGCAACCAGGCCGAGCGCGAGCGGGCGGCGATCGAGACCGCGCAGCGCATCGCCGCTGCCGCCGACGATGCGCCCCTGCTCGGCATGGCCAGCGCCGCGCTGGGCAAGTACCACGAGGCGCGCGACGGCGACCGCGCCTTCGCGTGCTACGAGCGCAGCGTCGCGCTGCTGGTGGTGGGCGACGCGGGCGTCGAGGGCTTCGAGCTCGAGGCCTTGCGCAGCCTGCTGCGCCTGGCCTGGCTGTACGCGCTGCGCCAGCACCCGCGCACGCGCCAGACCCTGGAGCAGGCCGACCGGCTCGCCGCCGCGATCGTCCTCGGTGCGCGCGACCGCGCCTTGCTCGACGACGCCTGGGCCGAGTACCGGCGGCTTGCGGGCGATCACGCGCAGGCGATCGAGCTGCGCCAGCGCGCGCTGCTCGGCTTCGAGGAGGCGGGTGACAGGCGCCAGGTGCTGGCCACCTTGCTCAACCTGGTGCTGTCCTACGGCCACGCGCAGGACAGCGCCCGCGCCCTGGCCACTGCGGAGCGCTTCTTCGCCCTCGCCCAGGCGGGCGATGTCGAGCCCGAGATGCTGGTCAACGCGCACGGCAACGTCGGCATCGTCCATTTCCTGCGCGGTGACCTGGGGCTTGCCGAGCAGCACTATCGCCAGGCGCTGCAGTGCGCGCTGGCAGCCGACCTGCGCCTGCACGCGCACCGCAACCGCTACAACCTGGCGGAGGCGCTGTACCAGCGCGCCGCGCGCGGTGGCGATGCGCAGGCGCAGGCGCAGGCCGACCAGCTCGTGCAGGAGCTGCTGGCGGCGCCGCCGAGCGAAGCCACCGAGCCGCTGCAGGCGCTGGCGCGCACGCTCAGGAGCGAGGTCCTCGCGCCTGCGGCGGCGCCGCTGCGCGACCAGTTGCGCAGCGAGGAATCGGCGGCGCACTTCGAGGCCAGCGCCGAGATCGAGCGCCAGCGTGCGCTGCTGGCGCAGCCGCTGCCGGTGGCCTCGCAGCTGCAGGCCAGGCTGCGCATCGCCGAGGCCTATCTGGCGATGGCCGCGGGCGAGCGCGATCAGGCGCTGGCGCTGGCCGCGCGCCACGGCCTGCAGGCGCAGGCGGCGGCGCAGGCGGCGGGCCTGTGGCGCAGCTTCGCGCGCGCGCAGCCGCGCGAGCTGGCGCTGGCGGCGCACTGGGCGCGTGCCGCGGGCGAACTGCTGGACGACACGCGCCGGCTCGCGCTGGCGACCCGGCTGCTGCGCGACGGCACGCTGTCCAAGGCCAGCTACGGCGAGGCGGCGGGCGTGGCGCCGGCCACCGCCTCGCGCCACCTGGGTCTGCTGGTGGCGCGCGGCCTGCTGCTGGCGCATGGCCGCGGCCCCGCCACGCGCTACCGGGCCGCGCCTGGCGGCGAATGGGTGGCGCCTGGCGATGCAGAGGCAGTGTCTGGCGACGACGGCCCGGCGCCCGGCGGCCGGCGGCTGGTGGCGGGCCCGGCCGCCGCCGCGGCGCCCGAAGCCGAGCCCGACCCGCAGGCACCGTAAAATGGCCGATTCGCCCGCGCCCAGCGGGTGAGCCCTGCCTGGCCCGACCGGGCCGCCCCGCGACCGAGACCAAGGACCCGCCCGTGTTCATTTCCAACGCCTTCGCCCAGGCCGCCCCCGCGGCCGGCAGCACCGAGTCCACGCTGTTCAGCCTGCTGCCGCTGGTGCTGATGTTCGTGGTCCTGTACTTCATCATGATCCGCCCGCAGATGAAGCGGCAGAAGGAACACAAGGCGATGGTCGAGGCCCTGGCCAAGGGCGACGAGGTCGTGCTCGGCGGCGGCATCCTCGGCCGCGTGGCCAAGCTCGGCGAGTCCATCGTCCACGTCGAGGTCGCCGGCGGCGTGGAGCTGCAGGTGCAGCGTCCGTCCATCGTCCAGGTGCTGCCCAAGGGCACCTACAAGTAAACCGCTGGTGGTGCCGCGCGGTCGCCCAGCGGCGGCCCGGCACCGCAGGACATCGCGATGAACCGCTACCCTGTGTGGAAGTACGCGACGCTGCTGGTCGCGCTGGTCGTGGGCCTGCTGTACGCGCTGCCCAACGTGTTCGGCGAGGCGCCTGCGGTGCAGATCTCCAGCGCCAAGGTCACGCTCAAGGTCGACGCCAGCCTGGTGCCTAGGGTGGAGTCCATCCTCGGCGCGGCGGGGGTGAAGTCCGACTTCGTGCAGTTCGACGGCAACTCGGTGAAGGCCCGCTTCGGCGACGTCGACACCCAGGTGCGGGCCAAGGACGCGCTCGTGAAGGCGCTCAACCCGGACCCGGCCGACGCCTCCTACATCGTCGCCCTGAACCTGCTGTCGCGCTCGCCGGCCTGGATGGCCGGCATCCGCGCGCTGCCCATGTACCTGGGGCTGGATCTGCGCGGCGGCGTCCACTTCCTGATGCAGGTCGACATGAAGGCGGCGCTGGACAAGCGCGCCGAGTCGATGGCCGGCGACGTGCGATCGCTGCTGCGCGAGAAGAACATCCGCCACGGCGGGCTGGCGCGCGACGGCCAGGCGCTGGAGCTGCGCTTCCGTGACGCCGCCACCCGCGAGCAGGCGCGCAACGCGCTCGCGGCCCAGTTGCCCGAGCTGGTCTGGACCGAGTCCGGCGAAGGCGATGCGCTGCGCCTGACCGGGCGCATGACGCCGGCCGCGGCGCGTGCGATCCAGGACCAGGCGCTCAAGCAGAACATCACCACCTTGCACAACCGCGTCAACGAGCTCGGCGTCGCCGAGCCGGTGATCCAGCAGCAGGGGGTGGACCGCGTCGTCGTCCAACTGCCCGGGGTGCAGGACACGGCGAAGGCCAAGGACATCATCGGCCGCACCGCGACGCTGGAAATCCGCATGGTCGACGAAAGCGCGGCGGCGCGCGAGGCCGAGCGCGGTGCGGGGCCGGTGCCCTTCGGCAGCGAGCGCTTCCTCGAACGCGGCGGCGTGCCGCTGATCGTCAAGCGCGAGGTCGTGCTCACCGGCGAGAACCTGACCGACGCCCAGCCCGGCTTCGACAGCCAGACCCAGGAGCCCACCGTCAACCTGGTGCTCGACGCCAAGGGCGGGCGCATCTTCCGCGACGTCACGCGCGAGAACGTGGGCAAGCGGATGGCGATCATCCTGTTCGAGAAGGGCAAGGGTGAGGTCATCACCGCGCCCGTGATACGCGACGAGATCGGCGGCGGCCGGGTCCAGATCTCGGGCCGCATGACGACCACCGAGGCCGCCGACCAGGCGCTGCTGCTGCGCGCCGGCTCGCTGGCGGCGCCGATGGAGATCATCGAGGAGCGCACCATAGGCCCCAGCCTGGGCGCCGACAACATCACCAAGGGCTTCCACAGCGTGCTCTGGGGCTTCCTGGCGATCGTTGCCTTCATGTGCGCCTACTACATGCTGTTCGGCATGTTCTCCTCGCTCGCGCTGGCGTTCAACGTGCTGCTGCTGGTGGCGGTGCTGTCTATGCTGCAGGCCACCCTCACCCTGCCCGGCATCGCCGCCATGGCGCTCGCGATCGGGATGGCGATCGACGCCAACGTGCTGATCAACGAGCGCGTGCGCGAGGAACTGCGCGCCGGCGCCAGCGCGCAGGCCGCGATCGCCGCCGGTTACGAGCGCGCCTGGGGCACGATCCTGGACTCCAACGTGACGACGCTGATCGCCGGCGTCGCGCTGCTGGCCTTCGGCTCCGGGCCGGTGCGCGGCTTCGCGGTCGTGCACTGCCTGGGCATCCTGACCTCGATGTTCTCCGCCGTCGTGTTCTCGCGCGGCCTCGTCAACCTCTGGTACGGGCGCCAGAAACGGCTGCGCTCGGTGTCCATAGGCACCGTCTGGAAGCCCGGCAATGAGGCCGGCGCCGGCAGCGCCAAGAGCTGAGAGCCTGTGAAGATATGCATCATGCCCGCGTAGGCCCCCGCAGAGGGCCCAAACTAGGCGCGAAGCACAGCCGGGGTTGGCCCCCGGCGAAGCTTCGCAACGACGAGTGGGCCCTCTGCGGGGGCCTACCCGCAGGGCCGGGGCGGCCAAGGGCGCTGGCGGGTGTTGCGCCGCTTGCCCGGGCGGCGAGCCCGGGCCGCGCGTCGCGCCTACGCCAGCGCCCTTGGCCACCCCGGCGCGGGCACGATTCATATCTTCACAGG
>CAUJJP010000151.1 GCA_963205525.1 Pseudomonadota bacterium | reverse complement strand
GTGGATTGCCGCTGCGGCGCGGCCGGTGGCACCGGCGATGCCGCTGCTGCCGTCAGGGTCGACGGTCAGCATGTCCACGTCCAGCAACACCGTCAGCTGCAGTTGCACCGGCGTGCCGGCGGCCAGCGTGGTCGAGCTGATGGTGAACAGGTCGGACCAGGCGTCGCGCAGCACCACGGCACTGCCGCTGGCGACAAAGCCCTCGGGCAGCTGGCTGCCCCCTGTAAGCGCGCCGGCGAGCCGACCGAACTGCGCCGGTTGCGCGTTGATCCGGGCCCAGGACAGGCCCCAGCTGTCGACGTAGTAGGACTCCGCGTCGCCACTGGCCGACTGCGTGTTCCAGGCGTTGTCCCAGCAGCAGTGGCCCGCGATGGTCTGCACCGACCGCGTCTCCAGCAGGCCGGGTGGCGCGACTTGTGCCGATGACGCCAGGCACACCCAGGCCGCGCAGGCGGCGGCCAGGCGCGCTGGGGTGAGAGGGCTGCATGAGGGCGCGGGCATGGGGGTGATGTTCATGTTGTCTCTCCGTGGTGGTGGTGTGCGGGTGGAGCGAGGGGAATTGCAAGGGGGCAAGGGCCAATGGGCGGACCGGGGCGCCGTGGCGCGGACACGCTCAGCGTCCGCAGACCTCACCCGTCGTGGTCGCCGGTGGTCCCGTGGCCGCGCTGGCGCGGGGCGGTACAAGGGCGTGCGCGCAGGCCGCGACCAGATGGGCCGCGAGCGCCTGGGCGTCGTCGAAGCCCAGTGCCACTTCCTGGTCCACGGCGCGCAGGTGCGCACGGAAGCCACCGCCCGCGGTCTGCCAGACCTTGAGCAGGTAGGTCGTCGATCGCTCCATCGTGGTCTCCCGGCGTCAGTAGCGGGCCGGTGGCCTGCCGATGGAACGCACTGTGCCCGGCAGGCGCTTCACCCGCGTTTCACGGGCGTTGGCTGCCGCCTGCTGCGGTCCGGTGCGGCCGCGCTGGCCAGCGGTTCAACCCGCTTGGGATGCGGTGATGTCGGCCAGGACCTCGTCAGGCGTCAACGGGTGCGCTGCCGCCTCGGTCCGGGCCCGTGCATCCAGGGGCAGGCCGGCCAGCAACTGCCCGAAGAATCGGGCATCCGACGGTGACGTGGCGGCCATGGCGATGGCGCAATGCAGCACGCGGGCCGCCTGCACCACCTGCCCCCGGCCCTCGCACAGCGCCGCCCAGGTGCGCAGCACCAGCGGCAGTTCGCTCTGCAGGCCGTGGCCCAGCACCAGGCCCAGGGCCTCGCGGATCGGCGGCAGTGCGGCGTCCAGACGGCCGGCCCGCACCTCCATGCGCGCCAGCACGGTCAGCTGCATGGCCTGCACCACCAGCAGCCCCTGCGTACGCGCGGCGCGCAGGCATTGAAGCGTCAGGGCCCGCGCTTCGTCCAGGCGGCCTTCCCGCATGAGGAATCCCGCAAGGTTGCTGCGTGCATGCAGTTCGAACAGCACCAGTCCGTGGTCGTGCGTGTGCTGGACGGCTTGCCGTGTCCAGTCGATCGCCGCCGGCAGGCGCCCAGCTTCCAGCTGGGCGGCGCCCAGGTTCACCAGGTGCACCGCGACCTGGTACTGGTTGCCTTGCTGCCGGTCGAGCTGCAGCGCCTGCTCGCCATGCACGATGGCGGCCTGCGCGTCGCCCAGCGCGCTGTGGCTCACGGCCAGGTTGCCCAGCGCCCAGGCGATGCAGTGCGTGTCCTCACGGTCGCGCGCGAGGCTCAACGCCTGCTGGAACCTGGCGTGGGCTTCGTCCAGGCGGCCCAGCGCCATCAGGCAGCTGCCACTGTTGAGCTGACAGCCCACCAGGGCCTCGAGCTCGCCCGATTGAAGCCCGGCGGCCATGCCGGCCTCGGCCACGGCCAGGCCGTCGGCCTGGTGACCGCCCCGGTGCATCAGCATCGACAGACCATGCCGCAGGCGCGACAGCGCCCAGCCGGCCTGGGCATCGTGGCCGGCCAGAGGTTCCAGCCGCTGCAGTACCGGGCGCAACCGGCGGATGCCCTCCTGCAGCCGACCGGTGACTTCGAAGTACACCCACAGCGGCCGAACGATCTGGCCCAGGGCCTCGCTCTGGCCTGCCGCCGACGCGGTCTCCCAGGCGCGACACACGTTGGCGAACTCGGCATCCACGGCCCGCACGAGCTGGTGCAGGTTGCCGCGCGTCAGCGGCGCCAGGCTGTTCATGAACTGCGCGAAATGGCGGCTGTGCGCCTGCCAGGTGGCATCAGCCAGCACCACATCGACCGTCAGCAGTTCGGCGCCCAGCGTCTGCACCAGCGGGTGCAGGCGGAAGCGGCCGTCGGTGTCGGTGGTCAGCAGGCCACGGTCGGACAGGGCCGACAGCAGTGGCAGCGACGTCTGGCGGCCCAGGGCCCTTGCCGCATCGCGGGTGAAACCGTCCTGGAACACCGACACCGTGGCCAGCGCCTGCCGCTCCAGGGGCGACAGCAGCGCCACCGATTGCGCCAGCACGTCGCGCACGCTCACGTGCTCGGGCCGGGCGGGCTGACCTCTGGCCGTCGGGTGGCGCTGCAGCAGGTCGAGCGAGCGCCGCAACTCGTCGGCGATGGCCTCGGCAGGCATCAGGCGGACCCAGCTGGCCGCCAGCTCCAAGGCCAGCGGCATGCCGCCCACGGCGCCGGCGATGTCGATCACCGCGTCGAGGTGCGCCGCCAGTTCGAAACGCGGATCGGCCTGGCGGGCGCGGTGGGCGAAGAGCTGCACGGCGTCGAAGGCGCTCGCGGCGTCGAGGTCCCGGCTGTCGTCGTCGGGCACGGCCAGGCCAGGCACCGGCAGCAGCCACTCGGCGGCCTGCAGCGGTGCGGTCGCGCCCAGGCGCACGCGGGACGTCACCAGCAGGCAGACCGTGGGGTGCGCCGCCAGCAGGCCGTCCAGCACCGTGTGCAGGGCGTCGTGCTCGGCCGGCCCCAGGAGATGCTCCGCGTTGTCCAGCACCAGCAGGCTGCGCTGCACCGGCAGCGCGGCCGCCACCTGGGCCAGGGCCGTGCGTTCGTCCAGCGTCTGCACTGCCAGCTGTCGCGCCAGCCGCGGCAGCAGGGCCGAGGCCTGCGTCAGGTCCTGCAGGTCCACCCACCAGACGCCGCCGGGAAAGTCGGCATCGCTGCGGTCCGTGGCGGGGCTGGTCAGACCCGCCACCACGCGGGCCAACCGGCTCTTGCCGACGCCCCCCGGACCGACCAGGGTGAGCAGCCGGCAATCGGCGCGGGCCAGCAGGGCCCGGGCTTCGGCACGCTCCATCTGTCGTCCCACCAGATCGTGGCCGGGGTCTGGGCTGGAGGCCGGGCGCGCCGTCGCGGCTGATTCCGACGGCGCCGCGGGCGTTGTCGCCACCTGCGGCGCGTCGATGCGGGCCATCAACTCGCGCAGATGCTGCGCCGGAGCGATGCCCAGCTCCTCCGCCAGCCGGTGGGTAAAGGCCTGGAAGCGCTGGCGTGTCGCGACGACCTGGCCACGGGCGATCGCAGCCTGCAGCATGGCGGCCATGGCAGTCTCGTCGAGGGGATCGTGCGCCAGCAGCCGGTCGGCCACCGCGGCGCGCGAGGCTGGTTCGTCCGCCTGCGCCAGCCAGTCCCAGGCAGCGGACTGCCAGGCCGCGGCCACGCGCTGGCGTTGGGTGTCCAGCCAGTCGGACCAGGCAGGGTTGCCGGGGTCGTCCAGCCCCTCCATCAATGGCCCGCCGCCGGCGGATACAGCGCTTTCGCGTGTCGTCGAGTCGGGGCTGCACAAGGCCGTCAGGAAGGCCTGCACATCGTGCCCGACGACCCAACGGATGGCCTGTTCGGTCGCGTCCAGCCCCTGGGCGCCCGGCAGCAAGCGGGCCCGGTGCACCACGGTGCGCAGGTTGCTGCGGGCGGCCGCCGCGTCGCGCGCTGGCCACAGCATCTGCGCCAGCCGATCCCGCGTCACCCATTGGCCGTCGGCCAGGGCCAGCACCGCAAGCAGCTGGAAGCGGCGCTCGGGGGTGAACGGCAGCCAGGACGTTCCCGCCATCAACGCCGGCGGACCCAACAGCCGCAGCGCGGGCGATTCGCCGGCAGCGTGGGCAGAAGGCGGCGGCGTGGAAGGCATGCGGAGGGTTTGGCGCAGTGCGGCACCGTGCGGCGCGGCAAGCATAGGCGATGCAATGGGGCGCGGCGCATGGCCACAATGGGCTGGCATCCACCGATGCAAGGGGAGTCCGCCATGGCTTGGAACGCCGACCAGACCCTGAGGTTCGCCGCCCCGCGCCTGCAGCCGGCGCTGCGATGATGGCGGCCGTGAGCGCATCGTCCCCCACCCCTGCCGCCCCGTCTTCCTCTGCCGAGCGCGCGCCGCGGCCGCAGCCGCTGCAAGCCTGGCCGGTGGCGCAGGTGCGCGCGGTCTGCGGCGTGCTGACCGACATCGACGACACCTTGACGCGCGACGGCGCGATCGAGCCCGCCGCCCTGCAGGCCTTGCAGGCGCTCGCCGACGCCGGGCTGCCGGTGTTCGCCATCACCGGCCGCCCGCAGGGCTGGAGCGAACCCTTCGCGCGCGCCTGGCCGCTGCAGGCCATCGTGGCCGAGAACGGCGCCGTCGCGCTCTGGCGCGAGGGCAGCGAGCTGCGCATCGAGTACGCGCAGGACGCCGCCACCCGCGGCGCCAACGCACGGCGCCTGCAGGCGGTGGCGGCGCAGGTGCTGACCGAGGTGCCGGGGGCGCAGCTGGCGCGCGACAGTGCCGGGCGGGTGACCGACATCGCGGTCGACCACGCCGAGTTCGCGCGCCTGGACGAGGCGCAGGTCGCGCGCGTGCTGCAGATCATGCAGGCGCAGGGCATGTGCGCCACGGTCAGCTCCATCCACGTCAACGGCTGGTTCGGCAGCCACGACAAGTGGAGCGGCGCGCGCTGGATCGTGCAGCGCCGGCTCGGGCGCGAGCTCGCGGCCGAGGTCGGGCGCTGGGTCTACGTCGGCGACTCGACCAACGACCAGGCGATGTTCGCGCGCTTCCCGCACAGCGTCGGGGTGGCCAACCTGATGGACTTCGCGGACCGGCTGCACACCTGGCCCGCCTACCTCGCCCGCGCCGCGCGCGGCGCCGGCTTCGCCGAAGTGGTGCAGGCGCTGCTGGCGGCGCGAGGCTGAAGCCGCAGCGGTGTCGCCAGACTTCGACCTCGGCTTCGACCTCGACGCCTGCCGGCGCCGGCTCGCGGCCTGGGACGTGCTGCAGCTGCCGGACGAGGGGCGCAAGCGCGCCGCGGTAGCCCTGACCATCACCGAGGCCGGCCACGGCGTCGGGCTGGACGGCTGGCCGCGCCACGCCCGGTGGCGACGCGAGCCGGCGCTGCTGCTGACCCTGCGCGCGGCCGGCATGCGCGCCCACGCCGGCCAGTGGGCGCTGCCCGGCGGGCGCCTGGACGTCGGCGAAAGCGCGCAGGACGCGGCGCTGCGCGAGCTCGCCGAGGAGGTCGGCCTGCAACCGGGGCCGGCTGCCGTGCTCGGCCGGCTGGACGACTACGCCACCCGCTCCGGCTACCTCATCACCCCGCTGGTGGTGGCGGTCGGCGCCGCACGCCGCGCGCGCGCCAACCCGGCGGAGGTGGCCGGCGTGCACCGCGTGCCGTGCAGCGAGCTGCTGCGCGCCGACGCACCGCTGCTCAACCACGTGCGGCGGCGCGACCGCGTGGTGCTGCGCATGCCGCTGGGCCGGCACTGGATCGCCGCGCCCACCGCCGCCTTCCTCTACCAGTTCCGCGAGGTCTGCCTGCTGGACCGCGCGACCCGGGTTGCGCACTTCGACCAGCCCTTTTTTGCCTGGCGTTGACGTGCCGGGGCGACACCGGCCGCTGCGCGGCAGGCCCGCGGTGTGCACAAGTCCCGCATCGCAGACCCGCTGTGCCCGCGATCGCGCAACCGCGTCCGCGCGGTCGCCCCGGCCGCCGGTGCGGGCGTTTACGATCGACCGCTGGGTCCGCAGTGCCGGGCCCGCCCTGCGCGAGCGCCGCGCCAGCTGTCGACCTGCGATCCCAACCTCCCCGGACCCGACGCCATGCCGCACACCCTGCTCCAGGCCTCCCCCACCCCGGTGTCTCAGCGCTTCGAGCCCGCGCGCCGACGCCTGCTTTGCGGCCTCGCCGGTGTCGCCGCCGGCAGCCTGGCCGGTCCCGCGCTGGCGCAGGGGGCCGGCAAGACGCTGCGCATCGCCTCCACGGTGGACCTCAGCCACACCGAGAAGGTGATAGGCATGGCGATCAAGGTCGGCGCCGAGGCCTGTTTGCGGGCGGTGAACGCGGCCGGCGGCATCCACGGCGCGCGCGTGGAGCTGCTGACGCGCGACGACCGCTTCGACCCCGCCGCCGCGAAGGCGAACGCCAAGGCCTTTCAGGGCGACGAGGACATGCTCGCCATCCTGCATCCGGAGGGCACGCGGCAGGCCGCGGCGGTGATGGAGGCAGCGCCCGACATGGCGATCGTGGGGCCGATCAGCGGCACCATGGCCTTGCGCGCCAAGCCGGTGGGCAACGTCTTTTACGTGCGCGCCAACTACGACGACGAGATGACCAAGCTGGTGGCGGCGGCGCACACCGTGGGGCACCGCAGCATCGGCATGATCCACGCCGACGACCCCTTCGGGCACTCGCTGCTGACCGCCTTCAGCGCCGCCTGCAACGCGCTGGGCATCAAGCCGGCGGTGGTCGCCACCACCCCCGCCACCACCAGCCTGGAGGTCGAGCCGGCCGCCAAGCGGGTGGCCGAGGCGGCACCGCAGATGGTCATCGTGGGCCTCGCCGGCACCATGCCGCAGATGGTGCGCGCGCTGCGCGGCGCCGGCTTCGGCAGCACCATCTACGGCATGTCGGTCGGCGCCAGCACCGCCAACATCGAGGCCCTGGGGCCGCTGGCGCGCGGGCTGGGCTTCTCGGTCGTCGTGCCCTCGCCGTTCGCGGTGCGCCACCGCCTGGTGCGCGAATACCAGCGCGACCTCAAGGCCGCCGGTTCCGAGGACTACACCCTGCCCGGGCTGGAGGGCTATGTGAACGCGCGCGTGCTGCTCGAAGGCATGCGCCGCGCCGGCGCCAACCCGAGCCGCGAGGCGGTGCTCGCCGCGCTCGGCAAGATGGGCGACCTCGACCTCGGCGGCATGCGCTTCAACTACAGCAACGGCCGCCGCGAAGGCGGGCACTTCGTCGACCTGGTGGTGGTCGGCTCCGAGAACCGGCTGCTGAGCTGAGCGCCCCGGCCCACCGCAGCGGATGCCCGCCGTGTCCGATGCCGCCGCGCCGACCGTCTTCCTCGGCGCCGCCGAGGTCCAGCGCCTGGTGCGCCGGCTCGGCCCGGCGGCCTGCATCGCGGGCGTGGCCGCACAGATCGAATCCGACTTCCGGCGCTGGCAGGACTTCGACAAGAGCGCCCGCGTCGCCGCCCACAGCGCGCTCGGCGTGATCGAGCTGATGCCGGTGGCCGACGCCCGGCGCTTCGCCTTCAAGTACGTCAACGGCCACCCGGCCAACACCGCGCGCGGCCTGCCCACGGTGATGGCCTTCGGCCTGCTGGCCGACGTGGACACCGGCGCGCCGCGCCTGCTGGCGGAGATGAGCCTGCTGACCGCCATCCGCACGGCGGCGATGTCGGCGCTGGCCGGGCGCTGGCTGGCGCGCGCCGGCAGCCGCACCATGGCCTTGATCGGCAACGGTGCGCAGGCCGAGTTCCAGGCCCTGGCCTGGCAGGCGCTGCTGGGCGTGGACCGCCTGCGCCTGGTCGACATCGACCCCGCTGCCAGCGCGCGTGTGCAGGCCAACCTGGCCGCAAGCGGACTGCAGCTGCTGGTCTGCGCCAGCGTCGCCGAGGCCGTGGACGGTGCCGACGTCGTCACCACCGCCACCGCCGCCAAGGCGCGCGCCGCCATCGTCGGCGCCGAGATGCTTCGCCCCGGCATGCACCTGAACGCGATCGGCGGCGACTGCCCGGGCAAGACCGAGCTCGCGCCCGAGGTGCTGCGCGCCGCGAGCGTGTTCGTCGAGTACCTGCCGCAGACCCGGGTCGAAGGCGAACTGCAGCAGATGGCTGCCGACTTCCCGGCGACCGAGATCTGGCAGGTGATCGCAGGCCAGGCGCCCGGGCGCCAGCATGCCGACGAGATCACCCTGTTCGACTCGGTCGGCTTCGCGCTCGAGGACCACGCCGCCCTGGTCTGGCTGCAGGAGGCGGCGGCGCGGTCCGGCCTGGGCCGGCCGCTGGACCTGGTGGCCACGCCCGCCGACCCGAAGGACTTGTTCGGCAGCCTGCGCCCGCAGGCGTCGGCAGTGGACCCGGCGCGCCCCTGATCGGCTGCGGCGACGGCCGCGCAGGGACCGTCGGCGGCGCATCTTCCTCGGCCGGCGCGGCCGCGAACGGTGCAAGATTCGACGCCCGGCGCGCCACACTGCGCGCAGCGCGGGCCAGGACCTGCGCGCAGCGCAGGCCAACCCCTCGCGCAGCGCGACCAGCCCCTGCGCAGCGCGGCCAGCCCCTGCGCCCCTTCGTCCGACGCCCCTTCCTCTGCCCGAAAGCCCGCCATGCCCGTCGCCTTCACCCCGCTGCCCGAGCGCCCGCCGCTGCGCGCCGCCATCGCCGCCCTCGCGCGCCGGCCGGAGAGCGAGCTGCTGCCCGCCCTGCTGGACGCCGCGCGCCTGGCGCCCGAGGCGGCGGCGCGTGCGCAGGCACTGGCCTTGCGCATCGCGCGCGGCGTCCAGC
>CAUJJP010000150.1 GCA_963205525.1 Pseudomonadota bacterium | reverse complement strand
AGTGGCTCTGGGCCGCCTTGAGTCGCTCGGCCAACCGTCGCACGGTCGGCTTGTCGCCCACGATCAATGCCTTCATCCGCGGCTCCTTGAAGTCCGTGGATCTGCATGATATCTAAGTTATTGAAAGCGACTTGGTATCAGCGGCGCGGCGCCTCGCCGGAGTCGGAGCGCGCCGCCGGCCGCGATGCGGTGGCACCTGGCGCACGCGACCTCTGCTTGGGGTCCAGGCCGAGGGCGTGCATGTCGCGCTGGCGACGATCGAGCTTGCGCTGCTCCAGCTTGGCGATCGCGCGGCGCTGGGTCAGGCCGGTGGAGTCGGCCCAGGCCCACCACGCCACCGCGAGCGCGAAGGGCGCGAGCACGATCCACCACGACCAGGCGGCGACCGGACCGAACTCGGCGAACTTCATGGCCAGCAGCGCCAGCCCGAGCAGCAGGAATGCCATGCCCTCACTGTAGCCCAGGGCAAGCGTCGGCCCCGACGAAACTGGCCGCCCGAAGGCGGCCAGTTCAAGTGCCAGGCGCGCGGCCCGCGGATCAGTTGGTCTGCGCCAACTGATCCAGGATGGCCGGGTTGTGGCTGCGGCCGGCCCTGCGGGCCTTCACATGCGCGTGCCCGCGCATGTGAGCCTGCGCCGGTACCTGGCCGCGCCCTGCCGGGCGCCGGGCCGCGCTGGCGCGCGGCCCGCGGATCAGTTGGTCTGCGCCAACTGATCCAGGATGGCCGGGTTCTCCAGGGTCGAGGTGTCCTGGGTGATGGTCTCGCCGCGTGCGATGTTGCGCAGCAGGCGGCGCATGATCTTGCCGCTGCGGGTCTTGGGCAGGTTGTCGCCGAAGCGGATGTCCTTGGGCTTGGCGATCGGGCCGATCTCCTTGGCCACCCAGTTGCGCAGCTCGTTGGCGATCTTCTTCGCCTCCTCGCCGCTGGGCCGCGGGCGCTTGAGGACGACGAAGGCGCAGATCGCCTCGCCGGTGGTCTCGTCGGGGCGGCCGACCACTGCCGCCTCGGCCACCAGCTCGGTGCAGCTCACGAGCGCGGACTCGATCTCCATCGTGCCCATGCGGTGGCCGGAGACGTTGAGCACGTCGTCGATGCGGCCGGTGATGGTGAAGTAGCCGGTCTTGGCGTCGCGGCTGGCGCCGTCGCCGGCCAGGTAGCAGCCCTTGAGCTCGGCCGGGAAGTAGCTCGCCACGTAGCGGTCCGGATCGCGCCAGATGGTGCGGATCATGCTCGGCCAGGGCTTCTTCACGACCAGGATGCCGCCCTGCCCGTGCGGCACCTCGGTGCCGGTCTCGTCGACGATGGCGGCCATGATGCCGGGCAGCGGCAGGGTGCAGGAGCCCGGCACCAGCGGGGTGGCACCCGGCAGCGGGTTGATCATGTGGCCACCGGTCTCGGTCTGCCACCAGGTGTCTACGATCGGGCAGCGGCTGCCGCCGACGTTCTGGTAATACCACTCCCAGGCCGCCGGGTTGATCGGCTCGCCGACCGAGCCCAGGATGCGCAGGCTGCTGAGGTCGTACTTGCGCGGGTGCACCGCCTCGTTGGACTCGGCGGCCTTGATCAGGCTGCGGATGGCGGTCGGCGCGGTGTAGAAGACGCTCACCCGGTGGCGCTCGATCATCTTCCAGAAGCGCCCGGCGTCCGGATAGGTGGGCACGCCCTCGAACACGATCTCGGTCGCGCCCAGCGCCAGCGGGCCGAAGCTGATGTAGCTGTGGCCGGAGACCCAGCCGATGTCGGCGGTGCACCAGAAGACGTCGTCGTCCTTGAGGTCGAAGGTCCACTTGCAGCTCAGCGCCGCCTGCAGCAGGTAGCCACCGGTGCTGTGCTGCACGCCCTTGGGCTTGCCGGTGGAGCCGCTGGTGTAGAGCAGGAACAGCGGGTGCTCGGCACCCACCCACTCGGGTTCGCACTGCGTGCTGGCGCCGGCCAGCAGCTCGTGCAGCCAGAGGTCGCGCCCCTCCTTCCAGGCCACCTGGCCGCCGGTGCGGCGGTAGACGATGACGTCGCGGATGCTCTCGGTGCCGGGCATGGCCAGCGCTTCGTCGACGATCGCCTTCAGCGCCAGGTGCTTGCCGCCGCGCGCCTGCTCGTCGGCGGTGATCACCATCACCGCCTCGGCGTCGTGGATGCGGTCGCGCAGGCTCTGCGCCGAGAAGCCGCCGAACACCACCGAATGGGTGGCGCCGATGCGCGCGCAGGCCTGCATCGCGGCCACACCTTCGACGCTCATCGGCATGTAGATGACGACCCGGTCGCCCTTCTTCACGCCGCGCGCCTTGAGCACGTTGGCGAAGCGGCTGACGGTGGCCAGCAGTTCCTTGTAGCTGACCTTGGTGACGGCGCCGTCGTCGGCCTCGAAGATGATCGCGGTCTTGTCGCCCAGGCCGCGCTCGACGTTGCGGTCCAGGCAGTTGTAGGAGACGTTGAGCGTGCCGTCGGCGAACCACTTGTAGAACGGCGCTTGGCTCTGGTCCAGCACCTGGGTGAACGGCGTCTTCCAGCTCACGAATTCACGTGCCAGGCGCGCCCAGTAGCCCTCGTAGTCGGCCTCGGCCTCGGCGCAGAGCTTGCGGTAGGCATCCATGCCCGAGATGTGCGCGCCCTTGACGACAGCGGCGCTGGGTTCGTAGATCCGGGACTCGGTGCTTTCGCTCATGCGTTTCTCCTGCCTGGTGGTGTGTACGAATGGTCGGCCGCGACTGTGGCCAAAGCGTCTGACTGAGGCCTTACTCTCCCACTTCCCGCTCAGGGTAGACCCGGGGAATGACCCTGCCCGCGGCGACGGGTTCCCTCGGCCCGGGGCTCAGCGCGCCGGCAAGGTGCTGATCAGCACGTCGCTCAGCCCCTCGGCCAGCAGGTGCTTGGTGGTGCTGCCCAGCAGCAAGTCCTCGGCCGCGCTCTGGCCGTGCTTGCCTATCACCACCAGGTCGCAGGCGCGCAGCTGTTCCTGCTCGACCAGGCGCAGGCTCGCATCGCCTTCCACCAGGCAGGGCTCCCACAGGCCGGGCTTGAGTCCGGCCTGCTCGGCCGCGGCGTGCAGCTGCTGGGTGGCGCGCAGGCGTGCCTGCTCGCGGTAGTGGGCGATCGTCGCCGCGTCCACGCCGGCGAAGCGCAGCTTCTCCTCGAACGGCACCTGCCAGGCATGGAACAGCAGCCAGCGCGCGTGCGGCGCCACCGCGCGCGCCTGGGCGATGACGGCCGGCGTCCAGGGCGAGAAGTCCAGCGCCAGCAGGGCACGCCGGTAGGGCTCGTGCGGCGGCTGGCGCACCACCAGCAGCGGAATCGCGGTGCAGCGCAGCAGCCGCTCGGCGGTGGTGCCCAGCACCAGCCGGCGCAGGAAACCGACGCCGCGCGCGGCCAGCACCAGCAGCTCGGCACGCTCGATCTCGGCGGCACGCATCAGGGTCTCGATCACCGCGCCCTCGTCCAGCCGCGCCGCCACCGGGCCGTGGCGCAGGCCCTGCAGCTCCAGCGCCAGCGCCTGCAGCTCCTCGCGCGAACGCGCCAGCAGCTCGTCGGCGGCCGGCGCCCCCAGCCACTGGCGCAGCTCCTGCAGCGGCGCCTGCGCCAGGGCGTGGCACAGGGTCAGGCTGGCGCCGGTCTCGCGCGCCAGCCGCGCCGCGCGCTGCGCGGCCTGGCGTGCCGGCGCCGACAGGTCGGTGGCGGCGAGGATGCGGTGCAAGACGGTGCTCGCGCTCATAAGGCAACCTCCGCCCTTGAAGGGCTACGGTATGAGCGCTTGGGGCGGCCCGGCGCGCTCATAAGGCAACCTCCGCCCTTGAAGGGCTACGGTATGAGCGCTTGGGGCGGCCCGGCGCGCTCATGGCCTTCCCCGGCTCGGCGCAACGGACTCGGCCGGCGGCGTCGCGCCAGCGGGCGAGGCCGGCAGCGCGGCGCCGTCGCGCCGGCCGCGGAACAGCGCCGCACGCGCGAGCACCACGGTGGTCACCGGCGCGGTGATGGACAGCACGACGATGACCAGCCAGGCCTGCAGCGCCAGGCCCTCAAGGGCGCTGAAGTGGATGACCGACGCCAGCGCGACCAGCCAGCTCCCCAGCGTGGACGCCAGCGCCGGCGCGTGCAGGCGCTGGAACAGGTCGGGCAGCCGCCACAGGCCGAGTGCCGCCACCAGCACCAGGACGCCGCTGGCCGGCAGCAGCGCGGCCACCAGCCATTCGGACCAGGTCGCCGTCATTCGATCACCTCGCCTCGCAGCAGGAACTTGGCCAGCGCCAGCGAGACGACGAATCCGCACAGCGCGAGCAGCAGCGCCGCTTCGAACAGGTTCTGGCTGCCGTCGCGGATCGCCAGCACCCCCAGCACCAGCACCCCCAGCACGGAGGCGAAGTCCAGCGCCAGGACGCGGTCCGGTGCGCCCGGCCCGCGCCACATGCGCAGCAAGGCGACGGCCAGCGCCAGCGCGTACAGCAGCAAGGTGATGCCGGTGGCGCCGGCCAGCAAAGGGCTCATTCGAAGATCTCCTTCAGCGGCTGCTCGTAGTCGCGCTTGAAGTGGGCGATGAAGGCGGCCTCGTCGTCGAGGTCGAAGACGTGGATCAGCAGCGCGCTGCGGTCGCTCGCCAGCTCCGACCACACGGTGCCGGGCACCACGGTGACGATCATCGCCAGCGCGGCCAGCGCGTGGGCGTCGCGCAGGTCCAGCGGCACGCACACGAAGCCGCCGCGCGGCGCGCGCCGCCGCGGACGCAGAATGCCGAGCGCGACCTGCAGCGCCGAGCGCACGACGTCGCGCCCCACGCGCAGGATCAGCGCGCACAGCACCCCCGGGCGGCGCAGCGGCCCCGGGCGCGGACGCAGCGGCGCCACCAGCCACGGCACCGCCAGCGCCAGGGCGAGGGCGAGCAGAGCCTGTGCCAGCGAGGGCGTGCGCGCCAGCAGCAGCCAGCCGGCGAAGATCGCCAGCGACAGCCCCGGCGCCGGCAGCCAGCGCCGCGCCCTCACGGCCGACCTCCCACCGCGGGCAGCGGACGCGCCGACAGCACCGCGTCCAGATAGGGCTGCGGGGCGTGCAGGGCGCGCGCGCTGGCATCCATGTAGCGCAGCGCCGCGTCGCCGTACACCGCCAGCAGCAGGCTGGCGCCCAGCAAGCCGGCGATGGGCAGGGTCTCGAGCACCCGCACGCGTGGCGGCGGACGCTGCGGCGCGGCCCAGAAGTGGCGCACCCCCACGCGCAGCAGGGCCAGGGCGGACAAGAGCCCGGAGCCGATCAGGAGCGCGAACAGCAGCCAGCCCGCGACGCCGCCGATCTCGCGCAGCGCCAGCAGCATCGCCAGCTTGCCGACAAACCCGGCCAGCGGCGGCAGCCCGGCCACCCCCATCGCGAACACGGTGAAGGCCAGGCCGAGGAAGACCATCGCGCCCGGGATGGCGCGCCCGACCAGCAGCTCCTCGTCGTCGTCCAGGTTCGCCCCCGGCGGCGGCTCGGCGTCGATGAACAAGGGCAGCACGTCCACCCCGTGGTCGAGCCGGCGCGGCAGCAGCTCCACCTGGCGGCTGCGCTCCAGCAGCTCGACCAGCAGGTACAGGGCGCTCGCCGCCAGGGTCGAGCTCGCCAGGTAGTACAGGGCGCCGCCGGCCAGCGCCGGGGCGCCAAAGCCGATCGCCGCCACCAGGGTGCCGGAGGAGGCGATGACGGCGTAGCCGAGCAGGCGCGCCAGCTGCTGCGAGGCCAGCATGCCGGCCGCGCCCAGCGCCAGCGTCAGCAGGCCGCCGGCCACCAGCGCCTGGCCGCCGAAGCCGGCCGACTCCCCGGCGCCGGGCGGGAAGCACAGCGTCCACAGCCGCAGCACGGCGTAGACGCCAACCTTGGTGAGCAGCGCGAACAGCGCCGCCGCCGGCGCACTGGCGGCGGCGTAGGCCGGCGGCAGCCAGAAGTTCAGCGGCCAGACCGCGGCCTTGGCCAGGAAGGCCAGGGCCAGGATGGCGGCACCGGCGTGCAGCAGGCCGCGGTCGCTGGCCGGGACCTGGGGCAGCTTGAGCGCGAGATCGGCCATGTTCAGGGTGCCGGTGACGCCGTACAGCACCGCCACCCCGATCAGGAACAGCAGCGAGGCCAGCAGGTTCACCGCCACGTAGTGCAGCCCGGCGCGCACCCGCGGCGCACCCCCGCCGTGCAGCAGCAGCGCGTAGCTGGCCGCGAGCAGGACCTCGAAGAAGACGAACAGGTTGAACAGGTCGCCGGTCAGGAATGCGCCGTACAGGCCGGCGAGCTGGAGCTGGAACAGGGCGTGGAAGAACACCCCGGCGTGCTGCCAGCGCGCCAGCGCGTACAGCAGCGCCGCCAGCCCGACGGCGCCGGTGAGCACCGCCATCAGCGCCGACAGGCGGTCGGCCACGAGCACGATGCCGAAGGGCGCGGCCCAGTTGCCCACCAGGTAGACCGCCAGCGCGCCCTGCGCATCGACCTGCAGCGCCAGCGCGACCGCCAGCGCCAGCCCGAGCGCGGTCGACGCCACGCCGATCGCCGCCTTCAGCCGCCGCCGCGCCTCGCCCAGCACCAGCATCAGCGCCGCCGTGGCCAGCGGCAGCAGCACCGGCGCCACGACCCAGTGCCCGGACGCCGCGCTCACGGCCGGTCCCCGCCGCCGTCGACGGGGTCGCTGCCGTCGACGTGGTCGCTGCCGCTGAGCCCGCGCAGCGCCAGCAGGATGACGAGGAACAGCGCCGTGGTCGCGAAGCCGATCACGATCGCGGTCAGCACCAGCGCCTGCGGCAGCGGGTCGCTGTAGTGCGCGAGGTCGGGCGCCAGCCCCGGCTGCACGATGGGCGGCTGCGCCAGCGACAGGCTGCCGACGCTGAAGATGAACAGGTTCACCGCATAGGACAGCAGCGACAGCCCGATCAGGACCTGGAAGCTGCGCGGACGCAGCACCAGCCAGACGCCGGCCGCGCTGAGGACGCCGATGGCGATCGCAATCACCGCCTCCATCAGCGCGGCTCCCTGGCTTCGTCGGCCGCATCCTCGCGCCTGCGCGCGCGCAGCGACTGGTGGGCGATCGCGGTCAGCAGCAAGAGGGTCGAGCCGACCACGACCGCGAACACACCGAGGTCGAACAGCGCCGCCGTGGGCAGCTCCAGCTCACCCAGCAGCGGCCACTGCAGGTGCGCGGTGTAGGAGCTCAGGAAGGGGTAGCCCAGCGCCAGTGCCCCGAGCCCGGTGGCCAGCGCCAGCGCCAGCCCGGCCGCGATCCAGCGCGTGGGCTGCAGCCGCAGCCGCGCCTCCACCCAGCGCGTGCCGCCGACCACGTACTGCGCGACGACGGCGATCGCCAGCACCAGCGCGGCGACGAAGCCGCCGCCGGGCGCGTTGTGGCCGCGCAGCAGCAGGTGCAGGGCGAACACCGCGGCCAGCGGCAGCAGCAGCCGCACCAGCACCGCCGGCACGTCCAGGTAGGGCGGCGCAGCATCGGCGGCGCCTGCGCGCGGGCGCAGGTCGCTGCCCGGCCGGCCGGCCACCGCCTGCTGCTGCGCCGGTTCATCCATCGCTTCCGGCGGTGGCCGGAAACGCCGCAGCAGCGCGTAGACGGTGATGCCGACGATGGCCAGCACCGTGATCTCGCCCAGGGTGTCGAAGGCGCGGAAGTCGACCAGGATCACGTTCACCACGTTGCGCCCGCCGCCGGCCGGCAGCGCCTGGTCCAGGAAGAAGGGCGCGATCGACCGCGGCGCGCGCCGCGTCAGCAAGGCATAGGACAGCGCCGCCAGCCCGGCGCCCACGGCGAGCGCGACCAGCTGGTCGCGCCGGCGCCGCCACCAGGCGCGCGACGCCAGCGGCGTGGCCCGCGCCGCGGCCGGCTTGGGCAGCCAGCGCAGCCCGAGCAGGAACAGCACCGTCGTCACCACCTCCACCGCGAGCTGGGTGAGCGCGAGGTCGGGCGCCGAGAACCAGGCAAAGCTCAGGCACATCGCCAGCCCCACCACCGACAACATGACCAGCGCCGCCAGCCGGTGCTGCTTGGCCTGCCAGGCGGCGCCGATGGCACAGGCGCCGGCCACCACCCACAGCAGCACGAAGGCCGGCATCGCCGGCACGCGCGTGCGGTCGCCCCAGCTCAGCGGCACGACGAGCGCCGAAGCCAGCCCCGCCAGCGCGGCGGCGAGCAGCATCAGCAGCAGCTGCGGCTGCAGACGCCGCGTGCCCAGGTGCCGGCCCAGCCCGCGTGCCAGGGCGATGCCAGCGATCAGCGCGCGGTGGAACAGCCGTTCGCCATCGGGCAGGGCCAGCGGGCCGCGCGCGCGGCCCGGGCGCGGCGCCAGGCGCAGGTAGATCGCCAGCCCGCAGGCGCTGGCCACCAGGCTCATCGCCAGCGGCGCCGTGAAGCCGTGCCACAGCGCCAGGCTGTAGGCCGGCAGCTCGGCACCGACCACCGGGCGCGCCGCGGTGTCCAGCAGCGGCGCGATCGCCCAGCCCGGCAGCGTGCCGACCACCACGCAGGCCAGCACCAGCAGCTCCACCGGCACCCGCATCCAGTGCGTGGGCTCGTGCGGCTGGCGCGGGCAGGCGAGCGTGCCGCGACCGAAGAACACGCCGTGCGCCAGGCGCAGCGAGTACACGACCGCGAACGCGCCGGCCGCGGTGGCCAGCAGCGGCAGTCCGATCTCGACCGCTGGGTGGGCGGCGATGAACACGGTCTCGGCGAAGAACATCTCCTTGCTCAGGAAGCCGTTGAGCAGCGGCACCCCGGCCATCGCCGCGCTCGCCACGATGGCCAGGCTGCCGGTGACGGGCATGGCGCGCCACAGGCCGCGCAGCCGGCGCATGTCGCGCGTGCCGCTCTCGTGGTCGATGATGCCCACCGACATGAACAGCGAGGCCTTGAAGGTCGCGTGGTTCATCATGTGGAACACCGCCGCCACCGCCGCCAGCTCGCTGTTCAGGCCCAGCAGCAGGGTAATGAGCCCGAGGTGGCTGATCGTCGAGTAGGCCAGCAGGCCCTTGAGGTCGTGCTGGAACATCGCCACCCAGGCACCGAGCAGCAAGCTGGCGAGCCCGGCGCCGCCGACGATCCAGAACCAGGCGTCGCTGCCCGCCAGCACCGGCCACAGGCGGGCGAGCAGGAACACCCCGGCCTTGACCATGGTGGCCGAGTGCAGGTAGGCCGACACCGGGGTCGGCGCCGCCATCGCGCGCGGCAGCCAGACGTGGAACGGGAACTGCGCGCTCTTGGTCAGCGCACCCAGCAGCACCAGCGCCAGGGCCGGCGCGTACAGGGCGTGCTCGCGCACCCGGGGCCCGGCGGCGAGTACCGCGTCCAGCTCCAGGCTGCCGACGATGTGCCCCAGCAGCAGCACGCCGGCCAGCAGGCACAGCCCGCCAGCGCCGGTGACCGTGAAGGCCATGCGCGCACCACGGCGCGCGTCCTTGCGCTGCGTCCAGTAGCCGATGAGCAGGAAGCTGAACACGCTGGTGAGCTCCCAGAACACCACCAGCTGGACCAGGTTGCCACTGACGACCACCCCCAGCATGGCGCCCATGAAGCCCAGCAGCAGGGCGTAAAAGCGCGCCGCCGGGTCCTGCGGCGCCATGTAGTAGCGCGCGTAGACGATGACCAGCAGCCCCATCGCGCTCACCAGCATGGCGAACATCCAGGCAAAGCCGTCGATGCGCAGCACCAGGTCCACGCCCAGACCGGGCAGCCAGGGCAGGCGCTGCACCAGCACCGCGCCGGCCGCGACCTGCGGGTACAGCGCCGCCAGCGGCAGCGCCACCGCCAGCGCGACGCCGGCCGCGAACAGCGACTCCAGGTTGCGCGCCGTGGTCGGCAGCAGCGCCGCCACCAGGCAGCCGGCAAAGGGCAGCAGCAGGAACAGCAACATGGCACCAGTCTAGGGGACGGTCGCCTGGCTTCGGCTGGAAGAGCAGCCACGGGACCGCCTTCGTGCCGCGCCAGGATCTGCAGACGCGGCACTTGCAGCTCTCCCTGCGCGGCAATTCGAGCTCCACCCGAACGATCTTCGGCCGCGTGCTGCTGGGCGGCAGCGTGCGGCCGGTGCCCGAGCCCGCGACGGCGCTGCTCCTCGGGCTGGGCGCGGCAGGCTTGTGGATGGTGCGCCGTCGAGAGGTGGTGCCGGACTGAGGGGGCTCGGAATCGTGGGGCGCGCGGCTGGTCAGTGGATTGCACTGCCCTGCCGCCGAGCCCCAAGCAGTTCGCGCGTCGGCGGGAGCAGCAAGCTCAAACCTCGGAAAAACATCGGCGTGCGGCTCTTTCCTCGAACCCGACGCGGTCGCAAGATCGGCGGCGCGGCGGCACGGCGTCGGTGTCGTCGGCGACCCAAGGAGCGAGCGCCATGACCATCACCCGCCCCCACCTCTCCAAGCCCGGGATCCTGGTGCGCAGCGCCGCGCTGCTGCTTGCGCTGGCCGCATACCCGCTGTACGCCGGTGCACTGAGTCTCCATCCAGAGAGCGTCACGGTGGAAGTCGACGGTGCGACGTCATCCGCACCGCTCGGGCCGATCCACCTGAACCACGCCATCGAGGGCGAGGACGCCGCGGCGAGGGCGGACTATGGCCTCGATGGCGCCAGCACATCGATGTGGGGCACCCGGCCCTGTTGCGGGTCCGGGACAGGCAGCGCGGGATTCCTGGGTGCGAGTTCCAGATGGGAGGACCAGTTGCGGGTTCTGACGCCCGACGCGGCACCCGGTGCGTGGGTCGTCGTCGCCTTCTCGATCGCGCTGCACGGGCACATGGAACGGACCAAGACCACCTATGTCCACTCCAACGCGCAGGTCCGCCACAGCATGGGCCTCAACTTCCACGGGAGCTGGATCAACAGGCCGGAATTCTTGATCGATTCGCCGAGCGAAGTGGACTTCTCCCTCGACGTCGGCGAGATCCAACAGGGGGCCTTCAAGGTACAGAACGGTCAATGGTTCAACCTCATCTCCACCTTGTCAGTCAACGTCGGAGCCTCCTACGCGGGCCCGTGGGAGCAGAGTTTCGAGGTCCAGTCGATGCTCACCGCACGGTGGCTGGGCGGGCAGGTCGAACTGCTCGATGGCGCGCCGGTGTCCGACTTCACCATCGAGTCGGCGTCGGGCTTCGACTACACCGCTGCGGCCATCCCCGAACCGGCCACGGTTGCTTTGTTCGCCCCCGGCTTGATCGGCTTGCTGCTTCTGACGCACAGGCGGACCAGGAAGGTGGGCGCGTAGACCCGCGCAAAGTCCGGCACGGCGGCGATCGGCGCGCGGCGCCACCGGCAGCCGCTGCACCAGCGCATCGAGCGCCAGATCGAAGCGGCCACCGCGGCTTCGGCCTGTCCGGCGAGCGCGTGCGCCCACGCCAGGCGCAGCTTGCTCGGCCGCAGCGACGGCACGCCACGCCGGGCGGCAAGCTCAAACCCTCGGAAATTCCTCGGCGCCGACGTCTTCCATCCAGGCCGTCGCGGTTGCAAGATGGGTCCCGCGGCGGCGCACCGTGCCGGCCGCCGACGCTTGAGGAGCCGACGCCATGGACCGCCTGCACATCTGCAAACCCGCAACGCAGTCGTACGTCTTCGCGCTGTTGCTCGCGCTGGCCGCATACCCGCTGCACGCCCTTGCCCAGCCCCGTCCAGCGAGCGTCACGGTGGAAGTGGACCGCACAGTCTCATCCGCACCGGCCGGGCCGATTTCGCTGGTCTACGCCATCGAGGGCGAGGACGCCGCGGCGATGGCGGACCATGGCCGCAATAGCACCAGCACATCGATGTGGGGCAACCGGCCCTGTTGTGGGCATGGGACGGGCGGCGCGGGATTCCTGGATGCGTATTCCAGTTGGGAGGAACAGTTGCGGGTTCTGACGCCCGATGTGGCACTCGGTGAGTATGTCGTCGTCGACTTCTCGATCGGGCTGCGCGGGCACATGGAACGGACCCAGACCTACTGGGTCCACACCGCCGCACAGGTCCGCTACAGCATGGGCCTCAACTTCCACGGGACCTGGATCACCAGGCCCAGCCTTGTGATCGATTCGCCGAGCGACCTGGACTTCTCCCTCGACGTCGGCGAGACTCAAGAGGGGGCCTTCAAGGTCAAGAACGGTCAATGGTTCAACCTCATCTCCACCTTGTCGGTCAGCGTCGAAGGCGACTTCTCGGGCCCGTGGGACCAGAGTTTCGACGTCCAGTCGACGTTCGCCTCGCGGTGGCTGGGCGGGCACGTCGAACTGCTCGATGGCACGCCGGTGTCCGAATTTCTCATTGAGTCGGAGTCGGGCTTCGACTACACCGCTGCGGCCATCCCCGAACCGGCGACGGTCGCCTTGTTCCTTCCCGGCTTGATCGGCGTGCTGCTCCTGGCGCGTCGGCGGTCACGGGCGGACGCCTAGGTCGGCACGGGCGCCACCCGCAGCCACCCGCGCGCGCACCGGCCGCGTCAGGCCTGCGGCGGGCGCGGCAGGCGCTGCGCCAGGGCCTCGAATCGCGCATTGCCGTGCAGGGCGTCGAAGGCCGGCGTCAGGCGCAGGAAGGGCCAGGAGCTGGTGCGTTCCTTGGCTGCGGCGGCGAGCGCATCGAGGGCAAGGTCGAGCCGGCCTGCGGCAGCCGCCGCCCGCGCAAGCGACCAGGAAGTGACGCGCTGCGTCGCCGCCAGGCGCTGCAACTCGTCGGCGTGCCGCGCTGCCTTGCCGGTGTCGCCCAAGGCCGCGGCGACGAGCGCGGCGTACTCCTGCCAGACGGCGTCGTCCTCGCCGCCACTGGCGTTCGATCTGCTCGCCGCCAGGCGCGCCGCCGCGGCTTCGCCCTGCCCGCCGAGCGCCAGCGCCCAGGCCAGGCGCAGCCTGCTCGGCCGGTGCGCAGGCTCGATGAGCAGCGCGCGATGCAAGGCCTGCACTGCTTCCGCCGGCCGGCGCTGCAGGATCATGTGGTCGCCGACGTTCATGTTGATGCCGACGTCAAACGCGTCGACGAGCAGCGCCTGCTCGATCCAGGCGTGCGCCTCGGCGAACCGAAAGCGCACCGCGGCGACGCTCGCAAGCTGCACCATCACCAGGCCGTAGCTCGGCAGCAGCTCGAGCGCACGCTCCAGGTCGCGCGCCGCGCCGTCGAAGTCCAGCGCGAAGAAAAAGCGCAGCGCGGCGCGCGTCGACAGACCAATCCCGAGCTGCGGATCGAGGGCGAGCGCGTGCTCCAGATGCTGCTCACAGAGCCCGAGCAGGGTGTCCGGGCGCTCCGCGCCGTCATGCATCAGCAGCATCTCGCACTCGGCGCGCGACGCCCAGGCCGGCGCGCAGCCCGGCGCAGCCGCGGCCACGGTCTCGAAGGCCTGGAGCGCCTCGCGCAGCGCCGGCACCGTGCGCCGGCTCAACAGCTGGCGGCCACGGAGGTAGGCACGCATCGTCTCGGGTGCGAGCGAGGGTGGCGCGGCAGGCGCGCAAACACCCGTGCCAAGCTGCGCCCGGATCGCCGCCGCGACACGCTCGGCGATCTCGTTCTGCATTCCCAGCACGTCCTGCAGGCCGCACGTGTAGTCGGCCGCCCAGAGGTGGGCGTCGGTGCGCGCATCGACGAGCTGGACGATGACCTGCACCCGGTCGCCCGCCTGCAGCACCGTGCCCTCGACGATCCAGTCGGCACCGCTGCGTGCGGCGATCTGCGCCAGGCAGGTGTCGGCGGCGGCAAACTGCATCGAGGTCGTTCGCGACAGCGTCCGCACCCCCCGCAGGCTGCACAGGCGCAGGATCAGCAGCTCGGTGAGGCCGTCGACGATGAAGGCGTCACCGTGCGGCGCCAAATGCCGAAACGGCAGCACGAGCAGCGACTCCTGCCTGGCCGCGGTTGCCGCCAGGTGGTGGGACAGCGGCTGCGTGGCCACGCACAGGCGGTAGCCGCGGCGCGGAATCGTCTCCAGCACCGCGGGGGGCCGGGCGTCGTCACCGAGGGCACGGCGCAGCTGGCCGATCACGCGCGTCAGCACGTCCTCGCAGATGTGGCCGCGCGGCCAGACAACGCTCTCGATCTGCGCACGCGAGCGCGGCTCACCGGCGTGGCGCGCCAGCTCGAGCAGCACCGCCATCGCCTTGGGCTCGACGCGCAGCGTGCCGGCCGGGCCGACGATCCGGCCTTCGAGCGGGACCACCTCTCGCCCCCCGATCGAGAATCCGGATTCCAGCCCCATGCTGCGGCCCCGATGCTGCGCCTGGAGCGATCTTAGCCAGCGCGGCCGCGCCGACATCGCCTCGCTCTTGGGGGTCTGGCCAGGGCCGGGAACGGCCCCGGCCAGCGCTCAGGGCAGGGAAGTCACCAGCGCGCGCGGCGCCCGTCCCACCGCCGCGCGGCGCAGCAGCAGCGCCATCACGCTGCAGGCGAACAGGGTGAGCGCGAGCGCGAGCGCCGCATGGCCGCCGCCCAGCAGCTGCCCCAGCGGTGCCAGTGCCAGGCCGCTGAGGGCGCCCACCGTGTACTGCAGCACGCCCATCATGGCCGCCGCGTAGCCGATCTGGTCGCGTGCGCAGTCCATGGTCAGCGCGCTGGCGTTGCCGAAGGTCAGGCCCAGGCTGCCCACCACC
>CAUJJP010000149.1 GCA_963205525.1 Pseudomonadota bacterium | reverse complement strand
CAAGCAACACGGAGACATGGGAGGAGGTCAACGAGTCGCCACTCCTTGTCGAGCTGCGCCTGGAGGTTCGGCCGGGTGGTGTCACGGATCGCCGTAATGGAGCCACGGATGTTCGGCGTATTGGAGCCAGCAACAGGTGGGTACGACGGGCGTCCCGAGGGGTTACGCCGGGGTGGATTTTGAAGGCTTTTGGGGTGCGGGTTTGCCGGCTGCGGCGATCTGCCTGGGCGCCCGGTAGGACTGCCCATCGAGCACCAGGCAGTAGGCGTTGTGACGCAGCCGGTCCAGGCTCGCGCTGGCCAGCAGCCGGTTGGCCGGGAAGGCCTGATCCCATTCGGTGAAGTCCAGGTTGCTGGTGACGATGGTGGCGGCCTGCTCGTAGCGCTCGGCGATCAGGTCGTGCAGGTCCTCGTCGGCCGGCGCGCGCAAGGGCTTCAGGCCGAAGTCATCGATGATCAGCAAGGGCACCTTGGTCAGCGTCGCCAGCTTGCGCTCGTAGCTGCCCGTAGCGCGCGCAGCGTTCAGGCTGTGCGTCAGGCTGGCGCAGGTGCTGAAGACCACGTCCACGCCCTGGCGCACCGCGCAGTGACCCAGGGCCTGCGCGAGATGGCTCTTGCCCGTGCCGCAGGGCCCGACGATCAGCACCGGCGCCTTCTCCTGCAGGTAGCGCCCGGTGGCCAGGTCATGCACCAGTGCGCGGTTGAGCTGCGGCAGCCGCTCGAAGTCGAACTGCTCCAGCGTCTTGGTCGTTCGGAACTGCGCCCGGCGCAGCCGGGTGGAGAATTTCTTCTGCTCACGCCGCGCGACCTCGTCGCTGATGAGCAGGGCCAGGAAGTCGGTGTAGGCCATCTTGGCCTGGATGGCCTGGCGGTTGCGGGCTTCGAGCGAGTCGAAGATGCCGGACAGACGCAGCTGCTTCAACTGTGGCGCCAGCTCGGGGGCGGGGTTCATGGGACTTCTCCTTCGGGGTCAGTGCAGCAGGTCTTGCTGCGGGTGGGGGATGAGTTCGGCGAACAGCTCGGCGGCCGCCCGGGTGAAGCGGGTGCGGCCATACGCTGGGGGTGTGGCCGCGGGCGCGTCAGCGCGCTGGTCGGCGCCGGTGGCCAGGATGGTCTTGACGGTACGGTAGTAGGGCGAGCCGTGCGCCAGGGCGCGCGCGCAGGCCGCCTCCAGCCGCGCCGCGCCGTAGGGCTTGAGCAGGCCCAGCACGCCCTGCGCCGCGCGCAGCCGCTCCAGGATCCGGTCGCGCAGCAGCTGCTCGATCAAGGCCACGCAGGATGCGCCGATGCGCTCGGCCTGCGCGGCGCACCAGGCGCGGTCGCGGCCGAAGAAGGCTTGCGCCTCGGGCGGCAGGTGCTCGCGCACGCTCACGCGCTGGCCGGGCTTGAGTCCGCGCGGGTGGGTGGCGACGTGGCGGTAGTCATCGAACAGCGCCACGGCCGCGTCGGTGGCGCGCAGCCACAGAGTCTTGCCCACCAGCGTGAACGGGGCCGAGTACAGCACCCGCTCGAACTGCACATGGCAGTCGCGGTGCACGCTCACGCGGTGCCAGGTGCCGAGGTCGGGCGCCTGGCCAGGCAGCGCCTGCAGCAGCGGGGCTTCCAGTGCGAACAGTGCCAGCGGGCTACGCCGGGTGGTGCCGTGGCAGCGCACACCGGCCTCCTCCAGCACCCAGGCCCGGGCCTGCGCGTTGAGGTCGGCCAGGTCGCGGAAGGTCCTCAACGGCAGGAAGTTGCCCTTGAGGTACTTCACACCCGACTCGACGATGCCTTTCTTCTGCGGATCGTGCGGCGGACACGGGTCGATCTTGAAGCCGTAGCCCTCCGCGCATTCGGCGTAGGCGCGCTGCACGGTGGGGTCCTGGGCGCAGGCGCGGGTGATGGCGCACTTGGCGTTGTCGATGATCACGCGCCGGGGCACACCGGCGAACCACTCGAAGGCGCGGCGGTGGCAGCCCAGCCAGGTGGCAACCGTCTGGTCCCAGACGAACTCGACGTACTGGTGGCGGCTGTGCGCCAGCGTCATCACGAAGGCCCAGGTGCGCCGGGGCTGGCCGTCGGGGTGCACAAGCGTGGGGCCGGCGCCGAAGTCGACCTGCGCCGCATCGCCGGGCTCGAAGTCCAGACGGCAGGTGGTCTGGGGCGGCAGTTGGCGGCGCACGTCGGCCACCAGCCGGCGCACGGCCGAGTAGCTGCCGGCCCAGCCGTGCTGGCGCTTGAGTGCGGCGTGGATGGCCGTGCCCGAGACGCCTTGCTCGACCCAGGCGCTCAGCTGCTGGCGGTGCGGCTCCAGCGTGGAGATGGTGGTGCTGGCCTTGCGCGCACTGCCCAGGGCCGCAGCGATGGTCTCGTCATCAGGCAAAGGCAGCGAGACGTCCAGCCAGCCCCGCTCGGCGGCGATGCGCCGCCACTGCGCCGCCTTGGGCCGGCCCATGACGCGGGCTGCGGCGAGGTTGCGGTCGGAGTCGCCCTGGCGCATGCGCAGCAGGGCCTGTCGGTAGTGATGCATCTCGAATCTCCTGCGCGCCATCCCTGGGCCTCCGGGCAAATGACCCGAAGGGTAGAGATGGCGTCGCTCAGTTCGAGACGCCCGTCAACCCGGCGCCGGCTGGCTCCTATATGCCGATCCGGCGCTGGCTCCAATACGCCGATCCGCGACTGGCTCCTACTTGCCGATCACGAACTGGCTCCTATACGGCGGTCGGTGACACGCGGCATGCGCTTGCTCTGGCGTCGGCGCAGCAGCGCGATCAGCTCGCGGCGCAACTCGCCCTTGGGGTGTGCGTAGATCGTGGTGTAGATGGTCTCGTGCGACACGTGGCGCTCGGGCT
>CAUJJP010000148.1 GCA_963205525.1 Pseudomonadota bacterium | reverse complement strand
TACAGATCTTTCCAGTGGTCGGCGTCGCGATGCCACAGCTCCACCGGCGCCCAGAAGCCGCCGCGGTCCTCGAACTCGCCGTCCTTCTTCGGGATCGGGTTGTCGAAATAGACGTTCAGGCGCAGCAGCCGGCGCGGCTCGTCGTTGCCGTTGGGGAATTCGTGGTAGTCCGGCGCAGAACCGATGTTGCCCTCGCCGACGAAGTGCGTGCTCATGGTGACTCCTTGGGGGTGGTGGATGGAACGGACGCGGCATGCCCATGGACACGCCGCAGGTAAGCCGCTTCGGCCTGCGCGGCCTTGCTGGCGCACTCCTGGGCCTGGCGGCCCAGCGTGTGAAGGAGGCTGATCTGCATGTTCAGCGCGATGCGCTGCAACTCCATCGCGTACAGGTCGTCGATCAGCGAGGCCGGCGTCGCCGGGCGGTCGAGCAGCGATTCCCATAGCGCCACGCCCATCGAGGAACGGTCGTGGTTGCGCCAGCGCAGAAAGGTCGTGCCTGCGCCCGTGGTCTGCTGGGCCAGTTGCACGTCGAGCAACGAGAAGGGATAGGCCCGTGTCTGCTGAAGCACGCGCCGCTGCGCCAGGCCGATCAAGTCGTCGCGCAGCGCCGTGCACTGGCTGGCCCAGGCCTCCAGACTCCCCTTACCCTTAAAAGGTTGTAAAAGGCCTTTTAGGTAGCCCGCGTGTTCCAGGCGCTGGAAGTCCGCCTGTTCCAGCTGCAGGAAGCGCGCCTGTTCCAGCTGCAGGAAGCGCGCCGGTTGGCCGGTCGATGATGCCGTCATGCTTTGGCGCCTTCGCCGTCCTGGTCGTCGTCCGCCATGTCGGCTGCGCCAGCGACGGGCGCGGCATCTGCGGCGGCGCCGGGCTTGCCCGCCCGCCGCGCGATCGGTGGCGCAAAGCGCGAGCGGCGCGTGCCTTCGAGCATGTCCTGCGGCAGCTCGCCGAACTTCTCCAGCGCCGCCCGCGCCACCGCGTTCTTCGAGGCGAAGTCGTCGCGCGTCGCGCCGGAGTAGCGGTACTGCTGTGCCAGTGAGAACAGGCTGCGCAGCGCGTGCGCGCCGTCGTTGAGCCAGCGTTCCAGCGTGCTGCGGTCGATCAGCGCGGTGTGGTGGGCGAGGATCAGCTTGCGCGCCAAGTCGTCGTAGTCGGCCAGCAGGTACACCGCCATGAAGCCGAGCTGCGCATTGACGAACAGCGGCAGCTTCACCGGCTGCACGTTCATGTTCTCGCCCAGGGACAGTGCGGGCGGCACGTCGGCCAGCGCCTGATCCACCTGTTCGCGCAGCGCCTGCAGGCTGGCCTTGGTCTGCGTCAGCTTGTCCTCGATGCGCAGCATCCACCAGTCCGAGTAGGGATCGTCCTGCTCGGCGCCGCGCTTCATCTTGTTCATCACACTGATGTAACCGTTGAGGCCGATGATGCCGGGCCGCCCCTCGGCGGGCGCTCGGCCATGCCAGATACGTGAAGCGTGGTGGGTGTGCAGCGTCAGCGACATCGCGCTGCGCAGCGATCCGAGATTCAACTGCAGGGGCTGCTGGGATTCGTTGGCCATGGTGACGACTCGCGGTGAAGGAACGAGCCGCCAGCATCGGCATCGCCCGGAAGGGCGTCAGTCAACAAACCGCAGCGGGCGTGTCCCCGGTTGTGGTTTCGGGAAGGCTGTCTGTGCCGGCTATCCCCAGGGGATAGCTGCTCAGGGATCGCCCAGCGCCGAACGCAGCCGCGCGAGGTAGGCCCGCGCCGCCTCGCGACCGGGGCCATTGGGGGCAGGTGGCGGCGAGGGCGTGGGCACGGCTGGACGAGAGAGTGGCGCCGGCGTTGCTGCCGAGCCGCCATCGCCTGCCCAGGCCTTGAACTCCCCGCGGATCGCCTTCTGGATGATGCCGACCAGGTAGCCAGCAGGGTTGCGCACCGCGCTGTTGCGGCAGCGCGTATCCCATTCGTCGAGCACCGCCTGCCGCAGGGACTCGTCCACCTGCTGTAAGGCCACCAGCGCGCCGCTTTGCTGCTCGTCCTTCAGGCGCAGCAGGCGTTCGGGCAGGCGCAGGTGCTGCAGCGACTTCGCGCGCGGTACTGTACGTACTTGATTTATACGATCCATACGTACAGTACGGTCCTCCTTCGGATTCCGAAGTGAGCCGTCAGGCGCGGGTTTCGACCCTGCTTCGGATTCCGAAGACGGGCGATCGACATTCCGAAGCAAGCCGTCCTGACCTTCTTCGGAATCGTGATCCACAGCCTCTTGTGGATAACTCCCTTCGGCCCAGCCATGCCGGGCCATGCGCTGTGCCAGCACCTGCAGGCGCGTGGGCAGCGTGCGGCCGTTGAGCATCGGGTCTTCGGCGATCTCCCGCAGCGTGTTCATGCCGACGATCTGCACCGCCTTTGCGGCATGGGTCAGCGCCTGGCTGACCAGGTCCAGGTAGTCGGGGTCGAGCTGCATCGCCTCGAACGGTGTCAGCGGCTCGTCGTGCAGGACATAAAGGTTGCCGAGGATGCGGCCGGTCTTCGGATCGCGGCGCCGCCGCACCAGGCTCAGCCAGCGCGTCAGCCGCAGCAGCGTCAAGGCGCGCGCCACGGTCTCGTGCGAGGCTTGCGCCGCGCAGGGCATCGAAGCGAGGTAGGGGCGAAGCTGGTCGTAGGTCGGGAAAGCCGTCACGCCGTCGTCGTTGAGCTGCAGGCGGAACACCTGCCAGGCATTGCGCTCCAGCGGCGTCAGGCGCCGATCGAGGAACAGCGCACGCGGGACACTCTCATAGCGGTTGCCGCTGTAGAGAAAGCCGTCGCTGGCCGGCGCAGCAGCTTGCGCCGTGGCCGTGCCGTGCGCGGCCGGTTGCGCAGGGAGCAACAGTTGCTGCAGCGCGTCGTCGAACAACGTGGACAGCGCAACGGGGCCATCGCGCCGTGGTGCGCTGTCCGTCGCCATGACCTACACCAGCCCCTGGTCGATCCAGTTGCGTATCGCCGCCCAGATCACCGACATCGGCAGGCTCAAGGTCTCGGCCAGGTCCATGGTCAGCGACAGCATCGCCACTTCGTCGTCCAGCGCGATGCCGCGTTCGGCGATGCCGGCCTGCCAGTGCTTCCACAGCGCCGTGTCCTGCGCTTCGTCCAGCACCGGATGCCGTCCCTTGCGCTTGGGCAGTCCGAGGATGTCGCGGCGCAGGGCGACCTCCTGGTGCGTCAGACCGTAGAACCGGCTCACCATCTCCGTGCTGGCGCCCAGGCGCAGCATGCGGTCCACCGTGGCGATCTCGCGCTCGACGTCATGCACCTGGCTCAACAGCCGCTTCAGCACATCGCGGTTCACCGACACCGAACACCACGACACCACGGCGTTGACCAGCATGCTCACGAGTTCGGGGTGCTTGAGCGCGTCCAGTTCTTCCTCGCCGAAGCCCATCGCCTTGCAGCGCCGCAGTTGCCCATTGCGCAGGTCGTGCAGCGCCTGTGCGATGACGGCCTGGTTGAGCGGATGCGGTGCCGACATGATGGCCTCCGCTCAGGCGCCGTGGCCTGGGTTGCTGGAGGCCGCGCCGGTCTCCAGATCCAGCAACCGGCGCGCCAGGCGCAGCAGCCGGAACAGCTTTACCAGCCCGGCATCGCTCAGGCGTGGATATGCGCCGCCGCCATGCAGCAAGGCTGTCAGGTCGTCGGCAAGCCGGGCACTATCGAGGCCGGCTGCGGTTCGGGGCGCGGCGCATAGCACATGCAGCAAGGTCAGCACCGCACGCGCGAACGGTGGTAATGCGCGCACGGCCGGGGGCGCCACGCAGACGAAGCCGATGCCGCCTTCGCTGGGTTCGACCTGCCCGGCTACGTCGGCCTCCTCGGCGATCTCGCGCGCGAACTGCGCGATGTGCACCCGCAGGCGATCCGGCACGTCCAGGCCGGGCTCGATGTACCAGACGTCCGAGATGGGGTAGAGCCCGCCCGCCTGCACAGGGATCGCGCGCAGCGCGTCGGCCTCGAAGTCGGGCAACTTGTCACCCATCTGATCGGCCACCATGCGCTGGATGGATTGCAGGCGTTCGGTGGTCGGGGCCGGGGACACGATGTGACCCTGCAGGCGCTCGTCGCGCCGCCCATCATCCTGCTGCGAGCCCTTGTCGCTGGCGGCCGGCATGGAACCGGCCTGCGCAGCCTGGCCAGCGCCCGCTGGCGCGCAAGCGCCAGGCTCCGACGACTGCACCGAGAGTCCGGCCGACGGCGAAGGCGGTGACGGTGGTCGCGGTGGCTCGGGCGAAGGCCCGGCCGGCGCCGCAGGTCTTGTCGCCTGGAGCGGCGCGGGGTAGCTGGTCAATGCGCGCTGCCGGCTCTCGCTGTCGTCGATCTCCAGGCTGAGCGTGTCGTAGTCGACCCCCAGCAGCTCGGCCATCTGGCCGACCAGCTCGTCCTGCACCCGCTGCGGCGAGAAATTGTCGGGCTGCGTGTCGAACTGCGCAAGCACGTCATGGAACAGTGTGGCGAAATCCATCGACAGGTTGCGGCCGAGGGCACGCCGCTCCCAGGTACGTTCGCAGGCCTTGCGCAGCACCGCGAGCCGTTCCACCTGATGCCGGCCGAGCCCGCCGTACAGCAGCGCCGGGATCGCTGGCAGCAGGTAGTGCACGGCGTCCTGCATGCGGCTGATGTGCGACTGTGGCAGCGGGAAGCCATCGGCCGTGAGCCGCCGCGCCAGCTCGCTCTGCGACAGCGCCTGGCCGCCTTCCTGCTCGTAGAACTCGCGCGCTTTCTCCACACCCAAGGCCCGCTCGATGAAGCTCAGCCCGCCGCGCAGCTCGTTCTCGGCGAGATGCCCAGTCAGCATCACCACTTCGCCGCGCTGCGGCCACGGACGGAACAGGCAATGGATGCGGAAGAACCGTTCTTCCCTGGTCTCGCTCCACAGCTCGCGCAGGATCGCCAGGCGCGTATTGCCGCCGTTGCGGATGATGTAGTGCGGCTCGCCGGGCCGGCGCGTGATCGCGGGTGGCGCATCCAGACCGCGCTCGCGGATCGAGGCCTTGATGTCCTCGTAGGCGGGGTTGCGCGTCACGCGCGGGTCGTGGTCGTAGCGGCGCAACTGGTCCAGCGTCACCACCATCGGCGTGTCGGCGATGGGGTCGCTCAAGGCTGCAGCCGAAGGGCCGTTGCGCTCGAAGCCGGAGGCCAGCAGCTTGGTGGCCATTTCATGGGGGGTCAGGTCAGCCACGGCTGTCCTCCCCAGGCATCGATTCGCCGGAAATACCATCCCGCGTCCGCC
>CAUJJP010000147.1 GCA_963205525.1 Pseudomonadota bacterium | reverse complement strand
CGCCCGGCGGGCGGCCCTTGGGGTTGCCGGACTCGCCGGGCTTCCATCGGGGCGGGGGTGGTTTGCGGGGCATGACTGTTCCTCGGTTGCTCCATCAACGCGCTGGCTCGCCGCGTCGGCCTATCGACGTCCGTCGGGGGTAGCGCCTTTCGCCTTGGTTGCCATGTCTCACCTCGCAGTCGTTCGGATCAGGCCAGGCCGGGCGCCAGCGTGAAGCCCGGACAGCGCTGCAGCCGGGTCGCCAGCTCGTCGGGCAGCTCGCGCATAACCCGGGCTGTACGATGTTTGCCGCATTGCCACGCGCCAGCGCGGCCAGCCAGGTGGATGCACTCGAGGCACAGCCGCCTGTCATCCATCTGGACGTCACGCAGGTGCAGCCGCTCGGCGAGGGCGTCGGCGTCGTCGTCTGAAAACCCCCGGCGCATGAGCAGCGCCACGCGGGCCTCAAATCGGCCGATGGCAGCGTCGTCCCACGGCTCGGCGGGGGCAGCGTCACCTTCGGCCTGCGTGAGCTTGTAGGGCCGATCAGCAGCCGCCGTGGGCGTCTTGCTGATGTAGGCCGGACACGATGCGCCGTGTCCTTCTGGTGGCCACACGATGCCGAAGCCCTCGGTCTCGGTGAGCAGCCCAGCCGCGACGGGCTCCAGGCAGGTGCGGCGCCGGCCAAAGTGTCGGCACCCGGCGCAGGTCGGCGCGGACGGCGCCGCCGCCTGACGATTCAGCTTCTCGGCTCTTGCGACAGCGACAGTTGCGACTCTTGCGACAGATGGCGGGGCGGGTGTGTCAAGTGTCGCAACTGTCGCAACTGTCAACGTCGCAAGCTCCTGGGTTTGACGCGTTGCCCTGCGGATGGTGAGCAGGCTCATGTCGCCCGTTCCAGCAGGGCGGGGTTGATCGTCACCAGCCTGCGCCGGCCGTCGGCCCGCTCGC
Source organism: Pseudomonadota bacterium (assembly GCA_963205525.1). Next base: position 3,214 of record CAUJJP010000147.1, on the reverse strand, counting down.
GCATGTGGTGGTGCGCCTGCAGCTCGCGCAGGGCAGCGCCCAGTCGGTCTTTGATGCGCACCGGCCCAAGGCGCTGCAGATCGCGTGTCGCCACCTCGGTAACGCCGTGCGCCTGGGCGTTCTCCTGCAGCCACTTGCCCACCCGCACCGCGTCCGAAAGCTCCTGCGGCATAGCGATCTCGCCGAAGAACCGCCGCGCCTCACCCAGATGCCACGCGGCCAGGTCGCAGCCGCGCTCCATCATGTCCGCGCCGACGGCGCCGCCGCCGCCATGCTCGAAGATGTGGAACAGCGCCGCCAGCCGCGCCGCGTTGTCCGCACACTTGGATGCGACGTCGCGAATCTCGGCGTAGTCGCCGCCGACGCCGAGGCGAACTTCCACCTCGTCGTGGAACTGCACCCAGCACACCTTTGCCTCCGGGGTCAGCGGCAGGGGCACGGTCTGCAGGGTGCCGTCCTCATCGATGGCCAGCGGGACATTCAGGATGCGCTCGAGCCGCTGATGGAAGGCGGCCAGCTTGGGCCAATGCGTCGGGGCATCCTTGAACAGCCGCGTGCCCTGGGTCGACGCTGGCCACGCCACGAGGAAGCGGGCCAGGAATCCCGTCCCTCGCGCCAGCCCGGCCGACTTGTCGAAGAAGGCGCGCAGCGTCGCTTCCTGAACCTGCAAGCCCACCGTCAGCCGCGCGCCGCGTACGCGCCACGAGGTGACCGTTCGCCGGTCGGACTGGATTTCCTGCCCCGACCACAGATCATTCAGTCGCGCCATGTTGCGCATGGCCGTGTCGCCGCTCATGCCGTGGCCACCCAACACCACGCCGCCCTCGCTGGCGCTGATGGCCGCGCTAGGGTAGGCCGTGGCCAGTTGGTAACCGAGTTCCTCCGGAGTGATGTCGCTGTAGATCAGCCTCGGGACACGCGGCGCCGGTGGCTCTTGGCTTTGCAGCTCGGTCAGATCGGCCCTCGCACCATCGACAGCCTTGCCCTTCTTGGTGGCCTCCTTGATTGCGGCCAACAGGCCCTCGCGCTGCGCACTCCAGGCAGCGAGCGCGGCCTTGTAGCGGGCAACCTCAGGCTTCATGCGCTCCTGCTGGGTCTGCTGCCATTGGCGGACCGCCTGCAGAAAGAAGTCGTCGCAGGTGGTTTTGCGCTCGCCGCTGTCGGCCAGCACCATCGTGAACAGGCCAATCGGTCCGCTCAGGCGCCCGGTCCGCACAACATCGTGCAGACCCTGCGCCGCCATGGACAGCGCCGACAGTGCCGACGTGGCCACCATCGCCAGCGGTGCCTGGGCGAACGACTGCACCTCGAGTACCGCGTCGCGGATCCCTGCTGGCAATGCGTCGGCCGGATAGGGGTCCGGGGTCGTGCTTGCGGCCAGCGGCAGCGGCGCCTGCCAGGACTCATCCTGCTGGGCGCGGTCAACCATGCCCTCGTCGATCCGCGAGGTCGCCGCAGCCGCGAAGATGTGCTCGGCTCTCATGCGGCCATCCTTTCCGCCGTGCGCAGCACGTCCGCCAGGTCGCGCAAGCGGAGGTGCGCGCAGTGCGCGTGCAGGCACTTGAACGCGCCGCGCCAGCCGTTGTGCTCGCTCGGGAACAACAGCACGGTCGCGGTGCTGCCCGCCCTGTCAGCCGCCGTGTGCCGCGCCTGCCATGGGCAAACCACCGCGTACCCAGCGCCGTTTGCGAGCGGCATCGTCAGTAGCCCAGCGCCGTGCAGCGTGTCGACGATCTGACGCATGCGCAGATCGGCAACCGCCGCAACCTCGGCAGTCGCTGGCGGCGGCGGCGGCGGGGGCTCGGGCACCTGTGCGAGCCAGCGCTCCGCGTTCAGAGCGTCACCGAGCAGGTAGAACGGCTCGGCGTGCTAGCCTACCGGCAGGAAGCACGGCTGCTCGGCGCGAAATGTGCAGCGGTCGACGATCACGGCGGCGCCGAATTCGGTCTCGACGTCGCGAATCAGCAGCTCGCCGATGGCCATGCCCTGATACCGGTCGACGGGCGCGCTCAACTCGAGGATCACGCGCTCGCGCGGTGCCTCGGGCGTGCTGCTGGCGGTAGGCCAGCCAAAGCCGCGCCAGCCGGCCAGGAACAGCCGCCAGGCGACGAACGCATCGGGGTCGATGGCGTCCACGTCCATCGGCAGCCAGGCGCGTGGAAGGGCGTTTGCGGCCTTCCGGCGCCCATCGCCGCCGAAGGCCGCGCTGATGTAGCCCGCAGCGGCCTTGGACGGTGCGCGCTGCGCCAGAAGCACACGCGCGAACTCGTCCAGTGTGGGGGCCTGCACGCGGCGCGGGTGGACGTCGAATCGATTGCGGCCTAGGCTGAAGTCGAAGACGCTCATGCTGTGCCCCCCTTGCGCGCAGCGCGGCGCAGTACCTTTGCGGCCTCGCGTGCGGCCTTGCGACGTGCCGCGCGATTGACTGCCTCGCCGCGCATGAACCGCCGGGGGTCCGTGTGCACGGTCAGCGTGGGGTTGCAGGCGCAGCCCTCCCCGTCGGTGTACCGGCCGGGGCAGCCCTCGTCATGCGCGACCTCGAGGAAGCGCACTGCGGGCGTGTGTGCTGGCACAATCGAGCCGTCCGCTTTGTCCTTCCCCTTGAAGCCCTGCGCCGCGCTACCGGCCGGGGCTTCGTCACTCTTGGGCGTGACTTGCCCCGACGCTGCGGCGCCGACGTTGTGGTGCGTGGCCATGGGTCACGCTCCGGCCGTCGCCGCTTGCGCAGCCTGCGCGGCTTGGCGCTTGGCCTGCGCCATCTTCGACGCGCGCCGCGCCTTGATGACCACGGCCTGCGCGGCGCGGGCATCGCCGCCACGCTCGGCCCGCTGGGCCAGCCACTCGCGCACGTCGGCCAGCCGCCAGCGCGTGCAGCGCACCGCGCGCATGACCGGCTGCGGGGCCTCGCCGCGCGCTACCAGGTCATACCAGACAGACAGCGACATGCACGCGGCGGCAGCGATGCGCGGCGCGTCGATCAGCGCCACGTCGGCCAGCTCCGGCGGCGCAGGGTTGCGAACTGCGGGGCGTTTGCCCGCGTCGGTGTGGGCACCTGCCGCCGCAGCGGCAGGCATCAAGGTCGCATTACGTGTCATGTTCGGCCCTGCGCGCTCTTGTGCGGATCAGGGCCGACACGAACTGTCTACACGGACCGCCTCTGCGGGCATCCCGCCTGCTCAGCACAGGCTGGCGTCTGCTGGGCAGCGTCTAGGCC
>CAUJJP010000146.1 GCA_963205525.1 Pseudomonadota bacterium | reverse complement strand
CGCAACCTGATGGGCGGCGGCTACCCGAAGGAACAGCTGCTCGTGCTCAAGCCCGGCGAGACCGAGATCGACGGCGTCCGGTGCATCGAGGGCCTCTCGGCGCTCGAGGGCAAGCTCGACCTGCTGATCGTCGCCGTCGCGGCGAGCGCGGTCTACGAGCTGGTGGACCAGATCATCGAGACCGACGCGGTCGACGCCGTGATGCTGATCCCCGGCAGCATGGGCGAGACCCAGAAGAGCCGCGAGCCGGCGGCAGCGCTGGCCGCGCGCATCAACGCCGCGCACGCCAAGCCGGGCGGCGGGCCGATCTTCCTCGGCGCCAACTGCCTGGGCGTGGTTTCGCACCCGGGCCGCTACGACTCCTGGTTCATCCCGCTGGAGCGCCTGCCCAAGCCGCAGAAGAAGCCGCAGCGCAACTCGGTCATGCTGTCGCAAAGCGGCGCCTTCATGATCACCCGGCTGTCGCAGAACCCCTGGCTGGACCCGGCCTACATGCTGGCGCTGGGCAACCAGACCGACCTCACCCACGGCGACATGCTGAGCTACTTCGCCGAGCTGCCGGGGATCGAGACCCTGGGCATCTACGTCGAGGGTTTCAAGGACCTGGACGGACTGCACTTCGCGAAGGCGGTGCGCAAGGCGGTGGAGGGCGGCAAGCAGATCGTGGTCTACAAGTCCGGCCGCACCGCGCCCGGCCAGGGCGGCGTGATGGGGCACACGGCGTCCATCGCCGGCGGCCTGACGCTGTTCGAATCGGTGGTGCGCCACGCCGGCGCCATCGTCACCGAGGACCTGAACAACTTCGACGACCTGTTCTACATCGCCGGCGCGCTGCACGCGAAGAAGGTCGGCGGCAACCGTCTGGGCGCGCTCAGCGGCGCCGGCTTCGAGGCGGTGGCGATGGCCGACAACATCGAGTCCGAGAGCTTCGCGATGCAGATGGGCACGCTCACCGACGCCACCGTCAAGCGCGTGCAGGAGATCCTGGTGGCGAAGAAGCTCGACCAGCTGGTCGAGGTGCGCAACCCGCTGGACATCAACCCGGGTGCCGACGACGAGGCCCACCTCGAGATCTCGGACGCCTTCCTGGCGGACCCGAACATCGACGCAGTGGTGGTCGGCCTGGACCCGACCGCGCCCTCGGTGCGCGCGCTGGAAACCAGCAAGCTGCGCCCGGGCTACGACCTGAGCGACCCCAAGAGCACCGTGCACCTGATGCCCCCGCTGGCGAACCGCCACGACAAGCCGCTCATCGGCATCCTGGACGGTGGCAAGCTCTACGACGAGATGACGGCGCGCCTGATGGACCAGGGCGTGTGCTGCTTCCGCAACACGACCCGCGGCACGAAGGCGCTGGTGCGCTACTTCGAAGCGCGGCAGTACGCCGACTATCTGAAATCCCGCCGCGGTGGCGGATCCAACTCCTGAGGACAAGCAATTGAGCGATACCCTGAAACCCGGCCTGAGCAGCACCCGCCGCTTCGACATCGACACCGGCCGCACGATCGGCTTCATGGGCGATGACCTGCGCGTGTATTCCACGCCCAGCCTGCTCTACGACCTGGAGGTCGCCTGCCGCGACCTGCTGCTGGCCCACACCGGCGAGGGCAAGGACTCGGTGGGAACGCGCATCGAGCTCGACCACGTCGGCGCCACGCTGCTGGGCATGTGGGTCGAGATCACGGTCACCGTGGCCGAGGTGAACGGCCCGGCGGTCGTGTTCGACTTCACCGCCCGCGACGGGGTGGAGGAAGTCGCGCGCGGCAAGCACGCGCGCTTCGTCGTCGGCCTGGAGAAGACGGCCCAGCGCCTGCAGGCCAAGCGCGCCAAGGCCGGCCTGGCCTGAATCCGGTCGACGGCGCCGCCGAGCTCCCGATCCGACCCACGACCCGGCCCTCGCGCCGGGTTTGTCGTTTGCAGGACCCGGCCCTCGCGCCGGGTCTGTCGCCTGCGCGGCGGATCAGCCCACGGGCGCCGCGTGCTGCCAGGCGAAGTCGGCGATCCCTGCGGTGTCGGCCAGATCCAGCCAGGGGCAGCCCTGGTGCGTGGCTGGCTTCGGGGCGTCGGATGCCACGCCGACGATGCCTGGCCAGTGCGGCCACAGCATGGGCTGGCCGGGGCCGCTACGCCAGACCTCCAGCTTGGGGAATTCGCCCGCCTTGAAGCCTTCCACCAGCGCCAGGTCGCAGCGCTGCAGGCGGCTGAGCAGGTAGTCCAGCGGCGGCTCGGCGTCCTCGCGCAGCTCGTGCATCAGGGCCCAGCGGCTGCGCCCCATGAGCAGCACCTCCTGGCAGCCGGCTTCGCGCAGCCTCCATGAGTCCTTGCCCGGACGGTCGACCTCGATGTCCTTGTGGCTGTGCTTGATGAGCGAGACGCGCAGACCGCGCTGCACGTACAGCGCCACCAGGCGCTCCAGCAGCGTCGTCTTGCCCATGCCGGAGCGGCCGGCGATGCCGAACACCTTCATCGTCGCGTGCCTGTCTGCGGCCACCGCTCAGCCGGCGCTCGGGATGCCGGCCGGGTCCCAGCCCGCCTCGCCGTCCTGCGGCTCCAGCACATAGGGCCCGGTGCCGCAGTGCTCGGCGCGCGAGGCCGGGATGAAGCCGCCCTCGTGGACATCGAAGACGTGGACCTCGCAGTCCTCGATCACATAGTGCCAGCCGTGCAGGCTGAGCGTGCCGGCCTGCACCCGCTCGCGCACCATGGGGTAGTCCATCAGGCGCTCGAGCTGCAGCACGATGGCGCGCTGCTCGGTGCGGCGCAGCGCGTCGCGGCTGGGCTCGGCCACCGGCAGCACCGCCTCGCGGCCGAGCTCCAGCCACTGCTGCAGGTGCTGCGCCGCCGCCCCGGCACCGTCGTACATCGCGCGCACGGCGCCGCAGTGGCTGTGGCCGCAGACGACGATGCGCTGCACCTGCAGGTTGAGCACCGCGTACTCGATCGCCGCCGCGGTGCCGTGAAAGCCCTGGCTCTGGTCGTGCGGCGGCACGAAGGCGCCGACATTGCGCACCTGGAACAGCTCGCCCGGCCCGGCACCGGTGAGCAGATGCGGCACCAGGCGCGAATCCGAGCAGCCGATGAACAAGGTGGTGGGGCGCTGGCCGTCGTCGACCAGATGGCGGAACAGCGAGCGCTGGGTCGCCGGGCTGCGCTCGGTGAAGGCGCGCAGCCGCGCGACGAGTTCGTCCGGCACGTCGGAGCCGATGGCGCGCGCCGCGCCTACTGCAGCAGCGGCGAGTCGGCGCGGTCCAGGTCCACGCCCTCGACCTCGAACTCGGCCGCCAGCCGCTGCAGGCGCTGGCGCAGCGCGGTCGCGTAGCCGAGCTGGCGCAGCGACTGCGCCACCGCCGCCTGCACCGTCTCGTAGGCCGGCTGGCTGCCGCTCTCGCGCGCCAGCACCTCCACCACGTGCAGCCCGAAGCGGCTGTGCACCAGGCGCGGCAGCACGCCCACCTCGGAGCGGCCGAAGACCTCGGACGCGATCTCGGGCGCGCAGTCGGCGCGCTCCAGCCAGCCCAGGGCGCCGCCCTCGGCGCCGCTGGGGCAGTTGGAGCTGCTGCGTGCCACCTCGGCGAAGCGGTCGACCTCGTCGACCACCGTCACCCCCGGCTTGCTCTTGCTGACGATGGGCGCGCGCAGGTCGATCAGGCAGGCCTCGGCGCGCTGGCGCAGGGCGTTCAGGTCCACCCCCGGGGTGACCGCGAACAGGACGTGGCGCAGCAGCACACGCTCGCCGACGGCGTAGCGTGCGGCGTTCGCCGCGTGGTGGCGCCGGCAGGCTTCTTCCGCGGGCTCGGGGACCTGGATCTCGCGCTCCAGCCAGGCCTCGATGGCCTGCGCCGCGGCCTCGCTGATCGCGCCTTCGGTGGGCACGGGGTCGGCGGCGTCGAGCAGGCCGTCGCGCATCGCGGCCTGGCGCAGCAGCTCGGTGCAGGCGCGCTGGCGCAGCTCGGGGGCGCTCAGCGATTCGGCGGGCCCGTGCAGGGCGATGCCGGCCACCGTGGCGAGCGCGGCCGGGTCGGCGACGGAGGGACTGACCATCATGGCAGGCACTCCCTCAGCCCATGCGGCCGGGCTGGTTGTGGCCCGCCGGGACGTTCATGCGCCGGCCGCGCACGACCTGGTAGGGGCGCAGCAGGTAGGCCGAGGAGGCGAAGCCGCTCCAGACGTGGACCAGGCGGCTGAACGGGAACAGCAGGAAGATCGTCATCCCGAGCAGCATGTGGGCCAGGAAGTACCAGGCGATGCCGGCCAGCGGCGCGGCGTCCGGGCGGAAGGTGGCGATGCCCTGCAGGTAGTTGGCCAGCACCAGCATGGTCTGCGGGTCGTCGGCGTGCGACAGCGAGGCCGGCAGCGTGATCAGGCCGAGCGCGAGCTGGATCCACAGGATGATCAGGATCGCGAGGTCGGTGCGGTGGCTGGTGAGCCGAATACGCGGGTCGAACATGCGCCGGTGCAGCAGCATGGACAGGCCGATGAAGCAGGCCGTGCCGGCGACGCCGCCGGCGACGATGGCCAGCATCTGCTTTTGCTGCGCCGTCATCACCAGCTCGTAGACCGCGTGCGGCGTGAGCTGGCCGAACAGGTGGCCGAAGAACAGGAACAGGATGCCGAAGTGGAACAGGTTGCTGCCCCAGCGCAGCTGGCGCGCGCGCAGCAGCTGCGAGGAGTCGCTTTTCCAGGTGTACTGGTCGCGGTCGAAGCGTGCCAGGCTGCCCATCAGGAACACCGCCAGGCAGACGTAGGGGTAGACGACGAAGAGGAAGTTGTAAACCGTGTTCATGCCTGCGCTCCAGGGTGGGGGGCGGTCTTGACGATGCGAATGGGTTTGGCAGGGCCCGACTGGCCGGCGTTGCCGCAGCCGTCGAAGGCGGCGGGTTCGTCCCAGCTCTCGTCGAGGTCGGGCTCGGGCGCGAGCTTGACCGGCGCCGCCGGCTCGCCGGCGAGGTCGAGCACCGCAGCCAGCGCGCCGGCGTAGGGCGAGCGGCGCTCCTGCAGGGCGCTGAAGATGGCGCGCACGATGTGCGCCGTCTCGCCCAGGAAGGCGCGCGCGGCGGCAGCCGGCTGGGTGCTGGCGTACTCCAGCACCACGCACAGGTGGTCGGGCAGCTCGCCGTCGGCGAGCTGCAGCCCGGCGCTGGCGTAGGTGGCGGCGAGGTCCACCATCGCCGGGCCGCGGTCGCGGCTGTCGCCGTGCACGTGCTCGAACAGGTGCAGCGCGGTGCGCCGGCCGCGGTCGAACATCTCGACGTACTCGGCCTCGCTTTGCAGCCCGGGCTGGGTCTGCAGGCGCTGCACGAGGGCGTCGAGCTCGGCCAGGCGCGGCGCCGCGAGCGCGCCTTCGGCGTGCAGGGCGTCGCGCAGTTCGGCGAGGTGCTCGCGCAGCTCGGCGTCGGGGTAGCGCAGCAGGTGCGCCAGCACGCGCAGCGTGCGGCTGGCCTGCGGCGGGTGGTCGAACAGCTTCATGCTCAGACCTCCGCCTTGATCGGGATGGTGCGCTTCTTCTCGCTGCCGAACAGGCTGGTCTCGGTGACGCCTTCGCTGCAGCCGTTGCCGAAGCTGAAGCCGCAGCCGCCGCGCACGTTGAACGCGTTCTCGGCGTACTCGCGGTGCGTGGTCGGGATCACGAAGCGGTCCTCGTAGTTGGCGATCGCCATCACCTTGTACATGTCCTCGACCTCGTGCACCGACAGCCCCACCTGCTCGAGCACGGCGCGGTTGTCGCTGCCGTCGACGTGGCGGCCGCGCTGGTAGGCGCGCATCGCCAGCATGCGCTCGAGCGCGCGCACCACCGGCGGCGTGTCGCCGGCGGTGAGCAGGTTGGCCAGGTACTTGACCGGGATGCGCAGCTGGTTGACGTCGGGGATCTCGCCGTTGGCGCCGACGTGGCCGGCCTGCGCGGCGGCGGTGATGGGCGACAGCGGCGGCACGTACCAGACCATGGGCAGGGTGCGGTACTCCGGGTGCAGCGGCAGCGCCACCTTCCATTCGACCGCCATCTTG
>CAUJJP010000145.1 GCA_963205525.1 Pseudomonadota bacterium | reverse complement strand
GCTCACCACTCGCGCAGCCGGGTGCGCAGGCGCGCGATGGACTGGCTGTGCAGCTGGCAGACGCGGCTTTCGGTGACGCCGAGCACGGCCGCGATCTCCTTCAGGTTCATGTCCTGCTCGTAGTACATGCTCATCACGTACTGCTCGCGCTCGGGCAGGTTCTTGATCGCCTCCACCAGGGCCTGGCGCATGCGCTGGTCCTGCAGCCGCACGAGCGGATTCGCGTCGGCGTCGGCGACGTGGCGGTCCAGGTAGTCGTTGTCGCCGTCGTCGCCGCCCATGTCCTCCAGGTGGATGAGCTGGGTGCCGCGCACCTTGGACAGCAGGTCCTGGTACTGCTGCAGGCTCAGGCCCATCTCGGTGGCGATCTCGCGCTCGGACGGCGCACGGCCGTGGCGCTGCTCGAGCTTGTGCACCGCGCTTTCGATGCTGCGCTGGTGGCGCCGGTCGCCGCGGCTCATCCAGTCGTTGCCGCGCAGCTCGTCGAGCATGGCGCCGCGGATGCGCTGGGTGGCGAAGGTCTCGAACTGCACGCCCTGCGCGGCGTCGAAGCGCGTCAGCGCGTCCGACAGGCCGATCATGCCGACCTGTATCAGGTCGTCGAGCTCGATGTTGGCCGGCAGCTTGGCGATCATCTGGTGCGCGAGCCGGCGCACCAGCGGGCTGTACTGCTTGAGCATCGCGCTGGCGTCGAGTTGTCCCTTGGCGGTGTACATGGCGAGCAGGCCTTCTCTGGTTCTGTCGGTGTCGTCGGTTCAGCGCAGGGCGGCGGTCTGCGGGCGCGCGGCAACGCTGCGCGGGCGCAGCGGGGCTTCGTCGCCGCCGAGCGCGAGCTGGCCTTGCACCAGCCGGCGCAGCGCGGCGTCGGGCAGCGCGGCGGGGTCGGCGGCGGGATCAACCACCGCCCAGCCCTGCATCAGGCTGCCCAGGAAGCCGTCGGCAGTGCCGGCCAGGCTTTGCGCGATGTGCGGCAGGCGCGGGCTGCGGGGCGGCGCCGCGAGCACGAGGTCGAAGGTCATCAGCGTGCAGCGCTGGGCGAGCAGCTTGACCGAGGCATAGGCGTGCTTGATGCTCTCCGGGTGGTCGGCACCGATCACCACCGGCCTTGCCGCGCGGCGCTGGAACACGCGCGCGAGGTCGCTCGCACCGGCGTGCAGCAGCAGCACGTCGGCCTGCGGCACGGCGTCGGCCAGGGCGTCCAGGAGCGCCGAGGCCGAGCCCCGGGTGTCGACGTAGGCCAGCGGCAGGCCGCGCGCGGCGAGGTAGGAGACCCCGGCGCCAAGCGTTTCGACCGCGCTCGCCAGGTCCACCCGGGCGAGCTCGCTCGGTGCGGGCGCGCTGTCGGCGGCGTCGACCACCAGGGTGTGGCGGCCGGTGGCGCCGAAGGCCGCCGTCAGGCGCTCGATCACGAGTGCGCTGAAGCCCACATGGGGGTTGCTCACCAGCGGCACCTGGCAGCGTCCGCGGCTGCCGGCGAACAGCCGGCGCAGGCCGTCGGCCTGGTCCAGCGGCATGGGGGCGGTGCCGGCGTAGAAGTCGCGCATCGTGGGCGCCCTCACTGCATCGCCGCCGCGCTGCCGACGCCAGCGCCGGCGCCAACGCCGCTCATCGGCATGCCGGCGAAGACCAGGTTGACGTCACCGGCGTCGTGCTTCCAGGCCGCGCTGCCGCTGCCGCGCAGCGCGCGCTGTACCAGGGCGCTGGCCGACAGGCGGTGCCAGTCCTCCGGCACGCGCTGGCCGTTGGCCACCGCGAGCACCGCCAGGCGGTGGCGGATCATGGCGTCCAGCGCCGGGCCGAGCTTCACGGCCTCGTCGATCTTGGACAGGATCACGCCCTTGCAGCTGGCGGCGCGGTAGCTCACCAGCACGTCGTCTATGGTCTCGCCCTGCTGGGCGGCGTTCACCACCAGCAGCCGGTTCACCGAGCGGTGCGACAGCATCTCCAGCAGCTCGCGCGTGCGGGTGTCGCGCTGCGCCATGCCGGCGGTGTCTATGAGCACCATCTTCTTGGCCGACAGCAGGTCCAGCAGGTCCTCCAGCGAGGCACGGTCGTGCGCGGTGTGCACCGGCACGCCGAGGATGCGGCCGTAGGTGCGCAACTGCTCGTGCGCCGCCACCCGGTAGGCGTCCAGCGTCACCAGGCCGAGGTGGGATGCCCCGTGCTTGGTGGCGAAGGCGGCCGCCAGCTTGGCGGTGCTGGTGGTCTTGCCGACGCCGGTGGAGCCGATCAGGGCGTAGATCCCGCCCTGGTCCTCCAGCGCCGGCTGCTGCTCCGCGCTCGGCAGGTTGTGCGTGAGCACGTCGGCGGCCCAGGCCATGGGATCGCCGCCCTCGGGCAGCCCCTCGACCAGCTTGCGCACCAGCTGCGGCGACAGGCCGGTGTCCAGCAGGCGCTGCGAGAGTTCGGCCTGGCGCGGCTGCTTCTGCAGCTTCTCCATGAAGGCCAGGGCGCCGAAGCGCTGCTCGATCAGGCCGCGCATGGAGCGCAGCTCGTCGAGCAGGGGCTGCGGCGTCGGCTCGCTGCGCGGCGCGGCGGCGATGCGGGTCGACGTCGGCGCCGGCAGCGGGTCGGCATCGAACGCCGCCTCGTCGTACAGCGCGGGCGCGTTCCAGGCCGGCGCACGGCGCGCCGCCGCCTCGGCCTGAGCTTCGCGCGGCGCCTGACGTGTCGGCGCGGACGCGCCGGCGCCGTCCTGCGCCTCGCGGGCGTGGCGCAGCGGCTCACGCACCGGCTCCATCATCGGCTCGCCGAGCGCATCGATCATCGGCTCGCGTGCGGGTTCGCGCAGCGCCTGACGCACGGCGCCGGGCCGCGATTCGGGAACGGGTTCGACACGCGGCTGCGCCTGCGCCTTCAGCTCGTGCTCGCGGCGCTTGAGCATGCGCTCGCGCACATAGTCCTGAAACGACAGCGTGCTCATCGCCAGCTGCTCGACGTCGCGGTCCACGTCCTCGGGTGCGCTCTCGGCGACCGCCGGCCGCCTGGCTGCACTCGCTGCACTCGCTGCACTCGCAGCGGCGCCGCGCACCGGCTTGGCCGGCGTCTGCACGGCCACCCGTTCGAGCTGCTGCACGCTCTCGGGCGCCATCGCCAGCACCTCCACCCCTTCGGCGCAGGGCCGGGTGGAGACGACGACGGCGTCGTTGCCGAAGGCCTGGCGTACCAGCATCAGCGCCTCGCGCGAGTTGCGGCCGGTGAATCGCTTGACGTTCATGTCGTGCTTCCGATGATCGAACCGATGCGGATCGAATGGGTGTCAGGAATCTCGCTGTGCCCGAGCACCTTCAGGCGCGGGGCGGCACGCTTGAGCAGGCGTGCCATCGGGGTGCGGATGGGGTCGGGCACCAGCAGGCAGGCCGGGTGTCCCAGGTCCTCCTGCTTGCGCGCGGTCTCGGCGGCGCCGCGGCTGAGCGCATCGGCCACCCCGGGGTCCAGCGCGGCGCCGTGCGGCGACATCAGGGCCTGCGTCACCAGACGCTCGAGCTCGGGGTCCAGGGCGATCACGTCCAGCTCCTGCACCGGGCCGTAGATCTGCTGCACGATGGCCGGCGAGAGCTGGACCCGGATCCGGCGCGCCAGCTCCAGGGGGTCGGTTACGGTGGCGGCGTGCTCGGCCATGCATTCGACGATGGAGCGCATGTCGCGGATGTGCACCCCTTCCTCCAGCAGCAGCTGGAGCACTTTTTGCAGGGTGGCGATTCCGACCATCTTGGGTACCACGTCCTCGATCAGCTTGGGGGCCAGCTTGGTCACGTGCTCGACGAGCTGCTGGGTCTCGACACGTCCCAGGAGCTTGGCGGCATGCACTTGCATCAAGTGTGAAAGATGGGTCGCGACCACGGTCGAGCAATCAACGACGGTAAATCCGGCCATCTGGGCGGTCTCGCGGTGGCGCTCGTCTATCCACACCGCGGGCAGCCCGAAGGCGGGGTCGGTGGTGCTGTGGCCGGGCAGCTGCTGGGTCGCGCCGCCGGGGTTGATGGCCAGCAGCTGGCCCGGGAAGGCCTCGCCCTCGCCCACCACCGCGCCGCGCAGGGTGACGCGGTAGACGCTGGGCTTGAGCTCCAGGTTGTCGCGGATGTGCACCGACGGCGGCAGAAAGCCGACCTCCTGCGCGAACTTCTTGCGCACGCCCTTGATGCGTCCGAGCAGGTCACCCTGGCGCGCCTTGTCCACCAGGGTGATGAGCCGGTAGCCCACCTCCAGGCCCAGGGTGTCCACCGGCGCCAGATCGTCCCAGCTCGCCTCGTTGGACGCGATCGGCGCCTCGGCCTCGCCGGGCTTGAGCTCGGGCTGGGCCGCGGCCAGCTTCTGCTTGCGGTGCAGCGACCAGGCCAGGGCGCCGAGCGCGCCGCCGATGAGCAGGAACACCAGGTTGGGCATGCCCGGGATCAGGCCCAGGCCGCCGACGATGCCCGCCGTGAGCCCGATCGCCTGCGGCGAGTCGAACAGCTGGCCGCGGATCTGGGTGCCGATGTCGTGGTCGTTGCCCACCCGCGAGACCACCATCGCCGCCGCCACCGAGATCAGCAGCGCCGGGATCTGCGCCACCAGGGCGTCGCCGACCGCGAGCAGGATGTAGTTCTCCGCCGCCTGCGCCGCCGACAGGCCGTGCATCGCCATCCCGATCACGAAGCCGCCGACGATGTTGATGATCAGGATCAGCAGCCCGGCCATGGCGTCGCCGCGCACGTACTTGCTCGCACCGTCCATGCTGCCGAAGAAGTCGGCCTCCTCGCCGACCTCGGTGCGCCGGCGCTTGGCCTCCTGCTCGTCGATCAGGCCGGCGTTGAGGTCGGCGTCGATCGCCATCTGCTTGCCGGGCATGGCGTCCAGGGTGAAGCGCGCGCCGACCTCGGCAATGCGCTCCGCGCCCTTGGTGACGACGATGAAGTTGATCACCACCAGGATCGCGAACACGATCAGACCGACCGCGAAGTTGCCGCCGATCAGGAAGTGGCCGAAGGATTCGATGACCTGCCCCGCCGCCCCCGGCCCGGTGTGGCCTTGCAGCAGCACGACGCGGGTCGAGGCCACGTTCAGCGACAGGCGCAGCAGCGTGGTCACGAGCAGCACCGCCGGCAGCGCCGCGAAGTCCAGCGGCTTGACCATGTGCGCCGCCACCATCATCACCATCAGCGCCATCGCGATGTTGAAGGTGAACAGCAGGTCGAGCAGGAAGGGCGGCAGCGGCAGCACCATCATCGCCAGCATGAGGACGACGAACAGCGGCGCCATGCCGGCGGCAAGCTTGCCGGCGTGCGGACCGAGCAAGGCGTTCAGGCGTTGCATCCACTCGTTCACGGCTTAGGCTCCGGCACGCTGGCGGTTCAGGGGGTCGAGTTCGGGCGGCACCCCGATCGCGCCCGGCGCGTCGGGCAGCGGGGCACCGCTGGCCAGCGCCGCGCGCAGCTGGTAGACCCAGGCCAGCACCTGGGCGACGGCGGCGAACAGCGGCCCCGGGATCTCCTGGTCGACCTCGCAGTGCGCGAACAGCGCGCGCGCCAGCGGCGGCGCCTGCAGCACCGGGACCCGGGATTCGGTGGCGAGGTCGCGGATCTTGAACGCCAGCCGGTCGCTGCCCATGGCCACCACGCGCGGCGCGCCGCTGCCGGCCTCGTCGTACTTGAGCGCCACCGCGTAGTGGGTCGGGTTCATGACCACGATGTCGGCCTGCGGCACCGCGGCCAGCATGCGCTTGCGCGCGCGCTGGCGCATCAAGGTCTTGATCTTGCCCTTCACCTCGGGGTTGCCCTCGACCTCCTTGTGTTCCTGCTTGACCTCCTCGTGGCTCATCTTGAGGTTCTCCGCCAGCAGCCAGCGCTGCAGCGGCACGTCCACGAGGGAGAACAGCGCCAGCACGCCGACCGCCAGCAGCAGCCCGTCGAGCAGCATCTGCCCGGCCGTGGCGAGCGCCGAGGGCAGCGGCTGCGCCAGCAGCATGGTGAAGGCCTGCTGCTGGCTCTTCAGGTACCAGCCGGCCACCGCAAACAGCAGCAGCGCCAGGGCGCAGGCCTTGAGCGTGGGAACGAACTGCTGCTTGGAGAACATGCGGCCCAGCCCGCTGATCGGGTTGAGCTTGCCGAACTTGGGCTGCAGCGGCTTGAGGGTCAGGTTCCAGCCGCCGGACAGCACGCCTGCAGCCACCGCCACCGCGGCCATCACCAGGCCCAGCGGCAGCACCAGCATCAGCATCTGCCAGCCCAGGTCCGCCAGGCGCTGCGTCATCGCCTGCGGGTCGGTCGCCAGCGCGTGGTCGAAGCGCAGGCCCTGGCCGAGGAGCGCGGTCAGCCAGTCGGTGAGCGGACGCGCGAGGGCGACGATCAGCGCCCCGCCGGCGGCGAAGGCGACGAAGTGCCCGAGGTCACGCGAGCGCGCGACCTGGCCCTCCTTGCGGGCCTTCTCGATCTTGCGACCGGTGGCGGGTAGTCTCTTGTCCTGTGCGGAATCGGCCATGGCGTGGATGCCCCTCGAAGGGGCTGCGCCATGGTGCCGGCAAGCGGGCCGGACTTGAGCCGGATAAAGCGGGCGATGGCCGGCGACTTCTGCGCCTTGCCTCCGCCGCGATCGCCGGCTGGCCCGGCGTGTGGCCCTGCGTGTGGCCCTGCGCCTGGCCCTGCGTGGGGGCCGTCGCTATCGGCCGCGCGAGCTGTCGCGCCTGCCGCCGCAGGCGGCCGCGCCAGGGGTGAGGCGCCACGCCGGCGCCGATGGCGCCGGCGTGCTTCAGCGTCGGGCCGCAGCCCGGCGCCGGGTCAGAAGCCGAGCGAGGCCAGCAGGTCGTCGACCTCGCCCTGGTTGGAGACGACGTCGGTGCGGCCTTCGGCGTCGACCACCGGGCCCTGCAGCACCTGCTCGACCTTGTGCTGCTGGTCGGCCGGGATCACCTGCATGAGCAGCTTGAGCAGGCTGCCCTCGAGGTCGTTGGCCAGCGTCACCACCTTGGCCACCACCTGGCCGGTGAGGTCGTGGAAGTCCTGCGCCAGCATGATGTCGGTCAGGTGCTGGTCGGTGCGCGCGGTTGCCGCCTCCACGTCCTGCACGAAGTTCAGCACCGCGCCGCTGGCCACCGCCTTCACCGGGCTGGCGGTCAGCACCTCGGCGAGCTCGCGCGTCTTGGCCGCGATCGAGGCCTGCTCGGCCTTCGCGCTGTCCACCGTGTTGAGCACCTTCTCGGCCGCGCTGGCGGTCTTCTGGGCGATGTAGTTCAGGCGGCTGCGCGCATCGGGCAGGCCGTCGGCGGCACGCTGGAGCTGCGGCATGACGCCGAGCTGGGCCAGGGTGTCGTGCAGCAGCCGGGTGATGGTGCCGACCTGGATGAAGACCTCGGTCGTGCTGGCTTCTTTGACCGCGCGCTGGGTCAGGGTTTCTGCGCTGTCCATTTTCATCGCATGCTCCCTGGGTTCAGGCCGTGGCCGCCATCTTCTGCAGGATCTTGGTCACCTTCTCCTCCAGCGTCGCCTTGGTGAAGGGTTTCACGATGTAGCCCGCAGCGCCGCTTTGCGCCGCCAGCACGATGTCCTCCTTGCGCGCCTCGGCGGTCACCATCAGCACCGGCAGGTGCTTGAGGCTGTCGTCGGCCTTGATCGCCTTCAGCAGGTCGAAACCGTTCATGTTGGGCATGTTGATGTCGGAGACGACGAAGTCGAACTTCTGCGCCTTCAGCATGTTGAGCGCGTGCGCCCCGTCCTCGGCCTCGTCGGCGTTGTTGCAGCCCATCTCCTTGAGCAGGCCACGCACGATGCGCCTCATGGTGGAGAAGTCGTCGACGATCAGGAACTTCAGGTCGGTGTGGTTGCTCATCGGTGGGTTTCCTCGGGCGGGGTGCTGGAGCTCATATCGGCCGCGCGGGCCGTGGCTTGAGTGGCTTGGAGGGTGGCTTGCGGCGTTTGCGCGTGCGGCGCCAGGTCGGGCCTGATGGAGGGCAGCGCGGGCGCCGCCTGGGCGTCTTCCTGCGCGTGCGGGTCGCGGCCGAAGAAGCGGTCCTCGGCGTCGCGGTTCATGACGATGATGCTGATGCGGCGGTTCGCCGCCGCGCGCGGGTCCTGCTCGTCGAAGGGCCGGCTCGCCGCCAGGCCTTGCACGCGCAGCATGTGCGCCGGTGGCAGGCCGCCGGCGGTGAGCTCGCGCCGGGAGGCGTTGGCGCGGTCGGCCGAGAGCTCCCAGTTGCTGTAGCCGCGCTGCTCGCCAGCAAAGGCGGCGGCGTCGGTGTGGCCCTCCAGCGTGATGCGGTTCGGCACCTCGGCGAGCACGCCGCCGATCGCGCGCAGCAGCTCGCGCATGTAGGGCTCGACCACCGCGCTGCCGCTGGCGAACATGGGCCGGTTGAACTCGTCGACGATCTGGATGCGCAGCCCCTCGTGCGTCATGTCGAGCCGGATCTGCGCGCTCAGCGCCGCCAGCGTGGGCGTCTGCGCGATCTTGTCCTTCACCCGCTCCATCAGCGCCTGCAGGCGTGACACCTCGGCCCGGCGCTGCTCTTCCTTGAGCACCTTGAGGTTGATGGTGCGCCGGTCGGCCAGCACCTCGCCCTCCTTGATCTGGCCCGTGGTGCGCGAGAGGTCGGCGCCTCCGCCCTTCACGATCGACGAGGAATCGCCCGATCCCGAGCCGCCGAACAGCGCGATCTTCAGCGGCGAGGAGAAGTAGTCCGCGATCCCCTTCTTGTCGCCCTCGGTGGTCGAGCCGAGCAGCCACATCAGCAGGAAGAAGGCCATCATCGCGGTCACGAAGTCGGCGTAGGCGATCTTCCACGCGCCACCGTGCGCCGCGTGGCCGCCCTTCTTGATCTTCTTGACGATGATGGGCTGCAGCTTCTTGGCGTCACCGGCCATCCTGCACCCCCTGCGCGGTGGCGCGCGGCGCCGCTGACGGCGGCCGCAGCATGCCCGACGGCGCCTGCGGCGCGCCCTGAGGGCGCAACGGCAGCGGCCGCTGGCTCAGCGAGACAGGCAGGCAGCCGGACTTCACTTCTTGCCCTTCACGTGGCTTTCCAGTTCGCCGAAGCTCGGGCGCACGGTGGAGAACAGCACCTTGCGGCCGAACTCGATCGCCACCTGCGGCGCGTAGCCCTGCATGCTCGCCAGCAGCGTGGTCTTGATGCACTGGAACTCCTTGCTCGCCTCCTCGTTCTTCTGCTCCAGCAGGCCGCCCAGCGGCTCGGCGAAGCCGTAGGCCAGGAAGATGCCGAGGAAGGTGCCCACCAGCGCGGAGCCGATCATCGCCCCCAGCACCGCCGGCGGCTGGCCCACCGAGCCCATGGTCTTGATCACGCCCAGCACCGCGGCCACGATGCCGAACGCCGGCAGGCCGCCGGCCACCCGCTGCAGCGCCGCCACCGGCGCGTGCGCCTCGTGGTGGTGGGTCTCGATCTCGCTGTCCATCAGGCTCTCGATCTCGTGCGCGTTCAGGTTGCCCGACACCATCATGCGCAGGTAGTCGGTGATGAACTCGGTCACGTGGTGGTCGGCGCCGACCGCCGGGTACTTCTGGAACAGGGGAGAGGAATGCGGCTCCTCGACGTCCTTCTCGATCGACATCAGGCCTTCCTTGCGCGCCTTCTGCAGGATGTCGTAGAGCAGGGCCAGCAGCTCCATGTAGCGCGCCTTGGTGTACTTGCCGCCCTTGAAGCAGCTCAGCGCGCCGGCGATGGTGGCCTTCACCACCGTCATCTGGTTGTTCACCAGGAAGGCGCCCAGGGTGGCGCCGCCGATCATCCCCAGCTCCCAGGGCAGGGCCTTGATGATCGGGCCCATGTTGCCGCCGTGCGCGATGAAGACGCCGAAGACGCATCCCAGCGCGACGATCCAGCCGATGATGACGAACATGGTGCGGTGTGCTTCGGTGCGGGCCCTGACGGGCGTTACCGGGGGTTATCGGCGGCAGCGGCGCCGGGTTGAGTGCCGGCCGGCGTGCGCCCGGGCGCGGCGGGCAGCCTCCAGGCCGCCACCACCCTCCCGCCGGGCAGGCTGACGGCGACGTCGGGCGCACGGCCGGGCACCATGAACTCCAGGCTCAGGAGCCAGCCGCCGGGCATCTCGGCGCAGGCCTTGGCCCAGGCGCGCGCCATGCTCTCCGGGCGCTGGAAGAGATAGACCAGGTCCAGGCCCTGCCAGGCACCGGGCTGCCACATGTCGCCATGGCGCACCTGCGCACCCGGGCAACGCCAGCGCGCCAGCAGCGCCAGCGGCCAGCTCCACTCCAGGCCCTGCAGCCGCGCCTGCGGCCAGGCCTGACGCAGGGCGAGCAGGCCGTCGCCCACGCCACAGCCGGCGTCCAGCATCCGGGGCCGTGCCGGCAGCGACAGGCGCGGCGCCAGGGCGTCCAGGGCCCCGGCGGGGGTGGGGAACAGCGGCGCGTCGCGCCAGGCTCGCAGCGGGTAGATGGTCAGCAGCAGCAGCGGCGGCAGCAGCCAGGCCCAGGCCGGCAGGCTGCCGGCAGCGCCGGCGCTGTCGGCACCGCCAGCGCTGACGGACAGCGCGAGTGCGGAGAGCGGAAAGCCCGCGCCCACCCACAGCCGGCGCGACCAGCCGCGCTGGCGCCATGCCAGCGCCAGCGCCAGCAGCAGCGCCGCCGCCAGCGCCGGCGCGGGGCCCAGGCGCGGCGCGAGGGCGACGAACAGGCCCCAGCAGGCCGCCCAGGCCGCCAGCGCCGGCAGCGGCCAGCGCCGCCAGGCGGGCGGCGTGGCGGTGGTCGAAGACGGGGCGAGAGGCATCGGGCGAGTATGGGCAGCGCCGCCCCACGGCAGCGGCCGGAACAGCGCCGCCTTCACCCCCCTGCCCTGCCGGGCGGACAAAAAAAGGGCGGGTCCCGAAGGACCCGCCGCAAAAGGCACAACGGATGTGCCAGGAGGAGACATACAAGCGGTCGGTCTGTCCTCCTTATCGGACGCGGCCGACCTGACCGAAGGGCCACGCCTCAGTGCGCGTGTGCCGGAATGCGCAAAGAACCCGCCTGCTTGCCCTTGCCGGCGCGCGCCGGCGGGTTGCACAGGCCGCACACGAAGTGGCGCGCGATCTCGTGCGGGTGGGTCACGAAGTGGCCGCCGCACTTGCTGCAGGCCGTCATCGTCAACATGCCGTTGTCGACGAACTTCACCAGCCGCCAGGCGCGCGTGACGCTGAGCAGGGGCTCCAGCGCCTGGGCCTGGATCTGCTCCTGGTAGAGCTGGTAGGCCTTGATGACGGCGTCGATCTCGTCGAGCTCGGAGGACTTGTTCAGGTACTCGTGGATGTTCAGGAACAGGCTGGAGTGGATGTTGGGCTGCCAGGTCATGAACCAGTCGGTGGAGAACGGCAGCTGGCCCTTGCTCGGGCTCTTGCCCGCGACTTCCTTGTACAGGCGCAGCAGGCGCTCGGAGCTGAGGTCGGTCTCCGACTCCAGCACCTGCAGCCGGGCGCCGAGCTGGATCAGGGTCACGGCGCGGTCGATCTGCTTGGCTTCGGACAGGATGCTCTTGATGCGGGCCATGTTCACTCCTGGTTCATCGTGCGGCGTCTGGCGCTGCCGCCGGCAGCGCCGCTGGGCAGGCTCAGGCGGCTTCCTGGTGGCGGCCGGCCATCAGGATGCTGGCGTGCAGGCGGCCCACGCCGTCGTTGGCGGCGGTGCGGCCGTGGCTGGTGAGCAGGTTCCACACCAGGTCGTCGTCCATCCGGAAGCGGCACAGCAGGGTGTTGCCGGAAGCGATCTTCATCATCTGCGCCGGCGTGAGCAGGTCGATCAGGCTCGCCGTCTCCTCGCTCACCCCCAGGCGGTACAGCGCCTGCTCGCGGTCGGTGCGGATCAGGCTTTGCGCCAGCATCAGGTAGGACAGGTTGGCTTCGCGGATTTCGGCAAGGATCTGGTCGGCGGTCATGGTGTCACTCCGTTGAGGTTGCGTTGCAGCGTGAAACGAACTGTAGAGACACGAACTGGGGGGCGCGATCAGTCCATTTCCAGCGCTTGAGTCCGCTTCCCGCCATCGCCGGTGTAGGAAGTTGCCTGACAAGAGCCCCGGGTTCTCCCGCAACGCCCGCGGGCCAGGCGGCCTGGCCGCCTGGTCGCTGCTCCTACTTGCTGATCACGAACTGGCTCCTATACGGCGGTCGGTGACACGCTGCAGCGCAGGCACCGGCTGCCTCAGCCAGGCGTCATGCAAGGCCTGTCGGCGACCGCCTGCCAGGAGTCGGTGCGTGTTCGGCATGGCGCAGCCAGAGCCGGACGGGCAAGTTGACGCTCGCCTTGGCCACGCGCAGCCGAAGCTTGCTCAGGCTGCTGCGGTCCGGGCGTCGGCGCTTGTCCTTCCCGGTCGCGCCCATGAGAAGACGCCGGGCCGTCCCAAGTCTTCTTGACCCCCGCAGGACGGCCGCTCAGGGCTGCGGCGTCGGCTTCGGATGGGCGGCGCGCAAGGCCTGCGCCTCACCGCCGCGGCCGGTGCCTTCCAGCACCAGGGCCAGGTTGTGCGCCGCGCTCCAGCTGCCGCGGCCGGGGACGGTCTGGGGCAGATCGGGGCGCTCGCCGATTTCCAGGCAGCGCCGCCAGGCGGCCTCGATCATGGGCAGCAGCAGCCCGGCGTTTGCCGGCTCGTCGGCCGCCAGGTCGAGCAGCAGGTCGCCGAGGGCGAAGAAGAAGTCCGGCACCTGCGCGCAGCGTTCGCGCTCGGCCTCGGCCAGGTCCATGCCCTCGGCGTGGCGCTTCAGGCCGTTGAGGGCGATCAGCCGGCGCACCACCAGATCCGGCCACCAGGGCGCGGATTCGGCGCCCGCGATCTGCGCCGCGCGCGCCAGCGCCTCGAGCGCCGGCGCGTGCTCGTCGAAGACGCCATGGTCCTTGCCGAGCTGGTACCACAGGTAGGCATCGTCGGGCGCGTCGGCCAGCGCCTGCTGCAGCAGGGCGTGGTTGCGTCCGCGCTTGTGCGCCAGCCGCTGCGGCAGGTAGCCGTCGTGGCCGAT
>CAUJJP010000144.1 GCA_963205525.1 Pseudomonadota bacterium | reverse complement strand
GGCAACTCGTCGGCGTAGCGGCGGCGCAGCCGCTGCACCAGGCGGGAATGGGTGGCGCTGGCCGACGGACCGGCGTCGGCGCTTAACAAAGATTCACCGTTGCCACGAGAACCTTGCACATCGGCAGGGGTCATAATTTCTGTTGTTTCTCCGAGGCGCCGGGCGGCGCGCGCCGCGCCGCCCGTGGGCCTTGCTCCTGTCTTCGTCCGCAAGCCGCTTGGTTCAGTCGTTCATCCACGTTGCCGCTGTCCTGATGCGCTGGGTCGTCCGCGGTGTCGGCGCCCTGCTGTTGCTGATGCTGCTGGCCGCGGCCGCCTTGCACTGGGTCATTGTGCCGCGTATCGACGAACTGCGTCCGCGGCTGCAGCAGCTGGCCTCGCGGGCCATCGGCGCGCCGGTGCACATCGGTCTCATCGAGGCGCATTCCAACGGGCTGGTGCCTTCGGTGGCGCTGCGCGACGTGCGCGTGCTGGACCCCGAAGGCCGTGCCGCGCTGCAGGTGCCGCGTGTGCTGGCGGCGTTCTCGGTGCTGTCGCTGGGCACCCTGGGGCTGGAGCAGCTGGTGATCGACGCCCCCGAGCTGGAGCTGCGTCGCTCGCGCGATGGCCGGCTGCTGGCCGGCGGCATCGACCTGTCGGGCGACGCCGCCGGCGATACCCGGGCGGCCGACTGGTTCTTCTCGCAGGACGAGGTGATCGTGCGCGACGGCCGCGTGCGCTGGGTGGACGAGCAGCGCGCCGCGCCACCGGTGCAGCTGAACGAGGTGCTGTTCATTGCCCGCAACGGCTTCGGCCGCCACCAGCTGCGGCTGGACGCCACGCCCGAGCCGGCCTGGGGCGAGCGCTTCAGCCTGATCGGGCTGTTTCGCCAGCGCGTGTTCTCGCGCCACCCGGGCTACTGGCGCGACTGGGACGGCCAGGCCTTTGCCAGCACGCCGCGCGTCGACGTGTCGCGGCTGCGCCAGTACGTCGACCTGAAGACCGACAGGGGCGTGGACGTGCAGGACGGCCACGGCGCGCTGCGCCTGTGGCTGGAGCAGAGGCAGGGTCGCCCCAGCGCCGTCACCGCCGATATGGCGCTGGGCGCGGTGTCGGTCACCCTGGGGCCGCGCCTGGAGCCGCTGGCCTTCAGCGAATTGACCGGTCGCCTGGCCTGGCGCGACCCCGGCGACGGCATGACGCTGGACACGCGCGATCTGCGCTTCGTCGACGCCGACGGCCTGGCCTGGCCGGGCGGCAACGTGCGGCTGACGCTGCACGACGCCGCCGGCAGCCGGCCGGGCGGTGGCGAATTCAGCGGCGACCGGCTCGACCTGGCGGCGCTGGCCAAGATCGCGCAGCGCCTGCCGCTGCCGCCGGCGGTGCACGAGCGGCTGCAGGCGCAGCCGGTGCAGGGCCTGGTCGAGCGCATCGAGGCGCGCTGGCAGGGCACGCTGGAGGCGCCGACCGACTGGCGCGTGCAGACCCGGGTCGGCGGCTTGGCGCTGGCCGCGTTGGCGCAGGCGCCGCGGGCCGATGGCGAGCCGGCGGCGGGCATCCCCGGCCTCGCAGGCGCCGCGCTGGAGCTGGAGGCCACGCCGGCCGGCGGCCGCGCCAGCCTGGCCATCGCCGACGGCGCGCTGAGTTTTCCGGGCGTGTTCGAGGAGCCCCGCATCCCGCTGGCGCGGCTGGAGCTGCGCGGGCGCTGGCGCGTGCAGGGCGAGCACATCGCGGTCGATGTCGAGCAGCTCGAACTGCGCAACGCCGACGCCACCGGCAGCTTCAAGGGCAGCTGGCAGACCCTGGCCGGCCAGTCGGGCGCGGCGCGCTTTCCGGGCGTGCTGGAGCTGTCGGGCAGCTTCAGCCGCGCCAACGGCGCGCGCGTGCACCGTTACCTGCCGCTGGTCATCCCGGCCGAGGCGCGCCACTACGTGCGCGATGCCATCGTGCGCGGCGACGCGCGCGACGTGGCGGTGCGCATCCGGGGTGATTTGCGCGAACTGCCGTTCGACAAACACCCCGGGGCCGGCGAGTTCCGCTTTGCCGGCCCGGTGCAGGGCGTCACCATGGCCTACGTGCCGCGCGCCCTGCAACCCGAGGGGCAGCCGCCCTGGCCGGCGCTGGAAGGCCTGGCGGGCGAGCTGATCTTCGAGCGCAACAGCATGCGGGTGCGCAATGCCAGCGCGCGCGTGCAGGGCCATCCGGGCTGGCGCTTCACGCGCGTGCAGGCCGACATCGCCGACCTGGAACACGCCCGCGTGCAGGTCGAGGCCGAAGGGCGCGGCGTGCTGGCCTCGGCGCTGGACATCGTGCGCACCTCGCCCGTGGCCGGCTTCATCGACCACGCGCTGGACCGCACCAGCGCCAGCGGCGACGCCGGCCTGTGGCTCAAGCTGGACTTGCCGGTGGAGCACATCGAGCAGGCCAAGGTGGCCGGCCGCGTCACGCTGGCTGGCAACGAATTGCGCATCGCCCCCGAGGCGCCGCCGCTGGCGCAGACGCAGGGCGTGGTGACCTTCAGCGAAACCGGCTTTGCCATCGCCGACGCGCGCGTGCAGCTGCTGGGCGGCCAGGCGCGCCTGTCGGGCGGCATGCCCGGCGGCGTGCCGGGTGGCCCGGCGGTGCTGCTGCGCGCCGCCGGCACCGCCAGCGCCGAGGGCCTGCGCCAGATGGCCGACTGGGCGCCGCTGCCGGCGCTGGCGCGCCAGGCCAGCGGCAGCGCGGCCTACGAGGCGCAGATCGGTTTTCGCGGCAGCGAGCTGGAGTTGCAGGTGCGCAGCGACCTGCGCGGCCTGGCCTTCGAGCTGCCGGCGCCACTGGACAAGCCGGCCGATGCCGCCTGGCCGCTGCGCTACGACAGCGGTCCGGTGGCCGGCGCCGCCGAGCGCCGGCGCTTGCGCGTGGCGGTGGCCGATCGCCTGGCCGTCGAGTACGAGCACGCCGCCAGCAGCGGGCGCGTGCTGCGCGGGCTGATCGGGCTCGGCCCGTCGGCCATGGCGCAGGCGCTGCCGGCCAGCGGCGTGCAGGCGCGGCTGGAGCTGCCGCGGCTGGACGCCGAAGCCTGGGGCGCGGCGCTCCAGCGCGTGTTCGGCGGTGGCTCCGCGCTGTCCGCCGGCGCGGGACTGCTGCCCACCCAGTGGACGCTGCACGCCGACGAGCTGCTGCTGGATGGGCGCAGCCTGCAGCAGGTCAGCGCCAGCGGCACGCAGCAGGCCGGCAGCTGGCGCGGCGAAGTGCAGGCGCGCGAGCTGGCCGGGCGCATCGAGTACCACGAAGGCGCCGACGGCCGCGCCGGCAAGGTGTCGGCGCGGCTGGCGCGCCTGAGCATCCCGGCCGGCGGCAGCGACGACCGCACCCTGCTGGCGCAGCCGCCGTCCCACATCCCGGCGCTGGACGTGGTGGTCGATCAGTTCGAGCTGCGCGGCAAGCGCCTGGGCCGGCTGGAAATCCAGGCGGTGAACCGCGACGTGGCCTCGTCCTCGTCGGGCACTGTGCTACAAGATTGGGAGCTTTCGCGGCTTGCCCTGCAAGCGCCAGAGGCTGATTTCATTGCGCAGGGGCGTTGGGCCGCGCTGGCGCGCGGGCCGGGTTTGCCGCTCGACCCGCGCGGCCCGCGCGCGCCCGAGGACCGGCGGCGCACGCAGCTGGACTTCAAGCTCGACATCCGCGACGCCGGCAAGCTGCTGGCGCGCCTGGACATGCCCGACGTGCTGCTGCGCGGCCGCGGCGAGCTGCATGGCAGCCTGGGCTGGCGCGGCACGCCGTTTTCGCCGCACTATCCCAGCATGGCCGGCCAGCTGCACCTGGACGTGGGCGCTGGCCAGTTCCTCAAGGCCGAGCCGGGCGTGGCCAAGCTGCTGGGCGTGCTCAGCCTGCAGGCGCTGCCGCGGCGGCTGACGCTGGACTTCCGCGACCTGTTCTCGACCGGCTTTGCCTTCGACTTCATCCG
>CAUJJP010000143.1 GCA_963205525.1 Pseudomonadota bacterium | reverse complement strand
CTGCTGGCGATCGGCGTCATCGCCGGCTTCATGGGCGCCGCGCCGACCCTGGTCTGGACCTTCGGCGCCCTCACCCTGGTGTTCGCGCCGCTGCTGCTGGTGCTCTCGCTGTGGCTGTACACCCTGGTGTTCGCCTTCGCCGCGGCCTGGTTCGCACACTACGCGCTGGCTGCGCTGCAGGCCTTGCGCAGCGAGCACGCCAGCGCACAGGCCGGTGCCCCGACCGCACCCGCCGCGGCCATGGTCGATGCCCTGCCGGCACCCGCGCCGTCCATCGGCCACGCGCCATGAATATCGGCCTGCTCATCATCGGCGACGAGATCCTCTCCGGCCGGCGCCAGGACAAGCACCTGCCGCGGGTGATCGAGATTCTCGGCGCGCGCGGCCTGGCGCTGCGCTGGGCACGCGTCATCGGCGACGACCGCGCGCTCATCAGCGCCACCTTGCGCGAGCTGTTCGCCGGCGGCGACCTGGTGCTGTGCTGCGGCGGCATCGGCGCCACGCCCGACGACCACACCCGGCAGGCCGCGGCGGCGGCGCTGGGGCGGCCGCTGGCGCTGCACCCGCAGGCGCGCGAGCTCATCGTCGAGCGCATGCGCGAGCTGGCCGCCGAGCAGGGACAGGCCTTCGACCCGGATCGCCCGGACAACCTGCAGCGCCTGCAGATGGGCGTGTTCCCCGAGGGCGCACGCATCATCCCCAACCCCTCCAACAAGATCCCCGGCTTCAGCGTCGGCGACCTGCACTTCGTGCCCGGATTCCCGGTCATGGCCTGGCCGATGATCGAATGGGTGCTGGACAGCGGCTATGCCCACCTGCAGGGCCACCAGCGCGTCGCCGAGCGCTCGGTGATCGTCTACCGGGCGATGGAGGCGGTGCTCACCCCGCTGATGGAAGCCGTGCAGGCCGCGCATCCGCAGGTGCGCGTGTTCAGCCTGCCCAGCGTGGATCACCCGCTGCACGGCCGGCACATCGACCTCGGCGTGAAGGGCCCGCCGCAGGCGCTGGACGCCGCCTTCGCCATGCTGCGCGCCGGCCTGCAAGGCCTGGGTGCGGCGCTCGGCCCCGAGTCGGTGCGCGACGCTGCACAATAGCGGTGCATGCCGCGCACCCGGTTGGTGAACCGGGCGCCGCCGCCACCGCCCGCCCTGGGCACGGTTCCTGCTACAGAGCAACCGGATCGCAATTTCCCTCTATCAACGCCAAGCAGCGCGCCGCGCTAGGAGAACCCCATGGCAAAGACTGTTGCCGACGTGATGAAGATGGTGAAGGACAACGAAGTCAAGTTCGTCGACTTCCGCTTCACCGACACCCGCGGCAAGGAACACCACGTCACCGTCCCGGTGTCGCACTTCGACGAGGACAAGTTCGCCGAGGGCCACGCCTTCGACGGCTCCTCGATCGCCGGCTGGAAGGGCATCGAGGCCTCCGACATGCTGCTCATGCCGGACCCCAACACCGCCAACATCGACCCCTTCTTCGAAGAGCCGACGCTGCTGCTGAGCTGCGACGTCATCGAGCCCGGCGACGGCAAGCCCTACGAGCGTGACCCGCGCTCGCTGGCCAAGCGCGCCGAGGCCTACATGAAGGCCAGCGGCCTGGGCGACACCGCCTACTTCGGCCCCGAGCCCGAGTTCTTCATCTTCGACCAGGTGCGCTGGCAGGTCGACATGTCGGGCTGCTACGTGAAGATCAACTCCGAGGAAGCATCCTGGAGCACGGGCGAGAAGTTCGACGGCGGCAACATGGGCCACCGCCCGAGCGTGAAGGGAGGCTATTTCCCGGTGCCGCCGGTGGACAGCTTCCAGGACATGCGCTCCGAGATGTGTCTGCTGCTCGAGCAGATGGGCATCCCGGTGGAGGTGCACCACCACGAGGTGGCGGGCGCGGGCCAGAACGAGATCGGCACCCGCTTCAGCACCATGGTGCAGCGCGCCGACTGGCTGCAGCTGCAGAAGTACATCATCTTCAACGTCGCCCACGCCTACGGCAAGACGGTGACCTTCATGCCCAAGCCGGTGGTCGGCGACAACGGAAGCGGCATGCACGTGCACCAGTCGGTCTGGAAGGACGGCAAGAACCTGTTCGCCGGCGACGGCTACGCCGGGCTGTCGGAGTTCGCCCTCTTCTACATCGGCGGCATCATCAAGCACGCGCGCGCCCTGAACGCGATCACCAACCCCACGACCAACAGCTACAAGCGCCTGGTGCCGGGTTTCGAGGCGCCGGTCAAGCTGGCCTACTCGGCGCGCAACCGCTCGGCCTCGATCCGCATCCCCTACGTCGCCAACCCCAAGGGCCGGCGCGTCGAGGCGCGTTTCCCGGACCCCATGTGCAACCCCTACCTGGGCTTCGCGGCGATGCTGATGGCGGGCCTGGACGGGGTGGAGAACCGCATCCACCCCGGCGAGGCGGCGACCAAGGATCTGTACCACCTGCCGCCGGAAGAGGACGCGAAAATCCCCACCGTGTGCTCCAGCCTGGAGCAGGCGCTGGAGTACCTGGACCGCGACCGCGCCTTCCTGACCAAGGGCGGGGTGTTCACCGACAACTACATCGACGCCTTCATCGACCTGAAGATGCAGGAGGTCACGCGCTTCCGCATGACCACGCACCCGGTCGAGTTCGACATGTACTACTCGCTCTGAACCCGGGGCGGCAGCGCCAGCCGCGCCAGTGAAGAGGGGACGCCGCGGCGTCCCCTCCTGCGTTTTGGGGCGAGAATTCCCGCATGACCCTGCAGCTCATCGCCGGCCTGGCGGCCGCCACCTTGCTGACCACAGCCGCGCAGGCCCAGCAGCCGGCCGCCGCCGTGGTCTACAAGTGCCCCGGCAACCCGGTGCTCTACACCGACGCACTGACCGCCGAGCAGGCGCGCGCACGCGGCTGCACGACGATCGAGGGAGCGCCGATCAGCGTCGTCCAGGGCAGCCGCCGGCCGGCCGCGGCGGCAGCGGCGTCCTCTGCCAGCGCCGGCAAGGAAGCTGGCCCGCAGCGGGTGGACCCCGGCGTGCAGCGCGCACGCGACAGCGACGCGCGCCGCATCCTGGGCGAGGAGCTGGCGCGCGAGGAAGCGCTGCTCGCCGAACTCAGGCGCGACTACAACGGCGGCCAGCCCGAACGCCAGGGCGACGAACGCAACTACCAGCGCTACCTGGACCGGGTCGCCGAGATGAAGGCCGGCATCGCGCGCAAGGAGGCCGACATCGCAGCCCTCAAGCGCGAGCTGGCCAAGCTGCCGCCGTGATGGCGGCGCCCGAGCCGGGCCCGGGCGGCGAGCGCTTCGCCGCCTTCGACCAGCTCGCCACCATGGTCGCCGTGGTCGCCCACGACGGCAGCTGCCGGCACGCCAACGCCGCCCTCGAGGACCAGACCGGCATCGCCCGGCGCAGCCTGGCGCGCGGGCGGGTGCAGGACTGGCTGCGCGACGACCGTCGCATGCGCGAGATGCTGCGCACGGTGGCGGCCGACGAGGTGGCCAGCACCCGCTTCGAGACCCTGCTGCAGCGCGCGCCCGCGCTGGGCAGCGGCGTGCTGCCGGTGCAGGTGATCGTCTCGCGCACCGACTGGCCGGGGCTGCTGCTGGTGGAGCTGATCGAAATCGAGCAGCACACGCGGCGCGACCAGGAGCAGCGCGCGCTCGAACAGGCGGCAGCGCACCAGGAGCTGCTGCGCAACCTCGCGCACGAGATCAGGAACCCGCTGGGCGGCATCCGCGGCGCCGCCCAGCTGCTGCACACCGAGCTGCCGCCGGCGCTGGGCGAGTACACCCAGGTCATCGTGCGCGAGGCCGACCGCCTGGGCCTGCTGGTGGACCGCCTGCTGGCCCCGCAGCGCCAGCCGCGCCAGGTGGGCGAACTCAACATCCACGAGGTGTGCGAGCACGTGCGCACCCTGGTGCTGGCCGAGTTCACGCCCGGGCTGCAGATCGTGCGCGATTACGACACCTCCATCCCCGAGTTCCGCGGCGACCGCGAGCAGCTCATCCAGGCCCTGCTCAACGTGGTGCGCAACGCCGCGCAGGCGCTGCAGGCGCGCATCGCGCAAGGCGACGCCGAGATCGTGCTGCGCAGCCGGATCGCACGCCAGATCACGATCGGCCAGCAGCGCTGGCGGCTGGCACTGGAATTGCATGTGCAGGACAACGGACCCGGCGTGCCGGAGGCGATCCGCGAGCGCATCTTCCAGCCCCTGGTGTCGGGGCGCGAAGGCGGCACCGGACTTGGCCTCACGCTGGCGCAGAACTTCGTGCAGCAGCACCTGGGCACGATGGTCTGCGACAGCGCGCCGGGCCGGACCCTGTTCAGGATCATGATTCCCCTGCCATGAGGGGCAGCACCTCCAGGGGCCACGCGGGCCGCCGATGAAACCGATCTGGATCGCCGACGACGACCACTCCATCCGCTTCGTGCTCGAGCGCGCGCTGGCGCGCGAGGAGCTGCCGGTGCGCAGCTTCGCCAGCGCCCAGGAGCTGCTGGCGGCGCTGGACGATGGCGGCCAGCCCCAGGTCCTGCTGAGCGACATCCGCATGCCCGGCATGTCGGGCATCGAGCTGCTGGCCGCGGTGCGGCAGCGCCTGCCGGGACTGCCGGTGATCGTGATGACCGCCTACTCCGACCTCGACAGCGCGGTCGGTGCCTTCCAGGGTGGCGCCTTCGAGTACCTGCCCAAGCCCTTCGACCTCGCACAGGCGGTGGAGCTGGTGCGGCGTGCCATCGACGAAAGCCTGCGCGAGCCCGAGCGCGACCTCGGCCAGGGCGCGATGCCCGAGATCCTGGGCCAGGCGCCGGCCATGCAGGACGTGTTCCGCGCCATCGGCCGCCTCGCGCAAAGCCACGCCACGGTGCTCATCACCGGCGAGAGCGGCACCGGCAAGGAGCTGGTGGCGCGCGCCCTGCACCGCCACAGCCCGCGCAGCGGCGGTCCCTTCGTCGCCATCAACACCGCCGCCATCCCCAAGGATCTGCTGGAAAGCGAACTCTTCGGCCACGAGCGCGGCGCCTTCACCGGCGCCCAGGCGACGCGCCGCGGCCGCTTCGAGCAGGCCGAGGGCGGCACCCTGTTCCTGGACGAGATCGGCGACATGCCGCTGGAGCTGCAGACCCGGCTGCTGCGCGGGCTCTCCGACGGCCAGTCCTACCGCGTCGGTGGCCACCAGCCGCTGAAGAGCCAGGTGCGCGTGATCGCCGCCACCCACCAGGACCTGGAGCAGCGGGTGCGCGCCGGCGTCTTCCGCGAGGACCTGTTCCACCGCCTGAACGTGATACGGCTGCGCCTGCCGCCGCTGCGCGAGCGGCGCGAGGACATCCCGCAGCTGGTGCGCCACTTCCTGGCCGGCAGTGCGCAGCAGCTCGGTGTCGACGCCAAGCGCATCGCCGAGGGCGCGCTGCGGCGGCTGCAGGACTTCGACTACCCCGGCAACGTGCGCCAGCTGGAGAACATCTGCCACTGGCTGACGGTGATGGCGCCGGCCCAGGTGGTGCAGCTGCGCGACCTGCCGCCGGAGCTGCAGGCGGCGCAGCCTCGGCAGCCGCCGCTGCCATCGCAAGCCTCGGCCCGGCAGGACCGCAGCGCCGACGAGGCCGCCGCAGCACCAGCGCCGGCCACCTCAGCGGGCGCAGATGCGGCCTGCGCCGACTGGCAGGCCGCCCTGCTGCAGGACCTGCAGCAGGGCGGCC
>CAUJJP010000142.1 GCA_963205525.1 Pseudomonadota bacterium | reverse complement strand
GCCCTGCTCTCCGACCTGCACCTGTCCGTCCAGCCCATGGAGCCGCCCGCCACCGACGCCGACGTGGTGGTGCTCGCGGGCGATCTGCAGCGGCCCGCGCAGGCCATGGCCTGGGCGCGGCAGTACCGCCGGCCGACGCTGTTCGTCGCCGGCAACCACGAGTTCTTCGGCGGCGACGTGGCAGGCACCTTCAGGGCCTTGCGCGAGCACGCCGCGGGCAGCGGGGTGCGAGTGCTGGAGCAGGACGAGTGGCGCCACCAGGGCGTGCGCTTCCTGGGCTGCACGCTGTGGTCGGACTTTCGCCTGTTCGACTCCGGCGAACAGCGCGACGCGGCGCTGGAAAAAATCGTCGCCTTCGCGCGCGACTACACGCGCATCGCCGTCGCCCCGGAGTTCGGGGACCGCTTCACGCCCGCGGTCTCGCAGCTGCTGTTCGACCAGTCCGTCGCCTGGCTGGAGAAGCGCTTCGCCGAGCCGTTTGACGGCCCCACCGTCGTCGTCACCCACTTCGCGCCGGCGCGCGGCAGCATCGCGGCGCGGTTCGCCGGCTCGCCGATCAACGCAGCCTTCGTCTCCGACCTGGAGGCGCAGATCCTGCGCTGGCGGCCGGCGCTGTGGCTGCACGGGCACGTGCACGACAGTTTCGACTACCGGGTGGGCGCCACGCGCATCGTGGCCAACCCGCGCGGCTACGCCAGGGACGGCGTCAACGAGAACAAACACTTCGATCCCGGGCTGACGCTGGAAGTTTGAAGCCTCGTCCGCATGGGAAAATTGGCCCATGCATGCATTGTTCGAAGAAGCCGGCAAGTTCCACGCCGGCCGCATCCTCTCCGAGACCGACAGCTCCGCGCAGGTGGAGCTCGACAGCGGCAAGCGCGTCAAGGTCAAGGCCGCCGCCCTGCTGCTGAAGTTCGAGCAGCCCGCGCCCGCCGCGCTGATGCAGGAGGCGCACCGCATCGCCTCGGCCATCGAGCTGCCGCTGGCCTGGGAGTTCGCGCCGGAGGACGAGTTCGGCTTCGCCGAGCTGGCGCGCGACTACTTTTCCGCCAGCGCGCCGGCCACCGAGCAGGCGGGCATGCTGCTGGCGCTGTTCGAGGCGCCGCACTACTTCCGCCGCGCCGGCAAGGGGCGCTTCAGGAAGGCCGCGGCCGAGGTGCTGCAGCAGGCGCTGGCCGCGATCGAGAAGAAGAAGCAGGTGCAGGCACAGATCGACGCCTGGGCCGGCGAGCTGGCGGCCGGCCAGTGCCCGCCCGCGATCCGCGAGCAGCTCTACAAGATCCTGTTCCGGCCCGACAAGAACGCGCCCGAGTACAAGGCCGTGGTCGAGGCCAGCCGCGCCACGCACAAGGCACCGCTCCCACTGCTGCAGGAAGCGGGCGCGATCGGCTCGGCCTACGCCTTCCACTGGCAGCGCTTCCTGTTCGAGTACTTTCCCGCGGGCACCGGCTTCGCGCCAGTGGCCGCGCCCGAGCCGCCGCAGGATCTGCCGCTCGCGCCGGTGGCGGCGTATTCGATCGACGACTCGCAGACCACCGAGATCGACGACGCGCTCTCGGTGCAGGGCCTGGGCAGCGGGCGCGTCACCGTTGGCATCCACATCGCCGCGCCGGGCCTGGCGCTCGCGCCCGGCGACGCGCTCGACCAGCTGGCGCGCGCGCGGCTCTCGACCGTCTACCTGCCCGGCCACAAGATCACCATGCTGCCGCCCGAGGTGGTACAGCGCTACACGCTGGACGCGCAGCGCGCCAACCCGGCGGTCTCGCTGTACGTGACCTACGACGAGGCGACGCTGGCGCCGCTGGAGCAGCACACGCGGCTGGAGCGCGTGCAGGTGGCGATCAATTTCCGCCACGACCAGCTCGACCACATCGTCACCGAGGACTGGATCACCGACCCTGAAGTTTCAAGCGAAAACACACCCCAGCCCTTGCTGGACAAGCGCCAGGAGCTCACTTTTTTATATAAACTGGCGCGGCAGCTGAAGGCCGGGCGCGAGGCGGTGCGCGGCAAGCCCGAGAACTTCAACCGGCCCGACTACACCTTTCGCCTCACGGGCGGCAGCGGCGACGAGCCCGACGGCAGCGAAACCGTGGCGATCGAGACGCGCCGGCGCGGCGCGCCGCTGGACCTGATCGTGGCCGAGGCCGCCATCGTCGCCAACGCCACCTGGGGCCGCCTGCTGGCCGACCACGGCGTGCCCGGCATCTATCGCAGCCAGGCGAGCCTGGCGCCCGGCATCAAGGTGCGCATGGGCCTGCGCGCACTGCCGCACGCCGGCATCGGCGTGCCCTGCTACGCCTGGGCCACCTCGCCGCTGCGCCGCTACGTCGACCTGCTCAACCAGTGGCAGATCATCGCCTGCGTGCGCCACGGCACCACGGCGGCGCTGGCCGCGCCGTTCAAGCCCAAGGACGCCAGCCTGTTCGCCATCATCAGCAGCTTCGACGCCACCTACGGCGCCTACAACGCCTACCAGGCCAGCATGGAGCGCTGGTGGACGCTCAGGTACCTGCAGCAGAACCGCATCGGCGAGGTCGAGGCCACCGTCATCCGCGAGGGCGCCAACGGCGACTGCCTGGTGCGCGCCGACCACCTGCCGCTGGTGCTGCCGGTGCTGGGCGCGCAAGGCCTGCCGCGCGGCGCGCGCCTGTGCGTGAAGCTGGGCACGGTCGACGAGATCACGCTCGACGTCGGCGGCACGCTGCGCGCGCGGCTGGACGACCCGGCCGACCCGGGCGACGACGGCCCGGTGGACGACGACGAGAGCGCCGACGCCGGCGGCGCCACGCTGGCGATCGCGGTGGACGTGGACGAGGCGCCGGCGCCCGGCACGGATAATCCAGCGCCGTGAGATTTTCCGCCACGCTCGAACGCCTGAGCACGCTGCAGATCGCCCTGGGCGTCTCGCTGGCGGTGCACGCGGCGCTGTTCACGGTGCGGTTCGTGGCGCCGCAGACCTTCAACCGGGTGTTCCAGGACACGCCGCTCGAGGTGATCCTGGTCAACGCCAGGAGCGGCGAAGCGCCCGAGAAGGCGCAGGCCCTGGCGCAGGCCGCGCTGGCCGGCGGCGGCGAGGCGGCGGCCGGCCGCGCCACCAGCCCGCTGCCCTACTCGGCGCTGACGGCCGCGGGCGACGACGTGGAGGACGCGCAGCAACAGGCCGAGCAGCTGCTGGAGGAGCAAAACCGCCTGCTCGCGCAGGTGCGCCGCCAGCTCGCGATGATGGAGGGCCGCGCGCAGGCGGAAAAGCGCCGCCAGCTGGTGCGCCTGCTCGCCGAGATCGAAAAGCGCGTGAACGAGGAAAACGCCCGCCCGCGCAAGCGCTACATCAGCCCCGCGACGCGCGAGGCGGCCTACGCGCTGTACTACGACCGGCTGCGCCGCAAGGTGGAGGACAAGGGCACGCGCAACTTCCCCGAGGCCGGCGGCAAGAAGCTCTACGGCGACCTGGTGATGATCCTCACGGTGAATTTCGACGGCAGCGTGCTCTCGACCGAAATCGTGCAGGGTTCGGGCAACCGGCTGCTCGACCAGCGCGCCGAGGCGATCGCGCGCGCCGCCGGTCCGTTCGGTCCGTTCAACGCCGAGATGCGCGCCAAGACCGACCAGCTCGCCGTCGTCGCGCGCTTCCGCTTCACGCGCGAGCAGGTGCTGGAGACGCAGCTCAGGGAGCCGCAATGACCACCGACCTGTACTGCGTGATGGGCCACCCCGTGGCGCACAGCCGCTCCCCGTGGATCCACGCGCGCTTCGCCGCGCTGACGGGCCAGGCGCTGGCCTACGAGGCGCGGCTCGTGCCGCTCGGCGGCTTCGCGCCGGCGGTGCGCGGCTTCGCCGCCCAGGGCGGGCGCGGCTGCAACGTCACCGTGCCGTTCAAGCAGCAGGCCGCGGCCCTGGCCGACAGCCGCAGCGAGCGCGTGGCGCAGGCGGGCGCGGCCAACACGCTGGTGCTGCAGGACGGCCGCATCCACGCCGACAACACCGACGGCCTGGGGCTGGTGGCCGACATCGAGCAGGGCGCGGGCGTGCTGCTCGCCGGGCGCGACGTGCTGCTCGTCGGCGCCGGCGGCGCGGCCGCCGGGGTACTCGCCCCGCTGCTCGCGCGCGCACCGCGGCGCATCGTGGTGTGCAACCGCACCCCCCTGCGGGCGCAGGAACTGGCGGTGCGCCACCAGGGTATCGCATCGCTCTCGAAAACAGAGCTGCTTGCGCTCGACCAGCAAGCGCTGGAGGCCGATTTCGATATCATCATCAACGCCACCTCCAGCAGCCTCTCGGGCGGCCCGCCGCCCATCCCGCCCCAGGTGCTGCGCGCCGGCAGCCTGGCCTACGACATGATGTACGGCCCGCAGGCGCAAGGCTTCCTCGACTGGGCCGCGGCGCACGGCGCGCTGGCGCGCGACGGCCTGGGCATGCTGGTCGAGCAGGCAGCGGAATCCTTCGCGCTCTGGCGCGGCGTGCGCCCGCCCTCGGCCCCGGTGCTGGCCGAGCTGCGCGCGCTGCTGGCGCCATGAAAGCCCTGCTGCGCTGGTGCGCGCTGGTGCTGCTGGCCTTCGTCGCGCTGCAGCTGTTCTTCGTGCTGCGCATCGCGCTGATGGCCCGCATCGACCCCGAATCGACCAGCTTCCAGCGTTCCGCCATCTGGGCCCAGCGGCACGACGGGCGACCGCTGCGCTGGCAGCAGCGCTGGGTGCCCTACGCGCGGATTTCCGACCAGCTCAAGCGCGCGGTGATCGCTTCGGAGGACGACGGCTTCCTGCAGCACGACGGCGTGCAATGGGACGCGATCGAAAAAGCCTGGGAGCGCAACGCCATCGCCCGCGAGCGCGCGCAGCAGGCGCAGGCACGCCACCCCGGCCGGCCGGCGCGCGCCGCGAAGATCCGCGGCGGCTCGACCATCACCCAGCAGCTGGCCAAGAACCTGCTGCTCTCGGGCGAGCGCACGCTGGTGCGCAAGGGGCAGGAATTGCTGCTCACCTTCGCGCTCGAACACCTGCTGACCAAGCAGCGCATCCTGGAGATCTACCTCAACAACGTCGAATGGGGCAGCGGCGTCTTCGGCGCCGAGGCCGCCGCGCGCCACTACTACGGCAAGAGCGCCGCGCAGCTCACCGCGCCCGAGGCCGCGCGCCTGGCGGTGATGCTGCCCGCGCCCCGGCGCTTCGAGAAGACGCCGCAGTCGGCCTACCTCGCCGGGCGCAGCCGCACCATCCTGGCGCGCATGCCGGCGGCGCAACTGCCGTAACCTCGCACCATGCGCATCCTCGGCATAGACCCCGGCCTGCAAACCACCGGCTTCGGCGTGATCGAGGCCGGCGGCGCGCGCCTGGCCTACGTCGCCAGCGGCACCATCCGCACCACCCGGCGCGGCGGCGCCGACCGGGCGCTGGGCGATCTGCCGGGGCGGCTCAAGCTGCTGTTCGACGGCATCAGCGAGGTGGCGGCGCGCTACGCGCCCGACTGCGCGGCGGTGGAGATCGTCTTCGTCAACGTCAACCCGCAGTCGACGCTGCTGCTCGGCCAGGCGCGCGGCGCGGCGCTCACGGCGCTGGTGCACGCCAGCCTGCCGGTGGCCGAATACACCGCGCTGCAGATGAAAAAGGCCGTGGTCGGCCACGGCCGCGCGGCCAAGAGCCAGGTGCAGGAGATGGTGCGGCGCCTGCTCCAGCTGCCGGGCCTGCCCGGCACCGATGCCGCCGACGCGCTGGGCCTGGCCATCACCCACGCGCACGCCGGAGCGGCCATGGCGCGCGTGAGCGAGGTGACCGCCCTGCACCGGCGCCAGCATGCGATGTACAAGGGCGGACGCAGCTATTGAGGGCGGCCCCCCGTCCGGGGCTCCGACCCGGCTGCTGCCGGAACGCTTCTCTGACCACCGCGCGGAAAGGGGCGCACTCTTTTAAAAATAGCGCTGAACGCAACACCTTGCCGCGTTCCGCGTGCATGCCAGACCGACCCGGGGATATCATTGTCTCGTCACGCCAACACCACCCTTGTCCACGATGACCTGCGCCACCCATGCAAATCCGGCTCCTGACGGAACTCTGGAGCGCCTGCCGTTTTCCGTACGCGTGGTGAGCGACGCGCAAGCGCTGCAAAAGGCCGTGCACATACGTCACCTGGCCTACGCGCGCCACGTGCCCGGCCTGGCAGACGCTCTGCTCGAGCCCGAGCAGGCCGACTTCTCCACCAGCTCCGTGGTGCTGCTGGCCGAGTCTCGCCTCGATGGCTCTGCCCTGGGCACCATGCGGATACAGACCAACGCCAACGGACCGCTGGCGCTGGAGCGGTCACTGGCGCTACCGGACGCACTGGGCAACAGCGTGCTGGCCGAGGCCACGAGGCTCGGCGTGTCCGAAGGCCGCGTGGGCACCCTGGTCAAGACCGCGCTGTTCAAGGCCTTCTACCTGTACTGTCTGCGCAACGACGTGGACTGGATGGTCGTCGCAGGGCGCGCGCCCGTGGATCGCCAATACCGGCGCCTGCTGTTCGACGATGTGTACCCCGATCTGGGCTACATCCCGCTGCGCCACGCGGGCAACCTGCCGCACCGCGTCATGAAATTCGAAGTACGCACGGCACAGGAGCGATGGGCTGCAGTGCGGCATCCAATGTTCAAATTCATGGTCGAGACGCACCACCCCGACATCGTCCTGGAAGTGCCGCGCGCACGCCACGACTGGGTCCGGACCGCAACGGCGACCATTCCCATGCTGCTGCCGCCCCCGGCACGACTGATGTAGGCCTCAGTGCTTCGCAAGGCCTGGTGGCGCATCGCTGAGCGACAGCGGCGCAGCCCAGCCTTGCAGCAGCAGGGCATGCAGCAGCCCCGGATCGCTCACGAAATCCGCTGCCGAGCGCGCGGCAAGAATGCGCTCCGGCGCTTGCGGCCGGGCGATGGCGAAGCCCTGCACATAGTCCACGCCGATGTCCGCGAGGGTCTGTACCGTGGCGCTGTCCTCAGCCCATTCCGCGATGACCTTCATGCCCAGGTTGCGCGCCAGTCCGACGATGGCCTCCACGATGGCCACGTTGGCCGGGTGCTCGTTGATGTTGACGACGAAGCTGCCGTCGATCTTGACCAGATCGCCCTTGAGCTGCTTGAGGTACGAAAACGAGGTGTACCCCGCACCGAAGTCATCGAACGCCACCTTGGCACCCAGGTCATGCACCTGGGCGATGAAACGCCGCGTGTTCTCGAGGTCATGCAGAGCCACGCTCTCGGTGATTTCCAGGCACAGGCGCGACACCACGTCGCCGTAGGCCTGCAGCATCTGGACGGCATCCTGCAGAAAATTCTCGTCATTGAGCGAAGCGCCGCTGAGGTTCATGCAGATGAAGCGCGTCAGCTCCAGGTCGGCCTGGTGCTCGCGCATCCATACGAGGGTCTGGCGCAGCACCCAGCGATCCACCTGCCCCATGCAGCCGCTGTTTTCCGCCGCCAGGATCAACCGCGGCGTGGGCACCAGCTCGCCATCGACGCCGCGCATGCGCAGCAGCACCTCGAAATTGAGCGACTGATCCGGCTGGGCCAGCGACATGATGGGCTGCATCTCCAGATACAGGCCCTGCAGCTCGTCCGATGCCGCGAGGTGGCTGGCCAGGGCAATCTCTGCCTCGTGCTCGCGCAGCGCCCGCGAGTCATGCTCGAATACCACCAGGTGGCTGCCACGGCTGATCTTGGCCTCGCGGCAGGCGCGATTGGCAGTCGACACGGCCTCCTCGACGGAGCCGACCCGCGCCGCGTCGATCAGCCCCACGGAGCCGCGCACGTGAAAGGACCGATCGCCCACACGATAGGGCCTGTCGCCTATCTGCCTGACGATATCCTGGCAAAGCGCCGTGGCCCGTGCCAGGCTCGTGCCCGGCATCAGAAGGATGAACTCGTCGCCACCCATGCGCCCCATCCGCATGCCGCCCGTCAGCAGCCCGGTGACGCGGGCACAGACCTGACGCAGCACCTCGTCGCCGGCGTAGTGGCCGAACAGCTCGTTCATCAGCTTGAAACGATCCAGATCCAGATAGGCCAGCGCAAGCGTCGTATCCGCGCGCGCCGACTGCAGTGCCCGCTCGAGTTCGGCGCGGATGCCGTCGCGGTTGAATACCTGGGTCAGCGGATCGTGGTCGGCCAGGAAGCGCAGGCGCTCCACGGCCAGGGAGCGCTCCGTCACATCCTGCAGGGAGCCCTCGACGCGATCTTCCGAGCGGATCGCATTGACGAGATAGCGGCGCGCCGGGGCCCCGTCCGCGTCCGTCCGGCCCGAAAGCTCCAGCTCCACCTCGGACCGGCTGCTCAGGGACTGCAGCACCTGCTGCCACCCTAAGGATGCGAAGTGGTCATCCCAATGGTTGCGGCCTCCCGTCAGCACGCCCGGGCCCAGCGCCGCCCGCAGCGCGGGGTTGGCGGCAATGAAGCGTCCCGTCAGATCCAGCGTGAACAGCCCCAGCGGCATCTCCTCATAGTTGTGGGTCAGCTGGGCCTGCGCCTGCACCCGTTGCTGATGCTCCTGACGCAGCTGCGCGCCAATGGCCATGGAAGCCAGCAGGCTGGATGCCAGCGCCGCCGTCACGCTGTTGATCGAACCGATCCATGCCTTGATGCCCCAGGCTGCGGCCACGACCTCGTACATGCTCGATACCAACATCACAGCGATGGCAGCCCCGTACCAGGCAGCCACCGGCGAGCGCGTTATGACGACGATGCGCACGAGAACCGTCACCAACAGCAAGCTGCCCAACGCAGTGGCGACCCAGACCACGGGCAGAAACTGCGCAAAGGGCATCGTGACCGACAGTGCCAGCAACAGCACGCAACTCCAATGCACCCAGTCGAACACCTGCGGCTTGGCGCATTTGTGCATTTGATCGCGGAACAACGCGCGAAAAAGCTGAAAGGTCAGGGTGTAGAGCAATGCAATCGTCACCATGCGCACGCTCACCAGCCATTCCACCGGTATGTCGTGCCCCAGCCACTGCCGATCCCAGCCCGCCGATAGCGCCCCCATGCGCAGGTTGATCAGCAGCCACACCCCGAACAGCACATAAGTGGCATTGCGGTTGATGAGCGCCGTCATGAGCACGAACAGCGCCAGCATCAGAATCCCGCCCTCGAGCAGGCCTGTATCACGTTCGAAGGACCGCGTCGCCGCCTGCAACGCGCTTTCATCCCACTGCAGCGTCATCAGGCGCGCAGGCCCGACGAAACGGGCCTGACACAGAACCGAGGCGCCAGAGGACAAGCCTTGCAGGCGCATGCCGAAACCGCCGCGCGAATCGAACAAACGGCCGCTGTGGCCATTCAGCCCCCCCTCCCCCAGGGGGGCCAGTTCGCTACCGCCCCAGCAGGCCAGCCGGACCAGGTGCCGCGAGGGGAATTCGATGGCCGCCGGCCGCCCGGACTGCGCCGCGGGTACGGCAAACTCGAACCAGAACGGCGTTTCCTTCAGCCGGGTGTCGTACCGCAGGACGGGTGCCTGCTCGCGCAGTGCCGCCAAGGCCTTTTCCGGGCCGAGGCTGGCGCTGGCGTCCTCGACCACGCGCATCGCCACGGGTACGGGCTCATCGTAGGCATAGTGCGACTCCCAGGTGAACAGAGCCATTGCCGACAACACCAGGATCGCCACCGGCAAGACGCCGACGAGCAGCCAGGACAAGGCGCGGTCAGACACGCCTTGCCAAGAGCTCCCCAAGGACGATGCAATGGTGTTGGTTAGTGACTTCATGGCGACCAGCCAGTGGTTTATAGACCCTGCGTGGTGAATTCAAACGAGCATCAGTGCCCCCAAATGCCCTCTTTTTGACATATCGGCCCATTCGGCAATAACTTGAGTGAAGACTTCAGGAAAGTGACCCACCACCGTGAGCGGATTCGAGTTGGCCACCAGGCGCACGCTGTCGGGGCGTTGAAAAGCGCAGCAGCAGCAACCCGACGCCCACTGATCTGCGCCGGATCGCAATCATCGTGATCGACAGCCGTCGCCACGCCGCCACGCCGGCGGCCACTTCCAGCCACTTCGCTGGGGGCGACAAGGACATCCCGCGGTGTACGGGAGCGGGCGCAGCTACCGGGCCAGACCCCGCTGCGTCGCGCCGGGGCCTGGCACCGGCGACATCACTGGCTCAGGATGATCTGGACGATCACCCCGGTGGCAATGGCCACCAGCAGGTAGTCCGCGCCGTACTGCACCCAGTGGTAGCCGCGTGGCGGCCGGCCCAGGTGGTGCGCGTGCCAGTCGTTGACCACGTAGTGGCGGGTGCGGTACATGGGCGGCACGCGGTCGCCCTGGTGCCAGCGGCGGTCCGGCCCCGCGCCGCGCATCGGGCCGTGCGCCTGGGGCGGCCCCGGCGGCCGGTGCTGCATCTGGGCCGGCGGACGCTGGGCAGGCGGGCGCTGGCCCGGATTGCGGCGCGGATCATTGCGTGGGTCGTTGCGCGGCTGCGCCTGCGCGCCGATGGTGGTCAGGCCCATCGCCAGCGCGGCGCAGGCAACGGTCCATGCGCGGCGCCGCGTGAGCATGGCGCCGCGGGGGGATGTGGAAGCGGTTGCAGGCATGTCGAGCCCCTTCGGGTAGTGGATACGCCCCTGATGATGCGCCGCACGGCGCGCCACCGCCGCCCCTTTTACCGACATTTGCCGACATTTGCCGGGGCATTACGGCTGCTTTGCATTCGCCGCGCCGGGAAGGTCAGGCGCCCTGCGCGATCTGCCTGAGCGCCTGCTCGAAGACCTCGACCGGCTGGCCGCCGGAGATCAGGTGGCGCTCGTTGACGATCACGGCGGGCACCGAGTGGATGCCCAGGCCCTGCCAGCGCTGCTCGTCGCGGCGCACGGCGGCGGCGTACTCGTCGCTCTCCAGGATGGCGCGGGCGCGCTCCGTGTCCAGCCCCAGCCCGCCCACGATGCGCAGCAGCGTGGCGTGGTCGGAAGGGTTCTGCCCCTCGGTGAAATAGGCCGAGAGCAGCGCGTGCTTGAGCGCGCGCTGCTGGCCCTCGGCACCCTCTTCGCCCAGCCAGTGCAGCAGCCGGTGCGCATCGAGGGTGTTCCAGACGCGCGTGCGCTGGCCGAGGTTGAAGACGAAGCCCACCTGCGCGCCGCGCTCGGCGATGGCCGCACGCGTCTGCGCCAGCTGCTCCGCGGTGCGGCCGTATTTCTCGCGCACGTGCTCCTCGTGGTCCTGCCCCTCGGGGCCCATGCGCGGGTTGAGCTCGAAGGGCTGGAAGTGCCAGTCCAGCCGCACCTCGCCGGCCAGCCGCTCGGCGGCCTGCTCGAGCGCGTGCAGGCCGATGGCGCACCAGGGGCAGACCACGTCGGAGACGAAGTCGATCTTGAGGGTCACGGGAGTGGTCATGGTGCAGGGCTCTCTTTCAGGGATTGGCGCAGCTCGGTCTTGAGCACTTTGCCATAGGCGTTCTTGGGCAGGCTCCGGACCCAGCGGTAGACCTTGGGCCGCTTGAAGCGCGCGATGTGGGCCAGGCACAGCGCATCGAGCTCCCCGTCGGGCACCGGCGCGCCATCCGCCACGAGGAAGGCGACGACGATCTCGCCCCAGTCGGCGTCGCGCCGGCCCACCACCGCCGCCTCGCTCACGCGCGGGTGCAGCAGCAGCACCTCTTCCACCTCGCGCGGGTAGATGT
Source organism: Pseudomonadota bacterium (assembly GCA_963205525.1). The sequence goes on along the minus strand of CAUJJP010000142.1, from coordinate 22,453 downwards.
TGGAGCCGCCGGAGATGATCACGTCCTTGCTGCGGTCGCGCAGCGTGAGAAAGCCGTCGGCGTCCAGGCTGCCAACGTCGCCGGTGTGCAGCCAGCCGCCGCGCAGCGTCTCGCGGCTGGCCTCAGGGTTGTTCCAGTAGCCGGCCATCACGGTCTCGCCGCGCACGATCACCTCGCCCATCTCGCCCACGGGCAGGTCCTGGTCCTGGCCGTCGACCACGCGCACCTGCACGCAGGCGTGGGCCACGCCCACCGAGGCGATGCGCTCCTGCCAGCGCGGGTGCTCCCGCTCCACCAGGTGCTCGCGGGCGAGCGCGGTGATGGTCATCGGCGATTCGCCCTGGCCGTAGATCTGCACGAACTTCTGCCCCATCACGTCGATCGCGCGGCGCAGGTCGTCGACGTACATCGGCCCGCCGCCGTAGACGATGGTCTTGAAGCCCTCGCCGCCCTGCCCCGCCTGCTGCAGGTGCGCCACCAGCCGGTGCACCATGGTGGGCGCGGCGAAGAGCGACAGGCGCCCGACCGAGCGCGCCAGAGCGGCCAGCTCCGCCGGATCGAAGCCGCCCGACTCCGGCACCACGTGGCGCGCGCCGCGCAGCAGGTGCACGTAGTTGTACAGGCCCGCGCCGTGCGACATCGGCGCGGCGTAGACCATGGCGTCGCGCGCGTCGACCTCGTCCACGTCGGTGAAGTAGGCCATGGTCATGGCCAGCAGGTTGCGCTGCGTCAGCATCACGCCCTTGGGCCGCCCGGTGGTGCCCGAGGTGTAGAACAGCCACGCCAGGTCCTCGGGCGCCGCGTCGTGCAGCGGCAGCGGCGCACCCTGCGCCGCGGCCTCCCACGCACTGCTGCCCAGCACCAGCAGGCGGGCCGGGTCGGCCCCGGCCTCGCGCGCCGCGCCCTCCAGCTCGGGCGAGGCGCAGACCACGCGCGCGCCGCTGTCCTGCAGCACGTAGGCCAGCTCCCTGGGGTGCAGCTTGTAGTTGACCGGCACCGCGGCGGCGCCGCACCAGTGGATGGCATGCTGCGCCTGCAGGTAGGCCGGGGCGTTGGCGCCGTAGATGGCCACGCGGTCGCCGGGCCGCACGCCCAGCGGTTCGCGCAAATGCCGCGCCAGGGCGGCCACGCGCGCGGCGAGCTGGCGGTAGTCGTGCAGCACCCGCGCGCCGTGCAGCAGCGCGGGGCGCTCGGGACAAAGCAGCGCGCTGCGCCGCAGGAGCTGGGAGATGTTCATGGGACGGGCCGGGTCGAAGCCTCGACTATAGGAGCGCCGGCCGGCGCGCGCTGCCTCACGCCCGCGCCGCGCACCTCGAGCTGCAGCGCGTCGAGCACCTCGCCGCCCGCGCCCAGCAGCTCCACGCGATGGCGCCCCGGCCAGGGCAGCCAGGCCCAGCGCGCGCCCCGGCCCGCGGGTTTGCCGTCGATGCGCCAGGCGAGCCGCCCGCCGCCCGCCGCCTCGAACCAGACCCGCTGGTGCGCCGGCGGAATGTCCGGGTCGAGCGCCAGGATGGTGCCGGGCGCCGGGGCCAGGATGCGTGCCGCGGGCATCGCATCGGACCGACGATGATTTGCATCATTTCGGCCTCCAGCGCTTTCTGGATCAGCGCTGGCAGCTCCTGATTTCATTGCAATCACCGCCTGCTCGGTGCCCCGCACGAACCACTCCTGGCGCACGCCCTGCGGCGCGCCGGCGCCGTCGAAGCGCACGCGCTGGCGCACCACGCCCGCGGGCGGCCGGGGCGCGCGGCTGGCCTCTCGCCGGTGCAGCCAGCCCATCACGTCGGCCCAGATGGGCGCGGCGCCGCTGGTGCCGCTGACCTCGTGCATCGCGCCGCCCGCCGCGTTGCCGACCCAGACGCCGACGGTATAGCGCTGCGACCAGCCGATGGCCCAGTTGTCGCGCATGTCCTTGCTGGTGCCGGTCTTGACGGCCGACCAGAAGCGCGTGCCGAGCACGCTGTCCGACCCGAAGGTGGGCACGCGGGCGTTGGCGTCGGACAGCACGTCGCCGACGATGAAGGCGGCCGCCTCGGGCAGCGCCTGCACCGGCCGCACCGCCGGCTGGCCCAGGCGCAGCGCCACCGGCGCGGCGCGCCCGCCATTGGCCAGCGCGCGGTAGGCGTTGGCCAGGTCGAGCAGCCGCACCTCGCTCGAACCCAGCGCCAGGCTGTAGCCGTAGTAGCCGCCCGATTCGGCCAGCGAGAGGCCGAGCGCCTGCAGCTGCGCGAAGAAGGCATCGGGCGAGACCATGACCAGCGTGCGCACCGCCGGCACGTTGAGCGAGGAGGCCAGCGCCGTGCGCACCGGGACCCAGCCCTTGAAATGCCGGTCGTAGTTCTGCGGGATGTACAGGCCGCTGGCGGTGGGAATCTGCGCCGGCGAGTCGTGCACCAGCGACGCGGCCGTCAGGCGCCGCTGGGCGATGGCCTGGGCGTAGAGGAAGGGCTTGAGCGTGGAGCCCGGCTGGCGCCGCGCGAGCACGCCGTCGACCTCGGCGGCGCGGCTGAGCGCGCCCGAGGAGCCGACCCAGGCCAGCACCTCGCCGCTGGCGTTGTCCAGCACCACGAGCGCACCGTCCTGCACGTTGCGCCCGCGCAGCTCGCGCAGGTGGCGCGTCAGCGTTTCGTTGGCAAAGCGCTGCAGGGGCGCGCTGACGGGCGAGCGCTCGCCCGGCGCCGGCCCGGCGCGCAGCCATTGGCGGGCGAAGTGCGGCGCCATTCCTTCGGAAGCATCGAACGCGCGCCGGGCGAGCGCTGCCTCGGTAAAGAAGTCCAGGGCGTCGCAGTCGGCGCCGGGCTGCATGTCCCGCAGCACGCCGCAGGCGCGGCGCGCCACCACGGCGGGCACGGCATTGGGCGCGCGCACCAGCGCCGCCGCCACCGCCGCCTCGCGCGCATCCAGGCCGTGCGCCGCCTTGCCGAACAGCGTGCGCGAGAGCGCGTCGATGCCGACGAGCTCGCCGCGAAACGGCACCAGGTTGAGGTAGGCCTCCAGGATCTGGTCCTTGCGCCAGCCGCGTTCGAGTTCGCGCGCCGCCAGCGCCTGGTCCACCTTGGTGGCCAGGCTGCGCCCGCCGCTGGCGCGCAGGTCGTCGTCGAGCAGGCCGGCGAGCTGCATCGTGATGGTGCTGGCGCCGCGCGTGCGCCGGTGCCACAGGTTGGCCCAGGCCGCGGCCGGGACCGCCGCCCAATCGACGCCGCTGTGCTGGTAGAAGCGCTGGTCCTCGCTCAGCACCAGCGCGTGGCGCAGCGCCGGCGACACATCGGCCAGCGCCAGCCACTGGCCGCTGCGCACGCTGACGTCGGTGCGCAGGCGCTGGATCACCTCGCCCTCGCGCGAGAGCACCAGGGTCTCGGACGAATGAAAGCCGGCGCGCACCGCCTCGAACGCGGGCAGCGCCGCCGCCTGCGCCGCCCATGCCGCGAGCCACGCGGCCAGCAGCCAGCGCGCGCGCCGCCTCATGCCAGCACCGGAGTGCCGCGCACCAGGGCCTCGAACTGCGCCACCGGCACCGGCTTGCCGAACAGGTAGCCCTGCCAGACGACGCAGCCGTGGCGCTGCAGGAAGGCGCGCTGCTCCTCGGTCTCCACCCCCTCGGCGATCACGCGCAGGCCCAGGTTGGTGCCCAGCGCGACGATGGTGCGCGCGATCGCGGCATCGTTCGGGTCGATGAGCACGTCGCGCACGAAGCTCTGGTCGATCTTGAGCTGGTCCAGCGGCAGGCGCTTGAGGTAGGACAGGGACGAGTAGCCGGTGCCGAAGTCGTCGAGCGCGAAGTCCACGCCGTAGGCCTTGAGCTGCGTCATCTTGGCGACCGTGTCCTCCACGTCCTGCAGCAGCAGGCCCTCGGTCAGTTCGAGCTCCAGCCGGCGCGCATCGGCGCCGCTGCGGGCCAGCGCCGCGAGCACCTGCGCCACGAAGTCCGCCTGGTAGAACTGGCGCGGGCTGATGTTCACCGCCAGGCTGAGCCGGGCCAGCTGCGGGTCCGCGGCCCAGGCGGCCAGCTGCCGGCACGCGGTTTCGAGCACCCAGTGGCCCAGCGGCAGGATCAGGCCGGTCTCCTCCGCCAGCGCGATGAACTGCGCGGGCGAGACGAAGCCATCGCGCGGATGGCGCCAGCGCACCAGCGCCTCCGCGCCGATGATGCGGTCCTCGTGCAGCTGCGCCTGGTAGAAGAGTTCGAACTGCTTTTGCTCGAGCGCGTCGCGCAGGTCCCGCTCGAGCTGCGCGCGCATGCGCACCCGCGCCTGGATCCGCGGGTCGTAGAAGCGCAGCGTGTCGCGCCCGGCCGCCTTGGCCTGGTACATCGCCATGTCCACCTGCTGCAGCAGGGTGTCCACGTTCAGTTCCTCGCCGCGGAAGACGGCGGCGCCCACGCTGGCCGTGGTGTGGCAGTGCTCCCCCGCGAGCATGAAGGGCGCGCGCAGCGCCGACAGGATGCGCTCGCCGACCTTGCGCGCGTGCGTGGTCGCGTCGTCGAGATTAGCGCTCAGGTCTCCCAGCACCAGCACGAACTCGTCGTCGCCGTGGCGCGCCAGCGTGTCCTGCGCCTGCGTGCAATCGCGCAGGCGCTGCGCGACCTGGCGCAGCAGCGCGTCGCCGTGCTCGTGGCCGCGGGTCTCGTTCAGGGTCTTGAAGTGGTCCAGGTCGAGCATCAGCAGCGCGCCGCACTGCGCGTCGCGCGCGCTGGCCGCCAGCGCATCGCCCAGGCGCTGCACCAGCAGGCGCCGGTTGGCCAGGCCCGTGAGCGGGTCGTAGGACGCCAGGTAGTTGATCTCGTCCTCGGCGGCCCGGTGCCGGCTCAGGTCTTCGAAGATGAACAGCTCGGTATCGGCGAACAGCACGCCGGAGATGGCGAACGGGCGCGCCACGCCGTCGGCGCAGTGGATCTCGTACTCGTCGCGGCCGATGGTGCCGCCGTGCGCGCGCGCGTGCCGGCAGCGCTCGCGCCAGAGGACGCGCGCGCGTTCGCGCGCCACGGGATCGGGGTGCGCCTGCACCCACCATTCGGCACCCACGGCGAGCGTGTCGGCGTCGTAGCCGGTGATCTCGACGAAGCGGCGGTTGCGGAACACGACGTTGACGCCGTTCTGCCAGACGATCACGCCCACGGGCAGATGGTCCAGGATGCTGCGCAGGCGCTGCTCGCTGGCCTGCAGCTCGTCGCGCATGCGCCGGCGTTCGGTGATGTCCTGGATCACGCCCACGTTGTGGCTGGGCGCCTGCCCCTGCCGCATGACGGGCGCGACGGTCAGGTCGATCCACACCACCGTCCCGTCCTTGCGCAGCAGGCGCTTTTCCATGTGGAAGGCGGACACCACGCCGCGCCGCAACTGCTCGCGCAGGGCCCGGTTGGGGGGATAGTCGTCCGGGTGCGAGATGGCGCGCACGTCCCGCTGCAGCATCTCCTCGCGCGTGTAGCCCAGGAGCTCGCAGAGCTTGCCGTTGACGCGCTCGAAACGCTCGGTGTCCATGTCGATCAGGGCCACGCCCACGGCGGTCTGGTCGAACATGGCGCGCAGGCGCTGCTCGCTGCCGCGCAGCGCCTCGCCCCACTCCGGCCCCAGCGCGCGCTGGCGCACCAGCAGCCCGGCGGCGAGCGCCAGCAGCAGCGACAGCGCCAGCCCGGTCTCGCCGATCCAGCGCGGCAGCAGGCGCTCGGTGCGGGACAGCAGCGACTGCGCGGGGGCATAGTCCAGGCGCCATTGCCGGCCATGCATCTCCAGCTCCCGCGCCACGGAGCCTGGCACCGCGCCCGGCGGGGGCTCGGCGGGCGCCGCCTGCACGTCGCGCAGCCGCAGCGCGACGCCGCGCAGGAAGCCCGCGCCGCGCAGGGCATCGAGCATCTCGTCCAGCTGCACCGTGGCCGCCACGGTGCCGACGAAGCGCGGCGCGCCCGCCCCCGCCGCGGGCTCGTCGACGAACACCGGATAGTGCAGCGTGAATGTCCCGCCCCCGCCCGACGCCCGCGCCGCATCGATGGGCGCGGAGGCCACCGGCCGGCCGCTGGCGCGCGCGGCCAGCAGCGCCGCCAGGCGGTCGGGCCGCGCGCCCTCGTCCAATCCCCGGAGTCCCTCGTCGCCGCCGTCCCGCGACCACAGGCACTCGACGACGTAGCGCTCGGCCCCGGGGTGGGCGGCAGCGCCCTCCGCCGCGCGCCGTTCGGCCGGCACCCGGCGGGTGAAGCCCAGGTCGCGGATCTCCGGGTGGCGCCGCCGCACGCCGCGCTCGGCCGCCATGCGCTCGAACCGGCGGCAGTCGAGACCGGGGTCGACCCGGAAGAGATCGCGCAGGCCCGCGACCACCCCGGCATGGGCGTCCATGCGCCGTGCCAGCGCCGCGGTGGCGGCGTCGGCCGCGTCGTTCAGGCGCGCCTGCTCGACCCGCCCGAGGGCCGCGCTCTGCTGGCGCACCAGGCCCCAGGTCACCGCCAGGCCCGCCGCCAGCACGATGGCGGCAGCGATCCAGTGGGCAGAGGCACGCAGCGACGACACGGACATGCTTGGAGGTGTGGGCTGTCTTTTCAGGGTCCGAGAATACACACGACCGGCCGCGCGGAGGAAAGCGGCGGCACGCTATGGTTTCCAGGGCTCATGGCCGAGCACCCGCACCGGCGCGTTCGGCGTCTCGCCGAACATCTCGGGAGCGTACAGCGCCTCGACGCGGCTGGGAGGCACGGCGAAGCGGCCGGCATTGTTCAGCCGCACGGTGTACTGCAGCGTCGCCACGCCCTTGGGCAGGTACTCATAGTACGCGCGGTAGGCCTCGAAGGCGCGCTCCTCGAACGCGAGCCAGCCCGCGCCGCCGCCTTTCTCGCCGCGCGCGGCGATCTCGGAATCGCGCCCCAGGCCGCTGCCCAGGATGGTCGCGCCGCCGGGCACCGGGTCGGTCAGCACCACCCAGGTCATGTCGGTCTGCGCGTCGACCTCGAGCGTCACGCGCAGCACGTCGCCGCGCGAGTATTCCCCCGCGGGCAGGCTCTTGTCGGCCTGCTCGACGGGCGTGACCGTACGCCGGATCGCGTAGCCGGCGCTGAACGGCGCCTTGAGCGCCACCGCCGCCACCGACTGCAGCGTCAGCCAGGGCTTGCCCTGGCCCTGGTGCGCGACGAGCAGCTCGCCGCCGCCCGCCGCCTTGCCCCAGGGCAGGAACATGGTGTTGTGGACGTAGCGGCCCGGCGCGGCGGGCGCGCCGAACCAGGTGGACAGGTGCATCTCGCCGCCCTCGTCCCCGGCGCTTTGGCGCACCACCCTGGACCAGTCGACGCTGTCCCTGGCCTCGCCGAGCTGCGCGCGCGTGGTGCCGGCCACCGGCTCGGACTCGAACTTCGCGCTGAAGCGCTCGAGCGCCAGCAGGCCCCAGAGGTTGGCGGTGGTGGTGTGCCAGGCGCCGCCCTGCTGGCGCGCGATGAAGCCGCTCGCCAGGCGCCCCATGTCGCCGCGCCAATCGGGGTCGTCCATCACCGCGAGCATCAGGCGCGCCAGGTTCACGTCGCCGTTCTGCATCAGCCACCACCAGTAGTCGCTCTGTTCGGTGCCGAAGGCCGCGCGCGTGCCCTGCCACGACAGGCGCGCGCGCAGGATCTGCAGCGCCTCCTGCAGGCGCTGCTCGCGCTGGGGCACGTCCTTGACGCGCTGCAGGATGCCGACCCAGTCGATCACCGCGTGCGTCGGCCACTGGTTGGGCGCGACCGTCAGGCTCGCGAGCCAGCGCGCGTCGGCCTGGCCGTAGCGCGAGAGCGCCTCGATCGCGGCGAGCTTGCGCATGTCGAGGTCCTTGCGCGGGCTCCAGAAGCGGCGCTCGATGCGGCCCTCGACGAAGGCCGCCAGGCCGCGCAGCATCGCCTCGCGCGGCTCGTCCGGGAGGGCGAACGCGGGATGCAGGCGCGCCGCCTCGTGGCTGCTGGCGAGCAGGTAGGCGGTGAGCGTGTCGCTGCCGCGGCGCCCCTCGCCCGCGCGCGGCGGGAAGTAGCTCGCCAGGCCGTCCTCGTCCAGATAGGTCGGCAGCTGCGCCACCAGGGTCTGCCAGGCCTTGGCGTCGTCCATGCCGATGGCCTTGCTGGCCTTCTGCTCGAGGCAGGCGAAGGGGTAGTTGGCCCACCAGTCGCGCACGCCGGGCAGGCCTTCGGCGAGCCTGGGCTGCAGCGCGAGCCTGAGGCCGCCGCGGCCCGGCAGCGCATCCCGCGGCGCGGCGACGGAAACCTCCACGCTGCCATCGACCTGCACCAGCGTGGCCTGCCGCACCGTCAGCGGCACGGCCGCGACCAGGCGCTGGCTCAGCTTGAGCGCGTCGCGCGCGCCGCCCAGCGTGTCGCGCGCCTCGATCTCCCAGAGCAAGGCCTGGGCGCGGGTCTGCGCCAGCTGCTCGGGGGCGGTCACGTCCCACGCCACTTCGCGGGCCTCGCCCGCCGGAATGTCCAGCGTCTGCCGCTCCAGGCGGAGCAGGGTGGCGCGCGGCGCCACCTCGACCCGCATCGCCTTGGCCGAGGTGTTGCGCAGCGTGATCTGCGCACGGAATGCGTCCCCTTCGCGCACCAGCGGCGGCAGGCCGCTGATGATCTGCAGGTCCTGCGTCGCGCGGATGCTGGTCTTGCCGGTGCCGAACAGCCCCAGGCCGCTGTCGGCCACGGCGACGATCTCGAAGGTGGTCAGCGCGTCGTTCAGCGGCACCTCGACCTGCGCCTGGCCGTTGGCGTCGAGCTCGACCACCGGCTTCCAGAGCAGCAGCGTGTCGAGCAGCTCGCGCGCCGGCGCACGGCCGCCGCCGCCGCCGGCGGGCACGGCCTTCCTGCCGTAGTGGCGCCGGCCGATGATCTCCATCTGCGCCGTGGCGGTGGAGACGCCCCAGGCGCGCCGCCGCAGCATGGCGTCGAGCAGGTTCCAGCTGGCGTTGGGCATCAGTTCGAGCAGCGCCTTGTCCACCGCCGCCACGGCCACCTCGGCGTGCGCGGCGGGCTTGCCGTCGGGCAGCACGGCGGAAATCGTCACCCGCGCCTTGCCGCGCACCGGGTAGCTGGCCTTGTCGGCCGCCACCTTGACCGCGATCCGGTGCGCCTTCGCGCCCACGCGCAGCTCGGCGGCGCCGAGGCGGTAGGCGGGCCTGGAGAGGTCGACCATCGCGGTCGGCGCGACGTACTCCTTGCCCTCCGTGCGGAAGGCGCGCCACCAGTCGCGCGGCGACTTGAAGCCCCAGGTGAAGAAGCTGTACCACGGCACCTCGCGCAGGCGCCCGCGCACCACCAGCGCACTCACGTAGACATTGGGCGCCCAGGCCTCGTCGATCCTGAGCTCTATCGTCGGGTCCTTGCCGTCGAGCTCCATGACCCGGGTGGACATCACGCCCTCGCGCTCCACGCTCACCAGCGCCGTGGCGTGGCGGAACGGCATGCGCACCTGCAGCCGCGCGGTCTCGCCGGGCTGGTAGCTTTTCTTCTCGGGCAACAGGTCGATGCGGTCGTGGTCTTCGCCGCCGAACCACAGCTCGCCCTGGCGCGTGATCCAGACCGTGGTGGCGGCCTGCGCCTCGTTGCCGGCCTTGTCGCGCGCGGTGGCCACGAGCTGCACCTCGCCGGGCTGCTCCAGCCTGGCCTCGCACAGCAGCAGGCCGCGGCTGTCGCTGGTACCGCTGCAGACCGTTCCCAGGTCCTTGGTCTGCTTGCGGTTGTCGTAGCTGTAGAAGCCGCCGACCATGCGCTTGCGGCTGGTCGTGGTGCTGCGCGCAATGGCCTGCACCGAGACCGGCACGCCCGCCTGCGCCTTGCCGTCGAGCGACAGCGCCAGCGCCTGGAAGCGCACCCGGTTGCCGCCGGAGACCCAGCCTTCGGTCTTGATGCCCGCGATCACCGCCGCCGGCCAGAGCGGCTGCGTGCTGCGCAGCGTCTGCACCTCGCCGTTGGGATCGGCGTAGGTCGCTTCGAGCACCAGCTCCTGCGCCCGCCGCGCGGCGGGCAGCGGCTCGATCGTCAGCTGCCCCGTGCCGTGGCCGTCGAGCGTGAGCGGCAGCTTGTCGGCCACCACGCGCGCCTCCTGCGCCTGGCTGTCCGGATTGGGCTCCTCCTCATCGTCGGCCGACTCCTGCCCGTCGTGCTCCTGCGGGAGGCCGAAGCTGAACTCGCCGAAATCGTCGAACTGCAGCGACTTGCCGCGCACCATGGCGGAGACGCGCACCGGCAGCCCCGCGGCCGGCCCGCCCGCGACGTAGCCGACCTGGACGGCAGTGGCCAGCTTGCGCGCCTGCACCAGCGCGCCGGACTGGGCCGGGGCGATGCGGCCCTCGAACACCGGCAGGCGAAACTCCTCGACGCGAAAGCTCCCGGTCTCCAGGCTCTGCTCTCCCCTGGGTGCCTGCAGGCTCACCTGGTACTCGCCCAGCTTGGCGGCGGGCGGCACCTGGAATTCGCTGGCCGCGCTCAGGCCCCCGGTGGGTGTGCGCCGCCACTTCAGCGGCTGCCTGAACTGCTGGCCGCTGCCCACGTGGGTGACGACCAGTTCGCCCGGGCGCCGCCCGGGCAGCGCGAAACCCTGGCCGGTCTCGAGGCGCAGCAGGTGCTTCATCGACACCGTCTCGCCCGCGCGCAGCAGCGTGCGGTCGAACACCGTGTGCGCCACCTCGTCCGGTCGGACGGCGTCGTTGGTCGGCAGGTTGAAGCGCCAGGGCTCTATGCCGCGCTGCCAGTCGCTCCAGACGAAGGCCAGTTCATCCTGCGCGCGCGCGCTCACGAAGTAGGCGCGGCGCCATTCGTCCTGGCCGCACGCGGGCGGCTCGGGCGAGAGGCCGGACAGCCGGGCCACGCCGTCGGCGCCGGTGGTCGCGCGCGCCAGCTCCCTGCCGCCGCAGTCGCTGACGCGCACCGTCGCGCCCGCCACCGGCCGGCCCTGGTCCAGCGTGGTGACCCAGGCCAGCGCGTTCTCGCGCCCGAGCTTGAAGTGCACGCCCAGGTTGGTCACGAGCGCGGTGGTGCGCACGTACATCGTGCGCGGCTCGCCATAGCGCGCATCGAGCAGCGCGCCGCCCAGCAGGGGCGAGGCGATCTCGACCACGTTGAAGCCGGCAGGCAGCGGGATGCCGACCACCTCGAAGGGGCGCGGGTCCTTTTCGTCCGCCCCCGGCAGGCGCAGGCTCCGGACGCCGCTCCTGCCGGCGAGCAGCGAGACCATGCGCGCCTGCACGTAATGCGCCTCGTCGACGCCCGCGCCCTCCTCGCCCTTGCCGCGCCGCATCGGGGCGGGCAGCGGCGCCCTGGCCTCGTCCTGCGCTTCGTCGCGGCCGATCCAGGAGCGCTCGAAGCGCTCGACCCGGCGCAGCCAGCCGATGATCTCGGCATCGCTCGTCGGCGTCAGCGTGCTCACCCGGCCCGCCTCGGCGCCCGGCTGCAGGCCCTGCACCTGCAGCCGCGGCTCCACGCGGCGCAAGGTGACGGGCAGCAGCGCCGGGCCGTCCGGCCCCTCGGCGAAGCGCTCGACGATGCCGAACGGCGCGGCGGCGAACTTGGCGAGCGCGGGCATCGGCCCCGTCGCCACCTTGAGCGGGAAGCTCGCGCCGTTGGCCAGGGCCCTGCCCGAGGCATCCTGGAAATGCGCCGGCAGCTCGAACACGTACGCGGTCTCGGGCGCCAGGGGGCCGGCGAACTCGACGGCATCGACCAGGTCGTCGGCCGCGCCCTCTTCCGTCCACTTCGGCGCCAGGGCCTGGTCCGCGCCCTTGAGGCGGATGGCGGCCGCCAGCTTGCGCGCCACCGGCGCGCTGAACGCCAGCCGCATCGGCCGGATCGGCAGGCACGCGGCCTGGGCGTTTTCCCGCTCGCAGGAAAACTCCGCGCTGAACGGCTGGCGCACCTCGTACCGGAAGCGCCTGGCCACGCGGTTGGCCACGCCGCTGGGCGTCGCCACGCCCTGGTCGAAGACGAGCTGCAGGCTGCTGCCCGCGGTTGCCCGGCGGGCGCAGGCCAGCGTCGGGTAGCGCAGCGGCTCCCGGGCGGCGTCCTGCGCCAGGCCGCGCGCGCGCAGCAGCGCCTCGCGCTCCTGGCCTTCGACCAGGCGCACCGGCACCCGCTCGCCCACGTCTTCCAGGTCGCACCAGACGTGCTCGCGCACGCTGGCCTGCGTGGCCGCGCCGCTGAGCCGCAGCATGAAGTACTGCTCCTCCTCGATCGTGCCGTAGCCCGACGGCCAGACCCGCTGCACGAAGGGTCCGCCAGTATTGAATCGATAGCTGCTGGCGCCCGTCCAGCTTGCGCCGGATGGCAATTTGAAGTCCGGTCTTGGGGTGATCTCGCAACGCACGCCCGGCGGCAAGTCCTGCACGAAGTCGTAGGCCCACCGGCGCTCGTCCAGCCAGCGCCCCTGGCCCCGCGCGGCGCCGGCGTCGCTGCAGTTCACCGCGAAGGGCGCGGGCGCCCCGGGATCACCCATGCGCACGGCAGGGGCATCGAAGCGGACCACCACCTGGCGCACCTGCGCCACTTCGCCCTGCGGCGAAACGCCGGCCACGCCCAGCGCCCACGCGCCGCCGGCCGCGAGCAGCAGTGCCAGGGCCCCAATGCCCCGTATGGCGATGCGTTTGTCGTGCATTTTTTCCCTCCAACCCCTCGTTGCTGCCGATAGACTGTATACGGAGAATTCGCGATACCGACCACGGCGGCCTGCCCGCCCCGCACCACCATGCCATCCCGCAAACGCCGCACCGGCTGACGACAGCACCATGCCAACACGATTCAACGTCCGGTTTGGCCAGGAGCTGTGCGACATGCTGCATGCGGAACTGGCGCTGGTGTGCAATTTCATGGACCCCTCGGGGCGCATCGTCGCGTCCAGCGAGCGCGCGCGCATCGGCCAGACGCACGCCATCGCGCAGCGCATCATGCAGGGCGAGATGGACGAATACAGCGTCAGCCCCGAAGAGGCGGCGCGCTCGGGCGTGATGCGCGAGGGCATGCTCACCGCGATCGACCTGAACGGCCAGCGCGTGACCTGCTTCACCATCGCGGGGCCGCTGCTCACGGTGCGCCCGCTGGCGCGCATCGTGCGCTTTTGCGTCGTCGCCCTGCTGCAGATGCGGCAGGAGCAGGCCGCGGCCTCCGCGGCGCGCGAAGAGACTGCCGCCGCCCCGGGCGCGGCCACCCCCGCGACCCGGCTGTCGCAGCTGCTGCGCGACGCCGGCCAGACGGTGGGCTTCAGCCTGGCGCGCCTGCACCAGACCATCGAGCACGTCGACCAGGGCATGGCGCTGCTCGACCGCGAGCTGCGGCTCGTGGTCTGGAACCAGCGGTTCCTCCAGTTCGCGTCCTGGCCGCCGGAACAGGACTGCCAGGGCCTGCCGCTGCAAACCTTCATTGCCCACTTCGTCGCGCACCACGGCACCGACGACGCGGCCACCCGGGCGCGGGTGGCGCAACGGATCGAGCGGCTGCGCCAGGGCAAGTGCAACGACTTCGAGTTCACCACGCGCGACGGGCGGGTGCTGGCGGTGGCCGACCGGCCACTGCCCGAGGGCGGCGCGGTCCTGACCTACGCCGACGTGACCGAGAGGCACCACAGCGCCACCGCCCTGCGCCAGGCCGCGACCTTCTTCGACAACAGCGCCGAGGGCATGGCGATCACGCACACCGACGGCACCATCATCACGGTGAACCGCGCGTTCACCACCATCACCGGCTACGAGGCCGGCGAAGTCGTCGGCACCGACCTGCACGCGCTCGAGTCGCCCCGCCACGGCCCGCACCCGCGCACCGAGCCGGAGCAGACCCTGCTGCGGCGCGGCCGCTGGCAGGGCGAGGTCTGGAACCAGCGCAAGAACGGCGAGGCCTACCCCGTCTGGCTGTCCATCGTCGCCGTGCGCGACCCGCAAGAGCGGGTGACGCACTACGTCGCCACCTTCTCCGACATCACCCAGAAAAAGCAGAACGAGGAGCGCATCCAGCAGCTGGCGTTCACCGACCCGCTCACCCGGCTGCCCAACCGCCGCCTGCTGTTCGACCGGCTGGAGCACGCGCTGGTCGTGAGCGGGCGCAACCGGCGCCTGGGCGCGCTCTACTTCATCGACATCGACAACTTCAAGAGCCTGAACGACACCCGCGGCCACTACATCGGCGACCTGCTGCTGCAGCAAGTGGCCCGGCGCCTGACGGACTGCACGGGCGACGGCGACACGGTCGGGCGGCTCGGGGGGGACGAGTTCGTCGTGCTCGTCGAAGGCCTGGAGCCCAACCCGCTGCAGGCCATGGCACAGGCCGAGGCCATGGGCTCGACCATGCTCCGGGAGCTGGGCGAGCCCTATGCGCTGCAGGGCAGCGTGCACCACCACAGCGCCAGCATGGGCGTGGCCCTGTTCGGCCAGGCGCCCACGTCGGTCGACGAGCTGCTCAAGCACGCCGACATGGCGATGTACCGCGCCAAGGCCTCGGGGCGCAACACGCTGTGCTTCTACGACCCCGAGATGCAGTCGGCGCTGGACACCCGCGCGGCGATGGAGGCGGCCATCCGCGAGGCGCTGGAGCGGCGCGAGTTCGAGCTGCACTACCAGCCGCAGGTGGACCACCTCGGCACGGTCATCGGTTTCGAGGCGCTGGTGCGCTGGCGCAAGGGCGACGGCAGCCTGGTGGCGCCCGGCGCGTTCATCCCGCTGGCCGAGGACACCGGCCTGATCCTGCCGCTCGGGCGCTGGGTGCTGGAAGAGGCCTGCCGCCAGCTGGTGGCCTGGGCCGGCCAGCCGGCGTACGCGCAGCTGGACATCGCGGTGAACGTGAGCGCGCGGCAGTTCCACCAGGCGGACTTCGCCGACCAGGTGCTCGACGTGCTCGAGGCGACCGGGGCCGCGCCCGAGCGCCTGAAGCTCGAACTGACCGAGAGCCTGCTGATCGACGACATCGAGACCGTCATCGCCAAGATGCAGACGCTGCAGGCCAGCGGCGTCGGCTTCTCGCTCGACGATTTCGGCACCGGCTATTCCTCGCTCGCCTACCTCAAGCGCCTGCCGCTGGACCAGCTCAAGATCGACCAGGGCTTCGTGCGCGACGTGCTCGTCGACGCCAACGACGCCGCGATCGCGCGCATGGTGGTGGCACTCGCCGACAGCCTCGGCCTGCAGGTGATCGCCGAGGGGGTGGAGACGGCCGAGCAGCGCGACTTCCTGCTGCAGCACGGCTGCCACGCCTACCAGGGCTATCTCTTCAGCAAGGCGCTGCCGATCGACGCGCTGCAGGCGTGGATGGCGGGGCGGGCACAGGCCTGACCCCCTCGCCGGCCCCGGGCCATCCGGGGCGGCGTTTCGCGCAGATTTTCAAGTGTTTTCCGGCATTTGCGCAGGCGCAGCAAGCGCCAGGTGCTACGCTTTTGGATGCAATCCCAAACGCGCATGGTGGCGCGCGATCTGCGCGCGCACCTGCGCGGGCGCGGTGCCGCCCAGCGTGCCGCGGGCGTTCAGCGAACCTTCGAGGCTGAGCACGTCGAACACGTCCGCCCCGATGGCCGGGTGAAAACCCTGCAGCGTCGCCAGCGGCAGCGCGGACAGGTCCACGCCCTGCGCCTGCGCCGCCTTCACCGCGTGCGCCACGGTCTCGTGCGCATCGCGGAACGGCAGGCCCTTCTTGACCAGGTAGTCGGCCAGGTCGGTGGCGGTGGCGTAGCCCTTCATCGCCGCCGCGCGCATGGCCTGCGCGTTCACCGTGATGCCGCCTTCCTTGGCGCCGGTGGCGGGATTCACCTGCCCGCCGATCATCTCGGCGAAGATGCGCAGCGTGTCCTTCAAGGTATCGACGGTGTCGAACAGCGGCTCCTTGTCCTCCTGGTTGTCCTTGTTGTAGGCCAGCGGCTGGCCCTTCATCAGCGTGATCAGCCCCATCAGGTGGCCGACCACGCGGCCGGCCTTGCCGCGCGCCAGCTCGGGCACGTCCGGGTTCTTCTTCTGCGGCATGATGCTCGACCCGGTGGTGAAGCGGTCGGCGATGCGGATGAAGCCGAAGCTCTGGCTCATCCACAGCACCAGTTCCTCCGACAGGCGCGAGACGTGCAGCATCACCAGGCTGGCGGCGGCGCTGAACTCGATCGCGAAGTCGCGGTCGGAGACGCCGTCGAGGCTGTTCTGGCACACGCCCTCCATGCCCAGGGTGCGCGCCACGCGCTCGCGGTCCAGCGGGTAGGTGGTGCCCGCGAGCGCGGCCGAGCCGAGCGGCAGCACGTTCACCCGCCGGCGCACGTCCTGCATGCGCGCCTCGTCGCGCGCGAACATCTCCACGTAGGCCAGCAGGTGGTGCGCGAAGCTCACCGGCTGCGCCACCTGCAGGTGGGTGAAGCCCGGCAGGATGACCTCGACGTTCTGCCCGGCGACCTCGACCAGCGCAAGCTGCAGTTCCTTGAGCAGGCCGCCGATCAGGTCGATCTCGCCGCGCAGCCACAGGCGCACGTCGGTCGCCACCTGGTCGTTGCGGCTGCGCCCGGTGTGCAGGCGCTTGCCGGCGTCGCCCACGAGCTGCGTCAGGCGCGCCTCGATGTTCAGGTGCACGTCCTCCAGGTCCAGCTTCCAGTCGAACTGCCCGGCCTCGATCTCGCGCGCGATCGTGGCCATGCCCTTCTCGATGGCCGCATGGTCCCCGGCGCCGATGATGCCCTGCGCCGCCAGCATCTCGGCGTGCGCGAGGCTCCCGGCGATGTCGGCCTGCCACAGGCGCTGGTCGAAGAACACGCTGGCGGTGTAGCGCTTGACCAGCTCGCTCATCGGCTCGGAAAACAGGGCGGACCAGGCCTGGCTCTTGCTGGCGAGCTGGTCGTGGGCGGGTTCGGAGGACTGGGCAGTGGGCATGGCGGCAATAATCCGCGCCAGGAGACGAGCCCTCGGCGCACGAGATGACAAAGCCGCAAATTTTATCGACCGAAGCCCGCAGCGCGTCCGTGCCCGACCGCGCGCTGGTGTTCGACGCCTGCCACGCGGGCGTGGTGCTGCGCGCGGTGCTGTTCGTCGAACTGGTGCTGGGGGTGATGCTGATGTTCGCGGCCGGCAACCCGAACGACTGGCTGGCGCGCCTGGCGCTGCTCACCGGCGCCGTGCTGCCCGCCACGCTCGCCTGGCTGCTTGCCGCCTGCAGCCTCAAGCGCATCCTGCAGGGCGCGCGCGAACCGCTGCAATACGCCGCCGGGGTGGGCCTGGGCACGCTGGCGGGCCTGCTTGCCAGCGCGCTGCTGATGCTGGTGCTGCCGGAAGGCAGCGAGCCGCGCTGGATCGCCGGCGCCGCCTCCGGCGCACTGCTCTCGGCGCTGCTGGTGGCGGCGCTGGCGCTGCGCGCGCGTGGGCGCACCCCGGCGGCGACGACGGCGCGCCTGACCGAGCTGCAGGCGCGCATCCGCCCGCACTTCCTGTTCAACAGCCTCAACAGCGCGATCGCGCTGGTGCGCGACGACCCGGCCAAGGCCGAGGCCCTGCTCGAAGACCTGAGCGACCTGTTCCGCCACGCGCTCGTCGAGCAGCGCGACAGCGCGACGATGGCTGACGAAGTGCTGCTGGCGCGGCACTACCTGGCGATCGAACAGGTGCGTTTCGGCGAGCGCATGCAGGTGGCATGGAAGCTGGACCCGCGCGCCGACCGTGCGCGGGTGCCGCCGCTGCTCCTGCAGCCGCTGGTGGAGAACGCGGTCAAGCACGGCATCGAGCCGTCGCCGCTGGCCGGCCTCATCGAGGTGCGCACCGAGCTGCGCGCGGCGCGCGTGGTGCTCACGATCACCAACTCGCTGCCGCCCAGAAGCCTGGCCGGGCCGCAGGCCACGCGCGGCAACGGCATCGCGCAAAAGAACGTGCGCGAGCGCCTGCGGCTGCTGCACGACGTCGACTGCGACTTCAGCGCCGGCGTACGCGAAGGGCGCTACCGCGTGCGCATCTCGATCCCCGCCGCCTGATTCCTTGCGATGACAATCGGGTCCATGCACATCCTGATCGTGGACGACGAGCTCCTCGCGCGCAGGCGCCTGCGCACACTGCTGGCCGAATGCGATCCGCGCCACACGGTGTCCGAGGCGGCGCACGCGGCCGAGGCGCTGGCGCTCCTGGGCCGCCCGCCCCCGGTGGACGTGCTGCTGCTGGACATCCACCTGCCCGGGCAGGACGGCCTGGCGCTGGCGCACCAGCTCCAGCGCCAGGCCGAGCCGCCGGCCATCATTTTCGTGACCGCGCACACCGAGCACGCCCTCAGCGCCTTCGAGCTCGACGCGGTGGACTACCTTGCCAAGCCGGTGCGCCTCGTGCGCCTGCAGCAGGCCCTGGCCAAGGCGCGGCGTGGCCCCGGCACGGCCGGCGCACGGGCCGCGGCGCCCGCGCCGGGCGACGGCGCATCGCTGCTGGTGCACGACCAGGGCCGCACCGAGCGCGTGCCGCTGGCCGACGTGCTCTACCTGCGCGCCGAGCAGAAATACCTGACGCTCAGGACCACCCTGCGCAGCTACATCCTCGACGGCGCGCTGACCGAGCTCGAGGCGCAACACGGCGACGCCTTCGTGCGCATCCACCGCAACACGCTGGTCGCGCGCCACGCCCTGCGCGCGCTCGAGCGCCACCCGGAGATCGAGGACGGCGAAGGCTGGGCCGTGCGCCTGCACGGCAGCACCGAGCTGCTGCCGGTCTCGCGCAGGCAGGTGGCCGCCGTGCGCGAGCTGCTGATGCGCCAGTGACGACCACCAGCCGGCGCGGCTTCAATGCGCGTGGTGCGCCAAGGCGCTGACCAGCAGCACCGCGACGATGCCCGCGAGCAGCCAGACGATCTGCACCAGCGCCTGCATGGCAGACAGGCGCCGCTGCAGCTGCGGGATCAGGTCGGCCAGCGCCACGTAGATGAAGCTGCTCGCCGCCACCACCAGGAAGTACGGCAGCGCCGTCTCCCAGCGGCCGACGATGTAATAGCCCGCCACGCCCCCCAGCGACGTGGCCGCCCCCGCCAGCGACACCTTGAGCAGCGCCGCGCGCCGCTTGCCCCGGCGCAGCACCACCAGGTCGCCGACGTGGTGCGGCACCTCGTGCGCCAGCACCGACAGCGCCGCCACCAGGCCCAGGCGCAGGTCGGCGACGCAGGCCGAGGCGATCATCACGCCGTCGCCGAAACAGTGCAGGCTGTCGCCGGTGAGCAGGGTCCAGCCGCCCGGTCCGTGGTGGTGGTGCGGGTGCGCGTGGCCGGATGGCGCAGGCTCGTCGTCGTCGCGCGGCGTCTCGCCGTGCGCGCCGTGTTCGTGGCCGTGGTGCCAGAGCTCGGCCTTCTCGAGCACGAAAAAGAACACCAGCCCGAGCAGCAAGGTGGCGAACAGGGGCTGCGCCGGGTGCTCCTCGAACGCCTCGGGCAGCAGCTGCATGAACGCCGTCGCCAGCAAGGCCCCGGCGGCCAGGCTCAGCAGGTGCTGCGGCCCGACGCGCCAGCGCGCGCCCATCCCGAGGCGCAGGAGCGCCGCCGCCAGCCAGACGCTGCCGATGCCGGCCGCCAGCGTGGCCACCACGATCGCTATCAAAAGCATTGCTTCTCGCGCTTTCCCATAAAGGGCTGGCGCCTGTTTTCTTCTTTATTTCAATCCGTGGTCGGCAAACCATGCCAGGGCGCGCTTCCAGCCATCTTCCGCCGCTTCCTTGCGGTAGCTCGCGCGGTAGTCGGCGTGGAAGGCGTGCGGCGCGTCGGGGTAGACGACGAATTGCGCCGCCCGCGCCGCGGCCGGACCCTTGGCGAGCGCGGCCTTCATCTGCTCTATCGTCGCCAGTGGAATGCCCTCGTCCTTGCCGCCGTACAGGCCCAGCACCGGCGCCTGGATCTTCCCGGCCAGCGCCAGCGGCTGCGCGGGCTGCAGCGGATTGTCCTGCCCGGCGAGGCGCCCGTACCAGGCCACCGCCGCCTTGACGGGCGCATGCGCCGCATACAGCCAGGTGATGCGCCCGCCCCAGCAGAAACCGGTGATGCCCACCCTGCCCGCGTCACCGCCGTGGCTGCCCGCCCATTCCACCGTGGCGTCCAGGTCGCCCATGACCTGCGCGTCGGGTACCTTGGCCACCACCTCGCTCATCAGCCTGGCCAGCTCGCCATAGGACATCGGATCGCCCTGGCGCTCGAACAGATCGGGCGCGATCGCGAGATAACCCGCATGCGCCAGGCGCCGGCAGACATCGGCGATGTACTCGTGCACACCGAAGATTTCCGAGACGACGAGGACCACCGGCAGGCCCGTCCGGCCCTTGGGCGCGGCGCGGTAGGCGTGCATCTGGAAACCGCCCGAGGGGTAGCTGACCTCGCCCACCTCCAGGCCCTCGGAGGGGGTCTCGATCGCCGTCTGCGCCATCAGCGGCGCGGCGGCGGCCGCGTAGCCCGCGCCCAGCATCAGCCCGAGGGCCTTGCGCCGGCTGGCGCTGCCCGTGCCCGGCAGCAGCGCCGCGGCGTCGTTGTGCAAATCTTCATGCAGCATGGGAAACCTCCAGAAAAATGCCGGGGCCGCCGGTCAGGCGCCCGGATGGGCCAATGGACAGATGCTCACGCCAGGCGCTCCAGCAGGCGCACGTGCATCGGCCGCTCGAACGCGGCGCCCCGCGGCCCGCAATGCGGCGCGAACGCCGCCGCCACGCGCGCGCGCAGGGCCTCGTCGACATGGTGGTCGGCGAACGTGGGATGCATCATGCGGCGTTCGAAATCGGCGAAATCGGCGAACCGCACCGCGGTGGCGAAGCGCGCCTCGGTCGCCTGCCGCCACGGCGAGCCGGACGCGGCCAGCGCCCGGTCCAGCGCGGCCTGCGCCGCCGCGCGCACCACGCCTTCGTCGTTGTAGAGCCTGATCACCTCGTTGAACGCCCCGCCGTACACCGGCTCGCTCACGTACAGGTGTCCGCCGGGGCGCAGCACCCGCGCCACCTCGGCCAGCGCCTGGTCCATCAGCGCCACGGGCACGTGGTGCAGCGACTTGAGCATCAGCGCCAGATCGAACCGCGCGGCCTCGGCCGGAATCGCCTGCGCGCCCGCCTCGATGAAGCGCATGCGCGGCGGCACGTCCTGCAGGTTGCGCGCGAGCTGCGTCCTGTCCACCTCCAGGCCGAGGTAGCGCATCGCCGGCCAGCGCGCGAGCAGGCCCCGCGCGAGCTGCGCCGCGCCGCAGCCCAGCTCGACCACCTCCCGGCCCGGCGCGGGCAGCAGGCGGACCAGCAGATCGGTTTCGTCGTGGATGAGCGGGTAGGACATGGGGCAGGCCGTTCGGAGCGTCGGATTATCCGACGCCAGGCCCGCCCGCGCTCCGCCTCAGAAAAAGTGCCGCACGCCGACGTCGAGGCCGGAGGCCGAATGGCCCGGCACATTGCCCGGCACGGCCAGGCCCTGCGCCGCCACGGCACGGTTGGCGCCGCTGCCGTTGTGCACGTAGCCATACGCCGTGTAGACCATGGTGCGCTTGGAGAGGTTGTACGCGTACCCCACGCCGAACTTGCGCCAGTGGGTATCGGGCGCCCCGCCGATCGCGCGGTAGTCGCCGACGCTCGCGCGCACCAGGTGCGGGCCGAAACTGGCGCTGGCACCGAGCTGGATGGCACGCACCGACAGCCCCCCGTCGCGCTTTTCCTGGGCCCAGATGAGCGAAGGCTTGACGCCGCCGAAGTCGTAGCTCGCGCCCAGGTTGGCGATCTTGAGCTTGCCCGCGCCGGTGAACCCGAGCTGCGCCGCGGCGACCGACAGATGCAGCGGCCCGGAGGCGTAGCCGCCGCGGAAGCCGCGGTAGGTGTCGCTCGCCGGGGTCGACGCCGGCGCCCACGCATACTGCAACTGGCCGTAGAAGCCGCCCAGGTCCTTGGGCAGGAAGTAGCTCACGGCATTGCTGATCTGGATCGGCGCGCCGTTCATCAGGAAGCTGTTGGTGCCCGCCACGCCATTGGTGAGGAAGGGATCGAAGATCAGCGTGTTCAGGAAGGTCGCCGAATCGTCGCGCCCCAGGCGCAGCTCGCCGAACGGCCCCGTCAGGCTGACGGTGGCGCGGCGGTTCCAGAAATTGCCCGCCGGTCCGCCCGCGCTGCCGTCCTTGGCATTCAGCCCCGACTCGAACCAGAAACCCGCGCCGTAGCCGCCGCCCAGGCTTTCCGTACCGCGCAAGCCGATGCGCGAGATGTTGCCGCCGCTGTGCGACATGCCGGTGGTCGCGCCACCCCCATTGCTCAAGTGCGACAGCGCCAGGTCGACGGTGCCGAACACCGTCACCTGGTCGCTTTGCGCCCATGCCGGCGCGGCGCACAGGACGCCAGCCGCCAGCGCGATGCGTATTTTCGTTTTCATGCCTTGTCTCCTCGGGTTGGAGCGGCAGGCTGCAGCCTGCCAGAGGTTGGAATGGGAAGATCAGATGTCGAGCACCAGCGTCGGGCTCTTGCTGCCCGAGACGCACACCATCATGCTTTTGTTGGCCGCGCGCTCCTTGGCGCTGAGCACCGAGTCGCGGTGGTTGGGAACGCCTTCGATCACCGCCGTCTCGCA
>CAUJJP010000141.1 GCA_963205525.1 Pseudomonadota bacterium | reverse complement strand
GCGGCCGCGAACTCGGCATGCGGGAAGCGGTCGTCGCTGAGCTTGGTCTCCTGCAGCACCAGCACGTCCACCGGGTTCGCCTCCAGCCAGGCCAGGACCTGCGGCAGGCGCACCGCGAGTGAATTGACGTTCCAGGTGGCGAGTTTCAAAGCAGTCCTAAGTTACTGTTTTCATTGAACTTTCGTTCCTGCAGTTTTGTCGGTACCCCCACGCATACCCCCACATTTTTCCGCTGTAAGCCCAGTCGATGGCGCTGGGCGGCATTCTGTTGTCCTCATCCTACAAGCGGTCGTCGGCACGCGCCCTTGGATGCGCGGGCAGAGCGTCATGCGGGCCCCAGCGCTGCGGCGTTGACCTTGAACGCAAGCGCCTGGCAACGCTGCAGCAGGACGTCGAAGGGTTCGGCGTCGTCCAAGAGCAGGCCGTCCTCAACCATGCGCTGGTAGTCCTCGGCCAGCGTTTTCCGCGCGTCGCCGCTCGGTGCCAGAACCAGTGCGCCAGTGACCGCTGCGCGGTAGTCGATAGGCGCACCGTCTGGCATCGATTCGGCGAAGAAGATGCTCTTGTGCTCTGCGACGGCGTGTGCCAACGCGCGGTCCTTCGCGGCGCCGTCGGCGAAGCCGGCAGCGTCGAGCCGCGTCACGTCGTGCCAGTGGCGCGCATAGCGGTCACCGCCTCGAAAGCTGCCTTGGGCGCAGAAGACATGGATGGCTGTGGCCTTCTCCCAGAACGTGCGCTCGGGGCGCATGACTTGGGGCGTGGCCGACGGAAAGCTCACGTCCGGCAGGTGCAGCGCGGCATCGCACGCGACCGATCGCAACTCGTTGGGCTCGCCCGTCGATCGCGCGCCGAACTCCAGCAGGACCGAGGGCCGGACATAGCCCGTACCTTCGCCGAAGGCCTCGTAGTCGATGAAGAGCTGCTCACCCTCTGCGCGGGCCTTCGCCTGCAGCCCCTGCTCGGCGAGTGCTTTGGCGAGATCGGGCGCCAGCTTGCCGCTGACGAGTTCGGCAAGGCGCTGCCGGATGGCCTTGCTCCACTTCTTCTCCTGGCTGCGTGACGTGGGCCAGGGGGAGTCGGCCTTCTCGATCAGGTCCGGAACGATGGCACGGATGTCGTAGGTGAGGTCCACATCTTCCGAGAAGCGCTTGATCACGCCGTAGGCCTTGGAGAGCGATGTACCGCCCTTGAAGACCAGGTGCGGCGCGTGCGCTCCGGTGAACAGGTGGCGCAGGGCCCAGACGACCCACACGTCCTTCTCGAGCAAGTGCAGGGGACGGCCCGAACGCTCTGCAGCTACAAGCAGCGCCTCGCGCTGATCCTCGCGCGGCAGGGCGAAGTATTCAGGCACGGGTCACCAGGCTGCTGACCTGGCTCGCAAGCCACGTGGGCAGGCGCGCGCGTGCGTTGGCGACGGCCAGCAGTTCCGACGCCGGCAGCCTTTGCCTGAGCTGGCCGAGCGCCGCTGCGGAGCCCGATGGCCCTACCCATACCAGCGAGCGGATGACTTCGCCTGCGGCCTGCCCTGGGTAGAGCAGTTGCCAGGGCGGGGCATGCTTCAACTCGACCGTCTGAGCGCCGAGCTTGAGCTTGCGGCTGCGGCCAGAGGTCAGGAAGACCTGGCGCACCGGCACCTGGGTCGTCAGACCCAGCGCATTCGCTGCAGCCGCGCCGTTGCCGACGACGGTTTCGCCGCGCTGGGTGGCCCACTCCTGGACCACCTTGGCGACTTCCGGCGCCCGTGCGCCGAACTTGCCCTTCACCGGCAGGACGTAGACGCCCCGCCCGGCGCGCAGCAGTTCGCCGCTGCGCGCCAGGCGAGACAGCGCCTGATCCACCGCAGCCCGGCTGCCCAGGTGCAGCAGGGCCTTGGCGGACAGGCTGGCGCCTTCCGGCATCGAGGCGGCGTGCGCGAGGACTTGCTGGGCGAGGTTGGGCACGGTGATTCCTTGAACGTCAGAAGTATGAGTCCATTTCTGACAACTTTCAAGGGCTGGTGGCGCGGAGCGTGGAGGAGGGTGCTTGGATGGTCCGGGCAGGATGCCTAGAATCCCCGGCGAGGCGCCAGCCGTACTTGCACGCGAGTAGAAACAGGCTCTCCCTTTCATCGTCATCGATCTCCCTTCAAGGCCTCGTCGTCGGGGACTTAAACGCGTGCGTCTGACCCGATTCGGCGAGGTACACCGAAGGAAGACTCATGACCTTGAAAGAACTCGCGCACCTTGCGCAGCAGACCCTCCATGCGCGTGCCGGCTGTCCCGTCAGGCGCAGCCATGTGCACGAACTCCTCGCCGCCGCGTTCGGGCATCGTTCCTGGGCTGCGTTCCTCAGCGACTCCGTGCTGGCCGATTCGGGCGTGGGGGCGGCGCCGACAGGCGGTTTGCCCGACCTGATCGGGCGCGCCGTTCAGCTTGGCTACGAACAGCAGGTCGCCGGTACGGTTGCGACCACCCTCCAGGTCTTCATCGCCGAACACCGGCTTTCGGCGGTCTCGTTGGCCGACCTGCGAGCCGCACTGTTACCGACGGCGCAGGTCGCCGACCGTGACGATCTCGACGATGACGA
>CAUJJP010000140.1 GCA_963205525.1 Pseudomonadota bacterium | reverse complement strand
GTTCCGCGAGTTCTTCCCGAAGAACGCGGTCGAGTACTTCGTCAGCTACTACGACTACTACCAGCCCGAGGCCTACGTGCCGCAGCGCGACCTCTTCATCGAGAAGGACAGCGCGATCAACGAGCACATCGAGCAGATGCGGCTGTCCGCCACCAAGAGCCTGCTCGAGCGGCGCGACGTGGTGATCGTCGCCAGCGTGAGCGCGATCTACGGCATCGGCGACCCGGCCGACTACCACCGCATGGTGATGACGCTGCGCGCGGGCGACCGCATCGGCCAGCGCGAGGTGATCGCGCAGCTGGTGCGCATGCAGTACACGCGCAACGAGACCGACTTCGCGCGCGGCAGCTTCCGCGTTCGCGGCGACGTGATCGACGTCTTTCCGGCCGAGCACAGCGAACTCGCGCTGCGCATCGAGCTGTTCGACGACGAGGTCGAGACCCTGCAGCTGCTGGACCCGCTGACCGGCCGCGTGCGGCAGAAGATCCCGCGCTTCACGGTCTACCCGAGCAGCCACTACGTGACCCCGCGCGACCGCGTGCTGGCGGCGATCGAGACCATCAAGGCCGAGCTGCGCGAGCGCCTGGCCTTCTTCGTCGCCGAGGGCAAGCTGGTGGAGGCGCAGCGGCTGGAGCAGCGCACCCGCTTCGACCTCGAGATGCTGCAGGAGGTGGGCCACTGCAAGGGCATCGAAAACTACACCCGCCACCTCAGCGGCGCGCAGCCCGGCGAGCCGCCGCCGACCCTGGTCGACTACCTGCCCGCCGACGCCCTCATGTTCATGGACGAGAGCCATGTGCTGATCGGCCAGTTCGGCGGCATGTACAACGGCGACCGCGCACGCAAGCAGACCCTGGTCGAGTACGGGTTCCGGCTCCCCAGCGCGCTCGACAACCGGCCGCTGAAGTTCGCCGAGTTCGAGCGCAAGATGCGCCAGGTGGTGTTCGTCAGCGCCACCCCGGCCGACTACGAGAAGCGCAACGCCGGGCAGGTGGTGGAGCAGCTCGTGCGCCCCACCGGGCTGATCGACCCGGCGGTCGAGGTGCGGCCCGCGAGCCGCCAGGTCGACGACGTGCTGCAGGAGATCCGCATCCGCGTCGAGCGCGACGAGCGCGTGCTCATCACGACCCTGACCAAGCGCATGGCCGAGCAGCTGACCGACTACCTGGGCGAGAACGGCGTGAAGGTGCGCTACCTGCACAGCGACGTCGACACCGTCGAGCGCGTCGAGATCCTGCGCGACCTGCGGCTGGGTGCGTTCGACGTGCTGGTCGGCATCAACCTCTTGCGCGAGGGGCTGGACCTGCCCGAGGTCAGCCTGGTGGCGATCCTGGACGCCGACAAGGAGGGCTTTCTGCGCGCCGAACGCAGCCTGATCCAGACCATAGGCCGCGCGGCGCGCAACCTCAACGGCCGCGCCATCCTGTACGCCGACCGGATCACCGACTCGATGCGGCGCGCGATCGACGAGACCGAACGTCGGCGTGCGCGCCAGAGCGCCTTCAACGCCGAGCACGGCATCACGCCCAGGGGCCTGAACAAGAAGGTGCGCGATCTGATCGACGGTGTCGTCTCCGAGCGCAGCGCCAAGGACGAGAGCGCGCGTGTGCAGGCCGAGCTGGAGGCCTTGTCCGAGAAGGACCTCGGCAAGCGCATCAAGGCGCTGGAAAAGCAGATGCTGGAGTTCGCGCGCAACCTGGAGTTCGAAAGGGCCGCGCGCGTGCGAGACCAGCTCGCCCTGCTGCGCGAGCAGGCTTTCGGCGCCGATGGCCACGACCGCAACCTGGCGTCGCCGGGCGATGGGCCGACCGCCGCGCCGGGGCGCGGGCGATGAGGCTGCCCTGGCAGCGCCGGCCCGAGCCGGCATTCAAGGTGTTGATGGTCTGCATGGGCAACATCTGCCGTTCGCCGACCGCCGAGGCGGTGCTGCGCCAGCGACTGGAGCGCGCCGGGCTGGGGCGGCGCATCGGCGTCGATTCCGCCGGCACCCATGGCGGCCACGCCGGCGATGCGCCCGACCCGCGTGCCCAGCGCCACGCGGGGCGCCGCGGCTACGACCTCTCCCGGCTGCGCGCGCGTGCGCTGCGGGCCGAGGACTTCGCCCGCTTCCAGCTCCTGCTGGCGATGGACGAGGACAACCTGGCGACGCTGCAGCGCCTGCGCCCGCCTGCCGGCGGCGAGATCGGCCTGCTGATGCCCTACGCGCGCCGGCCCGGCCTGCCGCGCGAGGTGCCCGATCCCTACTACAGCGGACCGGAGGGTTTCGAGCAGGTGCTGGACCTGATTGAGGCGGCCTGCGACGGCCTGCTGGCGCATCTGAAGGCCGAGCTTGGGAACTTCCGCAACTAATTCCTACCAAACGGTGTGGGATCGGCTATACTTGACTGAAACACTCAGTTAATCGGGCGGCCGAGATCGAGTTCCGCTCCCGCCGCGCGCCCGGATTGCGGTCTGGCGTTGCACGCGGCAGGACCAACAGGAGAACCAAGATGCGTCTGACCACCAAGGGCCGTTTCGCCGTCACGGCCATGATCGATCTCGCGCTGCGCTCGCATTCGGGGCCGGTGGCGCTGGCCGCCATCAGCCAGCGCCACCAGATCTCGCTGTCCTACCTGGAGCAGCTGTTCGGCAAGCTGCGTCGCCACGAGCTGGTGGAGAGCACCCGCGGCCCGGGCGGCGGCTATTCGCTGGGGCGCGCCGCCGAGCAGCTGACGGTGGCCGACATCATCCTCGCGGTCGACGAGCCGATAGACGCCACCAGCTGCGGCGGCAAGGAAAACTGCATGGGCGACGACACCGGGCGCTGCATGACGCACGACCTGTGGACGAGCCTGAACACGCGCATGATCGAGTACCTGGATTCGATCACGCTCAAGAAGCTGGTCGACGACCAGCTGGCCAAGGGCGTCTCGATCGAGGAGGCGCCGGTCAAGCGCGCGATCTCGGCCACGCCGGTGGTCAAGCCGATCAAGGTGACGGCGCCGAACTCGGTGTTCGCCCTCGGCGGCGTGCTTTCCAAGTGAGCTGCGCGGGCGCGGGTTTCGGCCGCTGAGTCGGGAATTCAGTGGCCGGCCCGCAGCGCAAGACCATGCAGCGTCCGATCTATCTCGACTACGCCGCCACGACGCCGGTGGACCCGCGCGTCGTCGACGCCATGCTGCCCTGGCTGCGCGAGCAGCACGGCAACCCGGCCTCGCGCAGCCACGCCTGGGGTTGGGAGGCCGAGGAGGCGGTGGAAGGCGCGCGTGCGCAGGTGGCGGCGCTGGTCGGCGCCGAGCCGCGCGAGATCGTCTGGACTTCGGGTGCGACCGAGTCCGACAACCTGGCGCTCAAGGGCGCGGCCCGGTTCCATGCCGGGCGCGGGCGCCACATCATCACCCTCGGCACCGAACACAAGGCGGTGCTCGACACCTGCCACGAGCTCGCGCGCGAGGGCTTCGAGCTCACCGTGCTGCCGGTGCGGGATGACGGCCTGCTGGACCTGGACCGCCTGCGCGACGCCCTGCGCCCGGACACCATCCTGGCCTCGGTGATGCTGGTCAACAACGAGATCGGCGTCGTCCAGGACATCGCGGCCATCGGCGCCCTCTGCCGTGAGCGCGGCGTGATCTTCCATGTCGACGCCGCGCAGGCCACCGGCAAGGTCGAGATCGACCTGCGCAGCCTGCCGGTGGACATGATGAGCCTGGCCAGCCACAAGACCTACGGCCCCAAGGGCATAGGCGCGCTGTACCTGCGCCACAAGCCGAGGGCGCGCATCGTGGCCCAGATGCACGGCGGCGGGCACGAGCGCGGCCTGCGCAGCGGCACCCTGGCCACCCACCAGTGCGTCGGCATGGGGCTGGCGTATGCGATCGCGCTCGCCGAGATGGCCGATGAACGGGCGCGCGTCCAGGCCTTGCACGAGCGGCTGCTGCGCGGCCTGACACAGATCGAGCACAGCTTCGTCAACGGCCACCGCCAGCAGCGCGTGCCGCACAACCTGAACATCGGCTTCGCCTACATCGACGGCGAGGCGCTGATCATGTCCGCGCAGGGCATAGCCGTGTCCTCGGGCTCGGCCTGCACCTCGGCCAGCCTGGAGCCCAGCCACGTGCTGCGCGCCCTCGGCCTCAGCGACGAGCAGGCGCACGCCAGCCTGCGCATCTCGATCGGCCGCTTCACCACCGCCGAGGAGGTCGACATCGCGGTGGCGACGCTGCAGCAGCAGGTGAGCCGGCTGCGCGAGATCTCGCCGCTGTGGGAGATCTTCCAGCAGGGCGTGGACCCGCGCACGCTGCGCTGGGCCACGCCCTGAGGACGAGGCCATGCCCTACAGCGCCAAGCTCCTGCAGCACTGCGACCAGCCGCGCCACGTCGGCAGCTTCGACGCCCGCGATCCGGCGGTCGGCACCGGGCTGGCCGGCTCTCCCGCCGCAGGCACCGTCATCCGGCTGCAGATCAAGGTCGATGCAGGCAGCGGCCGCATCGCCGATGCCTGCTTCAAGGCCCACGGCTGCGGCGCCGCGATCGCCGCCGGCTCGCTGGCCGCGCAGTGGCTGCGGGGCCGGCGCCTGGACGACGCGCTGCGCATCGAGCCGCAGCTGATCGTGGCGGAGCTGGAGTTGCCGCCGCTGAAGATGCACTGTGCGATCCTGGCTGCGGATGCGATCAAGGCCGCGGTGCAGGATCATCGGGCCCGTCACCCGGCCCCGTCACCCGGCCCTCACCCCGTAGACCTACAAGCATGACCATCACCCTCACCGAAGCGGCGGCACGCCACGTCTCCAACCACATCGTCCGGCGCGGCAAAGGCGTCGGCGTGCGCCTGGGCGTCAAGACCAGCGGCTGTTCTGGTTTGGCCTACAACCTGGAGTACGCCGACGAGGTGGCGCCCGAGGACCTGGTGTTCGAGGTCCACGGCGTGAAGGTGCTGGTCGACCCCAAGAACATGCCCTTCGTCGACGGCACCGAGCTCGACTTCGTGCGCGACGGCCTGAACGAGGGTTTCCGCTTCCACAACCCGCGCGAGAAGGACCGCTGCGGTTGCGGCGAATCGTTCCGCGTGTGATGGCGGCGCCGGCCGAGATCCGGCTCACCCGGCCCGATCAGCCCGAGGTGCTGGCGCTGCTGGCGGAGCTGGATCGCTACCTCGGAGACTTGTACCCGCCCGAGGCCAACCACATCCTCGACGCCGCGGCGCTGCTGGCGCCGGAGGTCGACTTCTTCGCCGCCTGGCAGGAAGGGCGTCCGGTGGCCTGCGGCGCGGTCTGGCGCCGACCCGGCGAGCCGGCCACCGGCGGCCTGGCCTACGGCGAGATCAAGCGCATGATGACCCACCCCGATGTGCGCGGACAGGGCCTGGGCGCGCGCATGCTCTCGGTGCTGGAGGCCACGCTGCGCGGGCGCGGCATCGGCCTGGCGCTGCTGGAGACCGGGCGCGACCAGACCGAGGCGGTGCGCCTGTACGAGCGCTGCGGCTACACCCTGCGCGGCCCCTTCGGCGGCTATCCCGACAACGGCTTGTCGGCCTTCTACGAGAAGCTGGTCTGAACCCGCGGCGAGTCGCCGCGGCGACAATCCGGGCGTGAACGTCCTCGGCTTCGAATCCTCCTGCGACGAGACCGGCGTCGCCCTCGTGCAGGTCGAGCGCGTCGGTGCGCCGCGGCTGCGCGCGCAGGCGCTGCACAGCCAGGTCCAGATGCACGAGGCCTACGGCGGTGTGGTGCCCGAGCTCGCCTCGCGCGACCACATCCGGCGCGTGCTTCCGCTGGCGCGCCAGGTGCTGGCCGATGCCGGCGCCCGCCTGGCCGAGGTCGACCTCATCGCCTACACGCGCGGCCCGGGGCTCGCGGGCGCGCTGCTCGTCGGCGCCGGGGTGGCGGCGGCGCTCGCGCTGGCGCTGCGCCGGCCGGCGCTCGGGATCCACCACCTGGAAGGGCATCTGCTGTCGCCCTTCCTGGCCGCGGATGCGCCCGAGTTCCCCTTCGTCGCGCTGCTGGTCTCCGGCGGCCACACCCAGTTGATGCGGGTCGACGGCGTCGCTCGCTACACCCTGCTGGGCGAGACGGTGGACGATGCAGCGGGCGAGGCCTTCGACAAGAGCGCCAAGCTGCTCGGCCTGGGCTACCCGGGCGGACCGGCGTTGGCGCGCCTGGCGGCATTCGGCGACCCGCAGGCCTGGGACCTGCCGCGCCCGCTGCTGCACAGCGGCAAGCTCGACTTCTCCTTCGCCGGGCTGAAGACGGCGGTGCTGACGCGGGTTGCCAAACTGGGGCCCAATGTGTGCGAGCAGTCGCGTGCCGACCTCGCCGCCGCCACCCAGCAGGCGATCGTCGACGTGCTGGTTGCCAAGTCGCTGCGTGCGCTGCAGGCCAGCGGGCTGTCGCGCCTGGTGGTGGCCGGCGGCGTCGGCGCCAACGCGCTGCTGCGCCAGACCCTGGACGAGCGTGCCGCCAGGCTGGGCGCGCGCGTGCACTACCCGCCGCAGCACCTGTGCACCGACAACGGGGCCATGATCGCCCTTGCGGCCGCGCTGCGCTGGCAGCACGGCTTGCCGGCGGCAGACCTCGGTCCGCCGCATTTCGACGTCCTGCCGCGCTGGCCGCTGGACGCGGTCTCCATTCCCTGAGTCTTCGACCCCCATTCCAATGAATCCGATATCCCGTCGGCGGCTGCTGGCCGCCACGCTCACCCTGCCTGCCGCGCGGGCGTTTGCCCAGAGCAGCGCCGATGTGCAGCCGATCCGGCTCGCCTTGATCGAGGGCTTGTCCGGCCCCTTCGGCAATGCCGGCGAGGCGGTCTACCGCAACCTGCTGTGGGCCGTGGAGCGCATCAACGCGCGTGGCGGCGTGCGTGTGGGCGCTTCGACGCGGCCGCTGGCGCTTGAACGCATGGACAGCAAGGGCCAGCTCGAGGAGGCGCTGACCCAGCTGCGCGCTGCACTGGGGCGCGGCGTCGGCTTCGTGCTGCAGGGCAACAGCTCTTCGGTCGCCGCCGGGCTGATCGAGGCGCTGGACAAGCACAACGCGCGCGAGCCGCGCCAGCGCGCGCTGTTCCTCAACTACTCGGCGGTCGACCCGGTGCTGACCAACGAGCGCTGCAGCCGATGGCATTTCCGCTTCGACGCCCATGCCGACATGCGGCTGGCGGCGCTGGTGGACGTGATGCGCGCCGACCGCGAACTGCAGCGCCTGTACCTGATCGGCCAGGACTACAGCTTCGGCCAGCACGTGCTGCGCCAGGGGCGGGCCATGCTGGCGCAGGCGCGGCCCGAGGTCGCCATCGTCGGCGAGGACCTGCACCCGATCGGCCGTGTGAAGGACTTCCTGCCCTACGCCAGCAAGATCAAGGCCAGCGGCGCGCAGGCGGTGCTCACCGGCAACTGGGGCAACGACCTCACGCTGCTGGTTCGCGCGCTGCGCGAGGTGGGGGCGCCGGTGCGGCTGTACACCTTCTACGGCAATGCGCTGGGCGCACCGGCGGCCTTCGGCGACGCCGGCATAGGTGCCGTGCACGCGGTCGCGGAGTGGCACCCGAATGCCGGCGGCGCCGCCTCCGACGCCTTCCATGCCGCCTTCCGAAAGCGCTTCCCGGACCCCAAGGACGACTACCTGCACCTGCGCATGCAGGTGATGCTGGAGATGCTGGCGGCGGCGATCGAGCGCGCCGGCAGCACCGAGGCGCTGGCGGTGGCGCGCGCGCTGGAGGGTGCGCGCTTCGACAGCCGCGTGCTCGGCGGCCTCGGGCAGGCGCAGATGCGGGCCGCCGACCACCAGCTGCAGCAGCCGCTGTACGTGAGCGTGATGGACCGTGTCGGCGCTCCCGGCGTCGAGCGCGAGGTGGAGGGTTCGGGCTATGGGTTCCGCACCGTGCGCCGGCTCGATGCCGAGCAGGTGGCGCAGGCGCACAGCTGCCGCATGGCGGCCGAGCCCTGAACGGGCGCCGTCCGGGGCTGCGCATCGGCCGCTGTGGCTGGATGGCAGCCATGGGGCGCCACATGGGGCGGCGCAGCCAGCCCCATGGGCTATACTTGCCAGTTGCCCGGGCCCAGGCCTGGGTGCATCGTCCACGGCACCTGTCGGTTTCACGGGTGGCCGCGAGTTCAACCGGAAACCGCCAGGCCAGCATGGGTGCCGTGTGCATCCGCTCGGGCTGCCCGGGCGTCTTTCCGACCACAGGAAATCCGCAGGAGCCCCATGAGCCTCAGCACCGCCGACAAGGCACAAGTCGTCAAGGACCACGCACGCGGCGCCGCCGACACCGGCAGCCCCGAAGTGCAGGTCGCACTGCTGACGACCCGCATCAACCAGCTGACCCCGCACTTCCAGCTGCACAAGAAGGACCACCACGGGCGCCGCGGGCTGCTCAAGATGGTCAACCAGCGCAAGCGCCTGCTGGCCTACCTGAAGGCCAAGGACGCCGACCGCTACACCGCGCTGATCGCCAAGCTCGGTCTGCGCAAGTAATCCCGGCCACGCGGGGCCGCCCCTGCGGCAGCCCCGCCTGTCCGTCATCCACCACCCGGGCCGCATTGCTGTGTCATTCCACCGGCGCCTGAAGCCAGGCCCCGCTGGAATGGCATTGCGCAGCCCCCACTCCCAAGGAGCCCAGGTATGAGCATGTTCAACAAGGTCACGAAGACCTTCCAATGGGGCCAGCACAGCGTCACGCTGGAGACCGGTGAGATCGCGCGCCAGTCCTCCGGCGCCGTCCTCGTCAGCATGGACGACACCGTGGTCCTGGCCACCGTGGTCGCCAAGTCGCAGGCCAAGGCGGGGCAGGATTTCTTCCCGCTCACCGTCGACTACATCGAGAAGACCTATGCCGCAGGCAAGATCCCGGGCAGCTTCTTCAAGCGCGAAGGCCGTCCCAGCGAGTTGGAGACCCTGACCAGCCGCCTGATCGACCGCCCCATCCGGCCGCTGTTCCCGGACGGTTTCTTCAACGAGGTGCAGGTCGTCGTTCACGTGCTCAGCCTCAACCCGGAGGTGCAGGTCGACATCGCCGCCCTGATCGGCACCAGCGCTGCGCTGGCGATCAGCGGCATTCCGTTCAACGGCCCGATCGGCGCCGCGCGCGTGGGCTACGTCAATGGCCAGTACGTGCTCAACCCGGGCAAGACCGAACTGGTGGACAGCCAGCTCGACCTGGTGGTCGCCGGCACCGAAGCCGCCGTGCTGATGGTGGAGTCGGAGGCCGACCAGCTCAGCGAGGAGGTGATGCTGGGCGCCGTGGTCTTCGGTCACGAGCAAGGCAACATCGCCATCGCAGCCATCAACGAGCTGGTGCGTGACGCCGGCAAGCCGGAGTGGAACTGGGAGGCCCCGGCCAAGGACGAGGCCTTCATCGCCAAGGTCGGCGAGCTCGGCGAGGGCGCGCTGCGCGCGGCCTACCAGATCCGCAGCAAGCAGGCGCGCACCCAGGCCTGCCGCGAGGCCTATGCCGCCGTGATGGCGGGTCTGAAGGCGCAGGGCATCGAGTTCGACGCCGTGAAGGTCGAGGGCCTGCTGTTCGAGATCGAGAGCCGCATCGTGCGCGGCCAGATCCTGGCCGGCGAACCGCGCATCGACGGCCGCGACACGCGCACCGTGCGCCCGATCGAGATCCGCAGCTCGGTGCTGCCGCGCACCCACGGGTCGGCGCTGTTCACGCGCGGCGAGACGCAGGCGCTGGTGGCAGCCACCCTGGGCACCGAGCGCGACGCGCAGCGCATCGACGCGCTGGCCGGCGAGTTTGAGGACCGCTTCATGCTGCACTACAACATGCCGCCCTTCGCCACCGGCGAGACCGGCCGCGTGGGCAGCCCCAAGCGGCGCGAGATCGGCCACGGCCGGCTCGCCAAGCGCGCCCTCATCGCCTGCCTGCCGAGCAAGGACGAGTTCCCCTACACCCTGCGCGTGGTCTCCGAGATCACCGAGAGCAACGGCAGCTCGTCGATGGCCAGCGTCTGCGGCGGCTGCCTGGCGCTGATGGATGCCGGCGTGCCGATGAAGGCCCACGTGGCCGGCATCGCGATGGGCCTGATCAAGGAAGGCAACCGCTTCGCGGTGCTGACCGACATCCTGGGCGACGAGGA